>JBEKLU010000037.1:0-39109 GCA_050010035.1 Roseiarcus sp.
CAACCGTCGACACCGCAAGGCTCAAAGGCGCGAACCCCTTCGCCGTGATCGTCGGAATCCTGGCTTGAACGCGCTCCGAGCCGCAAGCGTCCGCCTCATCAAATAAGGGGTGGGTAATTGCGAAATGCCCGCCAAATTGTGAAGGGCTGCTGCGTAGGTCCGATAATGATCCTCTGAAGAAGGTTGGGTATGTCGGCTTGAAAAAGCCCGTTCTCTGGATCGTTTGTAAGTGGAATTTTATATATTTCCTGCGGAATGCCTTGTACTGTCGCGAAGCCAGACTCGATTACGGGTGATAGCTCTTGCGTCGGTGAATAGAGTATCCGCCATTCGCGCTCTTCCGCAAATCCTGGATGCTTCGTGCAAAGTATTGCGAATTTGAACATAGTGAAAACGGATCCGAGAAGCTTATCCTCCGAGTAAGTTCTCACTGTCTGCTCATTTGTAATAAGATTATCTATGAGTTTGCTAAACTCTTCGCCGAAATGTTGCGGCGACAAATACGACATCGGACTGGAATAAGCCTTCAAGGAGTCGCTTGCACGCGTGAACGGGGCAGTGCTGATTACCAAAGCGACGCCGTTACGAGGGCAGTACGCACGCCACATTGAGAGTCGGCCAAGCAGGTCTTCCGAGGAGTCGTGTTCGGAAAGCGAAGTCAGATAGGTATCTTGCTCAAAGTGCGGTAGCCAACCATTGAAAAGGGTCTCAAGACGTTGTGAAAAATTTGGATAGATGTTGTTCATAAAAGCGCGCAAGCGACCTCCGATCGCCTCATCCTTGTAGGCGGGGAAAAGACAACGCTTGCCGTGCTCAATCTCCGAAAAATCATTCATTGTCTTGGCGTTCCGCATCCAAACGCGACGTGTTTGTATTATGCTCATTGCTGTCTCAGCAGTGGTGTAATGCACGAATTTCGTGCCATCCGCTTGTAGGTTATCGATTTTCGACAGAGCGAAAGGTATGAACAAGCTCGCGTATTGGCGATCCTCTGGAGTCATATTCAAAATCAGCCTCCGTGTCGCGCGTCTGCCGCAAGTTCGCCTTGCCGGGAGAATATATACTCTGCCGCTGGCTCGTCAGAGTCGAGGGTCCGCGCTATTTCGCAAGCAGAATTTCCTCGCAGAGACTTCTCGCAGGACACCCCCGACTGCGTCCGCCCCTCAAAGGCGAGGCGCACGCGAATGTGATCGCTGCGCGGGGCTGCGGACCCGTCAGCGCGATCCTACCTGAAAGAGCAAGGAGGGGGGACACCCGGCGGCGCGACGCGCCGCATAGCAATGGAGGTTGCGCCATGACGAACGGCGTTCTTCGTCCCTCGATGCGAGCCTTGGCTCTGGCGGCTTCGTTCGCCCTCGCCATGCCGACCGCGGCGAGCGCGCTTCCCGCCTCGAGCCCGATGACGGTCGCGGCGACGGCGGGCGGGTCTCATCTCGTCACGCCCGCGGCGTGGCGTCACTACGGCGGCTGGCGCGGCCGTGGCGGCTACGGATGGGGCCCCGGCGGCGCCCTCTTCGCCGGCGCGGCGCTCGGAATCCTCGGGCTCGCCGTCGCCAACTCGTATGATTACGGCTACGCCTGCGATCCGTACGACTACTACGGCTCGTGCGGGCCGTATTACGGCGGCCCGGCTTACGCCTACGGCTATCCCTACGGCGGCTACGGCTACTACGGCTACGGGCGCGGCTTCGCCCATTATCGAGGCTTCGCCGGGCCGCGCTTCGCGCACTTCGGCGGCGGACACTGGATGCGCGGGCGTCGCTGAGGCGCGGATGAGGGCCTTGCCGCGTTGCACAGGGTGGCCGAGACCCTCACCCTGGCCCTCTCCCGCGACGCGGGAGAGGGGATGCGCGATGGCCGACTTTTGTTTTTGGAAAAGCAGAACCCGTGCTAAGGTGAAACTTGTCGCGCAACCGCTCGAGACCAGGAGCTGAAGTCACCAGACGCCGGCGGTCGCCCGTTCGCCCCGGCTATCGAACCGGGTCGTTCATTCGGAAAACACGAAATCCGCGGTTTTCGCCGCCAAGCCCTTGATTTCAAACGAAACGCCCAAGGAAAAAGCTTGGAATTTCCTTGGAAAAGTTTGGAAAAGCTTTGTTTTTCCTTGGAAAGGCTTGGAATTTCCTTGGAATTCCTTGGAGAAATTTGCCGCCGCGCCTGGCGGCCAAAACCCTCACCCTGGCCCTCTCCCGCTATGCGGGAGAGGGGACGCGGGGCGCCGCCGCCCTTGCCGCGACTCGCCCTAGCGGCTAACCCCTGCGCCCATGGCCAGAGCCGCTCCTCCCGCACCGCCGCCGCCCGCGGCGCCGATCGACGTTCCCCTTCGCGAGGCGCTGGAGGAGCGCTATCTCGCCTATGCGCTCTCCACCATCATGGGCCGGGCGCTGCCCGACGCGCGCGACGGGCTGAAGCCCGTGCATCGGCGCATCCTCTACGGCATGCACATCCTCAAGCTCGATCCCGGCACCGCCTTCAAGAAATGCGCCAAGATCGTCGGCGATGTGATGGGCTCGTTCCATCCCCACGGCGACCAGGCGATCTACGAGGCCTTGGTGCGCCTCGCCCAGGACTTTTCCTCGCGCTATCCGCTGATCGAGGGGCAGGGCAATTTCGGCAACATCGACGGCGACAACGCCGCCGCCTACCGCTACACCGAGGCGCGCATGACCGACGTCGCGCGCCTGCTGCTCGAGGGCGTAGACGAGGAAGCGGTCGACTGGCGCGACAACTACTCGGGCGATGCGAAGGAGCCGGTCGTCCTGCCCGCGGCGATCCCCAACCTGCTCGCCAACGGCGCGCAGGGCATCGCGGTCGGCATGGCGACCTCGATCCCGCCGCACAACGTCGCGGAACTCTGCGACGCCGCGCTCTATCTCATCGCCCATCCCAAGGCGGAGACGCAGGCGCTGCTGACCTTCGCGCCGGGGCCGGACTTCCCTACGGGGGGAATCGTCGTCGACGATCGCGCGGCGATCGCCGAGACCTATCGCACCGGGCGCGGCTCGTTCCGCCTGCGCGCGCGATGGACGAAAGAGGAGACCGGGCGCGGCGGCTGGGTCGTGATCGTCACGGAAATCCCTTATGGCGTGCAAAAATCGCGCCTGATCGAGCAGCTCGCCAATCTGCTCAACGAGCGCAAGGCGCATCTCTTGGGCGACGTGCGCGACGAGTCGACCGAGGACGTGCGCATCGTGCTGGAGCCGCGCACGCGCGCCGTCGAGCCGGCGATGCTGATGGAGCAGCTCTTCAAGCTCAGCGAATTGGAGACGCGCGTCGCGGTCAACATCAACGTGCTGGTCGACGGCGTGACGCCGCGCGTCATCGGCCTTTCCGAGGCGTTGCAGCAATGGCTCGACCATCGCCGCGCGGTGCTGCTGCGCCGCTCCGCCCACCGCCTCGCCGCGATCGAGCGCCGGCTCGAACTGCTGGCGGGGATGATCGTCGTCTTTCTCAATCTCGACGAGGTGATCCGCATCATCCGCGAGGACGACGAGCCGAAGGCGGCGCTGATGGCGCGCTTCTCGCTTTCGGAGACGCAGGCCAATTACGTCCTCGACACCCGGCTGCGCGCGCTGCGCCGCCTCGAGGAAATGGCGCTGCGCAAGGAGCAGAAGGCGCTGACCGAAGAGAAGGGCGCGATCGAGGCGCTGATCGCCAGCGACAAGAAACAGTGGCAGGCGATCGCCTACGAAATCCGCGACGTGAAGAAGAAATACGGCCCGGAGACCAAGCTCGGCAAGCGGCGCACCACGTTCGAGGAGCCCCCCGAGGTGGTGGTCGATCTCGCCGAGGCGATGATCGAGCGCGAGCCGGTGACCATTCTGGTGACGCAGAAGGGCTGGATCCGCGCGCTCAAGGGCCACCTCGCTGATCTCTCCGGCGCCGCCTTCAAGGGCGACGACGCGCTGAAGACGTCGTTCTTCGCCGAAACGACGTCGAAGATTCTCGTCCTCGCCGGCGACGGCAAGGTGTTCACGCTCGAGGCGGCGAAGCTGCCGGGCGGGCGCGGCGCGGGCGAGCCCATCCGCCTGATGGCCGACCTCGACGAAGGCGCCGACATCGTCGCGGTGTGGCCCTACGCGCCGGGAGAAAAGATGCTGGTGGCGGCCTCCGACGGGCGCGGCTTCGTGGTCGGGCAGGACGAGATGCTGTCCTCGACGCGCAAGGGCAGGGCGCTCCTCAACGTCGACGCGCCCGCTGCGGCGCGCCTGGCGGCCCCAGCCGCCGGCGACCATGTCGCCGTCATCGGCGAGAACCGCAAGCTGCTGGTGTTCCCGCTCGTCCAAGTGCCGGAAATGGCGCGCGGCAAGGGCGTGCGCCTGCAACGCTACAAGGACGGCGGGCTCTCGGACGCGCGGGTGTTCAAGCTCGCCGACGGCATGACCTGGCGCGATTCGGCGGGGCGGACCTTTACGGTCGGCAAGGCCGATCTCAAGGACTGGATCGGAACGCGCGCCGAGGCGGGCCGGCTACCGCCCAAGGGCTTCCCTAAGAACAACCGCTTCGAGGGGTGACAGGATGGTTTCGCTTGCTTGGTCGGCGCAAAGCGGGTATATGCCCGCATCATGGCTTCCATCTGCTATTGCGCTGCGTTGCGCGCCGCCGCCCGCAAGACCACGGCGATCTACGACGCCGCCCTGGCGCCGATCGGCGTCAATGTCGCGCAGTTCAGTCTGCTGCGCCGGATCGAGCGGGCGGCGCCGGTGTCGCTGACCGAGCTCGGGCGTCTCGCCGATCTGGATCGCTCGACGGTCGGCCGAAACGTCAAGGTGTTGCAGCACATGGGGCTGGCGCGCGTCGCGACGCGCGCCGACGACCAGCGCGAGGCGATGGTGACGCTGGGCGAGCGGGGCCTGACGGCGCTGCAAGAGGGCGCGCCGCTGTGGGATGAAGCGCAGCGCCGCGTCGAGGCGACGCTGGGGGCGGAGGGCGCGGCGCGGCTGCGCGCACTGCTCGGCGCGCTGTGAGTTTTTCGCTTCCGTATGGGCATAGGCGACAACGAGGCGCGACATGATTTCCACCCGACTGGCGGCCGCTCTCCAGGCGCGCGGCATGCATTACGGATGGGTCGTCGTCGGCGTGACCTTCCTCGTCATGCTCGCCACGGCGGGCGCGATGGGGGCGTCCGGCGTGATCCTCGAACCGCTGCAGCGCGAGTTCGGTTGGGCGAACGCCGACATTTCGTTTGCGCTCGCCGTTCGCCTGCTGCTGTTCGGGCTGATGGGCCCGTTCGCCGCCGCGTTCATCAACCGCTTCGGCGTGCGCGCCGTCGTCGCCTTCGCGGTGGCGCTGATTACGCTCGGCATCCTGGGAACGATGGCGATGCGCGAGGTCTGGCATCTCCTGCTGTTCTGGGGCGTCGTCGTCGGGCTCGGCACCGGCATGACGGCGCTGGTGCTTGGCGCGACGGTGGCGACCCGCTGGTTTTCCGCGCGGCGCGGTCTGGCGGTCGGCCTGCTGACGGCGAGCAACGCGACGGGGCAACTGGTGTTCCTGCCACTGCTCGCCGCCGTCACGCAGCAATGGGGCTGGCGCGTGGCGCTCGCCCTCGTCGTTTGCCTGCTGGCGGCGGCGCTCGCGCTGGCCCTGGCGCTGCTGCGCGACCGGCCGTCCGATCTCGGCCTGGCGCCGTTCGGCGAACGGGCGATCGTTCCCGCGCCGGCCAAGGCCGCCACAATCAAGGCGCTGCTGGCCTCGCCGCTCGTCGCATTGCGCGAAGCCAGCGGCAGCCGGGTGTTCTGGATTCTCGCCACGACCTTCTTCGTCTGCGGGCTCTCGACCAACGGCCTCATCCAGACGCATTGGATCGCGCTGTGCGGCGATTACGGCGTCGGGCCCGTCAAGGCCGCCGGCGTCCTGGCGGCTATCGGCGCCTTCGACCTCGTGGGAACGATACTCTCGGGATGGCTCTCCGATCGCTTCGACAACCGCTGGCTGCTGTTCTTCTATTACGGCCTGCGCGGGCTGTCGCTGATCTATCTACCGTACACCGCGTTCTCGATCGTCAGTCTGTCGCTGTTCGGGGTGTTCTACGGGCTCGACTGGGTGGCGACGGTGCCCCCGACCGTGCGGCTGTCGGCGAGCGCGTTCGGAGCGGAACGCGCCAATATCACCTTCGGCTGGATCTTCGCGGCCCATCAGATCGGCGCCGCCTGCGCCGCCTTCGGCGCGGGCGTCGCGCGCACCAACTTTTCCAGCTATCTGCCCGCGCTCTATATCGCCGGCGCGGCGTGCCTGGCCGCCTCGGCGCTGATCGTGACGCTGGCGCCGCCGCCCCGGCGACGGGCGGCGCTCGCTTAGCGCGCGCCCTCCTAAACGGAGAAGCTCACCCCGCAGCCGCAGGAGGCGACGGCGTTGGGATTCTTGACCTTGAAGGCCTGGCCCATCAGGTCGTCGACGAAGTCGAGTTCGGCGCCGCGCATCATCTCCAGCGAGACGGGATCGACGACGACGCTCGCGCCGTCGCGCGTGACGACGAGATCGTCCTCGGCGCGGTTCTTCTCGATGTCGAAGGCGTATTGGAAGCCCGAGCAGCCGCCGCCCTTGACGGAAATGCGCAACGCCGCCCCGGCCGCCTCGCCGGCCAGAACTTTCTGCAGCCGGCGCGCCGCGCTGGCGCTGATCGAAAGCGGCGCTGGCGCGCTAGGGGTTGAGGCGGTGTCGTTCATCGGTCCATCCGGGGCTGAAGACAGGGAACGCAGCGATATGCGATAAGATAAGGCTTGTGAGGCGAAGCGCAATGCGGGGGCAGGGATGGCGGGCGAGGCATTCGTGAGGCGCGCGCCCTACGCCGCCGATCCCGCCCGCTCGCGCGGGCGCCTTTACGCCGAACCGCCTTCGCCGACGCGCGGCGATTTCCAGCGCGACCGCGACCGCATCATCCATTCGACCGCGTTTCGCCGCCTCGCGCACAAGACGCAAGTGTTCGTCTACCACGAGGGCGACCACTTCCGCACCCGCCTGACCCACACGATCGAGGTGGCGCAGCTCGCGCGCGCGCTCGCCAAGGCGCTCGGGCTCGACGAGGAGCTGGCCGAGGCGGTGGCGCTCGGCCACGACCTCGGCCACACGCCGTTCGGCCACACCGGCGAGGACGCCCTCGACGCCTGCATGGCGCCTTACGGCGGCTTCGACCACAACAGCCACGGGCTGCGGATCGTCACCGAGCTGGAGCGCCGCTACGCCGATTTCGACGGCCTCAATCTGACGCAGGAGACGATCGAGGGCCTGGTCAAGCACAACGGGCCGCTCGTCGACGCCGAGGGCCGGCCGCTGGCGCGCTGCGGGGCGCGCGGCGCGCCGGAGGCGATCCTCGCCTACGACCGACGCCAGAGCCTCGATCTCGATCAGTTCGCCTCGCTCGAGGCGCAGGCGGCGGCGATCGCCGACGACATCGCCTATGACGCGCACGACCTCGACGACGGCCTGCGCGCCGGCCTGTTCGATCTCGAGGCGATCCGGACGATCCCGTTCGTCGCCGCGCTGCTCGACGAAGTCGGCGCACTGCACCCCGGCCTGGAGCGCGCGCGCGTCGTTCACGAGCTCGTGCGCCGCGTCATCACGCGCTTCATCGAGGACGCGATCGCGGAGAGCCGCGCGCGCATCGCCGCCTCCGGCGTCGCCAGCCTGGACGACGTGCGCCGCGCGGGCAGGGCGCTGGTCGGCCTCTCCCCGGCGTTGCAAGCGGCCGATCGCGACATCAAGGGGTTTCTGTTCGCCAACATGTATCGCCATCCCGAGGTCAAGCGGGTGCGCGAAAAGGCCGACGCGATCGTGCGGCGGTTGTTCGAAGTCTACCGTGACGATCCCGCGACGATGCCGGCCGACTGGGCGGCCGCGGCGGGCCGAGGCGAAGCCCAACGCGCGCGCGCCGTCGCCGACTACATCGCGGGCATGACCGATCGCTTCGCCTTGAGCGAATATCGGCGCCTTTTTGACCCTGCGGCGAAGTTGGGCTAAAGCGCGCCGCGAGGTTTCAGGCGGAATTCATGAACATTTTCGAGGATTTTCAGGCGCGCGTCGGCGCGTTGCTGGCGGCCATCGTCGCGTCCGGACGCCTGCCCGAGGGGCTCGATCTCCATCGTTTCGTCGTCGAGCCGCCGCGCGAGGCCGCGCACGGCGATCTCTCGACCAACGCCGCGATGGTCTATGCCCGCGAAGCCAAGGCGGCCGGCGCCAACCCGCGCGCTCTGGCGGTGGAGCTCGCCGCCGCGCTCGCCGATGAGCCCGACGTCGAAAAGGCCGAGGTCGCCGGCCCCGGATTCATCAATATCCGTTTGCGGCCAATAGTCTATATGGAAGTGTTGAGGTCGATCCTGAACGAAGGCGCCGCCTACGGCCGCAGAAACAGCGCCGCCGAGGAGAAGGTCAACGTCGAGTACGTCAGCGCCAATCCGACCGGGCCGATGCACGTCGGCCACGCCCGCGGCGCGGTGTTCGGCGACGCGCTGGCCAACCTTCTCGAGTTCGCCGGCCGGAGCGTGACGCGCGAATATTACGTCAACGACGCGGGCGCGCAGGTCGACGTCCTCGCGCGCTCGGCGTTCCTGCGCTACCGCGAGGCGTTGGGCGAAACCATCGCCGCGATCCCGGAAGGGCTTTATCCCGGCGACTACCTCAAGCCGGTCGGCGAGGCGCTGGCGCGCGAATTCGGGCCTTCGCTGCTGGGCGAGCCGGAAACGGAGTGGCTGGCGCCGGTGCGCGCGCGCGCCATCGACGCGATGATGGCGATGATCAGGGACGACTTGGCCGCCCTCAACATCAATCACGAGGTTTTCGCCTCCGAGCGGGCGCTGACCGGCGTCGACGGCGGCGTCGATCGGGTGCGCGAGGCGATCGAGGACTTGCGCCGGCGCGGCATCGTCTACGAAGGCCGCCTGCCGCCGCCCAAGGGCCAACCGTCCGAGGATTGGGAGGATCGCGAGCAGACGCTGTTCCGCACCACCGATTTCGGCGACGACGTCGATCGCCCGCTGATCAAGTCGGATGGCGCCTACACCTATTTCGCCAGCGACATCGCCTATCACAAGAGCAAGATCGATCGCGGCTTCTTGAGCCTCGTCGACGTCTGGGGCGCCGATCACGGCGGCTACGTCAAGCGGATGCAGGCGGCGGTGGCGGCGCTGTCGGGCGGCAGGGCGAGGCTCGACGTCCGGCTGTGCCAACTGGTGCGACTAATGCGCGCGGGCGAGCCGGTGAAAATGTCGAAGCGCTCGGGCGACTTCGTGACGCTGCGCGAAGTCGTGGATGAAGTCGGCGCCGACGCGGTGCGCTTCATCATGCTGATGCGCAAGAACGACGCGCCGCTCGATTTCGACCTCGCCAGGGTGATCGAGCAAAGCCAGGACAACCCCGTGTTCTACGTCCAATACGCGCACGCGCGCGCGCGTAGCGTTCTGCGTCAAGCCTTTGCGGTCTTTCCCGATTTCGATCTCGCGCCGACCGCGCTCGCGCGGGCGGACGTTTCTCTTCTCACCGACGAAGGCGAGCGCGGCCTCATGCGCGCGCTGGCCAATTATCCCCGTGCGATCGCCCAGGCCGCCGAGGCGCACGAGCCTCATCGCGTCGCCTTCTACGCTCACGATCTGGCGACGCTCTTTCACGCCCATTGGAATCGCGGCAAAGATTCGCCACATTTACGGTACGTTAACGGAGTTAATGCAAATTTAACCTATTCGCGTATAGCTCTGGTTATGGCGTCGGCCTTGGTGCTGGCGTCGGCGCTGACTATTTTAGGCGTCAGCGCGCCGGAGGAAATGCGCTAGCGGGGCCGCTCGGGCGAACCGCGGCGGCGCGGCAAGGGAAGTCGCTTGAACGGCTCGCCGGTCTTCGGCGGCGACGGCGCGGCGACCTCCAGCGAGGTTCATCATGAGCGGCTCGAGTGCCAAGATCGTTACGGAAATCAATCTCGACGAATACGAACGGCGCCTGCGCTCGGCGGGCGCCTCGCCGAGCGTGGCCGAGGATCCGCTCGCCGAACTGACGCGGCTGGTCAACATGATCAGTCTGGACAGCGGCAAGCGCGATCCCGTCGACGAAGCCTCTCAAGCGCATATGCCGAAGGCGGCGGGCTTTCCGCCGGCCGCCAACGACGCGCCCGTCGCCCGTTTCGAACCGCGCGGGAGCCGACCGCGGGACGCCGCCGCGGGGCGGGAGCCCCCGCCCGCGCCGCTCTTCGGCGAGGCCGTGACGCCGCCGGCGGGCGCGGCCGAAGAGCTCGATCTCTCCGCCGGCGTCCTCGCCGCGACGCGGACGGCGGACGGCGAGGCCGAAGCGGGAAGGGGGCGGTCGCGCTCCTGGCGCTTCAAGATCGTGGGTCTGGCGGCGATCGGCGTCGCGCTGCTCGGCGGCGCGTTCGCGATGAAAACCGGCGTCGTGCCCGGCCTTCCCAAGACGCCGCCGTTCATCGCAGCGGCCGAAGGGCCGAACAAGATTCAGCCGCCGAGCGACGCCACCGTGCAGTCGAGCGGCGACACGGCGGCGCTGCTGATGAAGGATTCGGCGACGTCCGCGCCGGTCAAGGTCGTCAGCACGGAAGAACAACCGGTCGATCTCGGCGCCCAAACCACGAATCCCGGGCCCGTCGCCTCCGCCCCCGCCTCTGCGGCCCCATCCCCTGCGGCCTCCGCGACGCCGTCCCCCGCGGCCGCCGGCTCGCCGGTGGCGCCCGCCGCCGATACGCCGGTCGTCGCGCCCGCCGAAGCGTCCGCCACCGTCGCTCCGCTCTTCTCCGAGGCCAAGCCGGTCAAGACGGTTTCGGTGCGTCCGGACGGAACGCTGATATCGGTCGATGCGCCGCCCTCGGCGGCTCCTGCGCCGCCCGAGCCGCCGACCAGGCCGACCAAGCGCACGGTCGACGATTCCCTCAGGGGAACGGCCGAGCCCGCCACGCCGAAGCTCGATCTGCCGACCAAGCTGTCGCCGAAGTCGTCGGCGCGCATCGTCGCCAAGACCGACACGACGGCGCCCGCCGCGGCGACGGACGCAGCGCCTGCCGCGCCGCCGCAGCCCGCCGCGGTGGTCGCCGACGCCGCCCCGACCGCCGCCGGGCAGCCGGACGCCGCTGGCGCAGGATGGGCGGTGCAGTTCGCCGCGCCGCGCTCCGAGGAGGATGCGCAGCGGGCGCTCTCGCGCCTGAAGAGCAAGTATGCGGCCGAACTCGGCGGCGCCGACCTCGTCGTGCGCAAGGCGGACGTCAAGGGCCAAACGATCTATCGCGTGCGCGCCGGCGATCTTTCCAAGGCGGACGCCGCAGCTCTGTGCGCCAAGCTGAAGGCGAGCGGCGGCGATTGCTTCATCGCCAAGAATTGACCGTTCGCGGTTCGCCGGGGACCCTGAAATGACGCTCGCGTTCGTCTGCGGTTGCGCCGGACCCGCGCTCGCGCCGCAGGAGCGCGCCTTCATTCGCGCCGCGCGCCCTTGGGGCCTGATCCTGTTCAAGCGCAACGTCGTCGATCGCGGGCAATTGCGCGCGCTGACCGAAGCGTTTCGCGAGTGCGTCGGGCGCGCCGACGCGCCGGTGCTGATCGACCAGGAGGGCGGGCGCGTGCAGCGCATGGGCCCGCCGCATTGGCCGGCCTATCCCGCTCCGGCGCGCTTCGAGGCTTTGATCGAGCCGGAGCGCGCCGCCTGGCTCGCCGCGCGCCTCATCGCCTACGATTTGCGCGAAGTCGGCATAAGCGTCGATTGCGCGCCGGTGCTCGACGTCGCCGACGCTCGGACGCACGCGGTGATCGGCTCGCGCGCCTTTTCGAGCGCGCCCGAGCGCGTCGCGGCGCTGGGCCGCGCGGTCTGCGAGGGCCTTCTGGCGGGCGCGGTCCTGCCCGTCGTCAAGCACATTCCGGGGCACGGGCGGGCCAGGGCGGACAGCCATCTCGAATTGCCCGTCGTCGCGGCGAGCCGGGCCGAACTCGCCGCGCGCGATTTTTCGCCCTTCGCCGCCCTGCGCGACGCGCCCATGGCGATGAGCGCGCACGTCGTCTACAGCGCGATCGATGCCGCCGCGCCCGCCACCACCTCGCCGGTCGTCGTCAAGGAGATCGTGCGCGGGGAGATCGGCTTCGACGGTCTGATCCTGAGCGACGATCTCTCGATGAAGGCGTTGGGCGGCCCGTTCGGGGAACGAACGCGCGCCGTCTTCGCCGCCGGCCTCGACATCGCGCTGCATTGCAACGGCGATCTTGGCGAAGCGCGCGCGGTCGCGCAAAGCGCGCCCGAACTCGCCGGCGCCTCGCTGCGCCGCGCTGAAGGCGCCCTGGCGCGCGTCGCCGGCGGGCCGCAGCCGTTCGACGTCGAGTCGGCGCGCGCCGAACTCGATGCGGCGATGCGGGCGACGCCGGCGGCCTGAAGCGCTTTCGATCGAGAAGCGGCGGCTCCCGTCGGGTCTTTGGAGTAAACCCGTTCCCGGCGTGGAGCGCAATTCAAGACCGGGGCCGGATATGACGCCGCAATTCGCAATCATCGTCGTCTGGAGTCTCTGGGTCGCCTCGTGGATGGCCGCCGCGCTGTGGTCGGACCCTGCCGCGAAGCGGCCCGCGTTCGGCGAAGAATGGCTCTACCGGATCGTGACGATCGCGGGCGCGTTCCTGCTCTTCGCCCGGCTCGGCCGTCTGGACGCGGTTCGCTTCAGGCTTTGGGACCTGGGCGAAGGGATCGACTGGGCCCTCGTCGCCGTCGCGGCGCTCGGCTTGGCGTTCACCTGGTGGGCGCGGCTTCATCTGGGCCGGTTGTGGTCGAGCTCGGTGACGAAAAAGGCCGATCACCGCGTGGTCGACACCGGCCCTTACGCGATCGTGCGCCACCCGATCTACACCGGCATCCTCGCGGCGGCGTTCGCCACCGCCGTTCTGAAAGGCTCGCCGGCCGCGATCGCCGGCGCTCTGCTGATGACGTTCGGCCTCTGGATCAAGGCTAGGCTCGAAGAACGTTTCCTGCGCGATGAACTGGGCGCGGACGCCTACGACTCCTATCGCCGCAGGACGGCGATGCTCGTTCCCTTCGGGCCGAAATCCGGCTGACGGCGCGGACGGCGGCGCCGCGCAACGGACTCTTCGCGAGCGAGCCTTTGACAGCGCGATGGGAAGCCGCTTGGCTCGCTGGTTCGGCGAAGGGCGGGTGCAAGGATCGCTCGTGGCCGACAAGGAGGATCAGCAAGAGGGGAAGCCCAATGTCAAAACGTTTTCCAACTCATGGGTTGCTTATCGGCGCGGCTCTGGTGACCGGGATCGGCATCTGCTACGCCCTTGCGGCGCAGCCTCACATGGAAGCGGCGATCGATTCTTGCAGAGCGCGCGCGGCGAACTGCAAGCCGCCGCCGCCGGCTACTAGATCGAATTTCAGCAAGCGCGGGAATCGGAATTTCTGGAAAGACACGCTGCGCGCGGAGCTCAGCGAGGCCCCCGGTTCTGCGTCGCGGGCCTTGCTCCTAAGCCGCGTCGGCGCTGACGCGATTGCGCCCTTCGGCCTTGGCGCGGTAGAGCGCGCGGTCGGCCCGCCGGTAGAGCGAGCTGGCGTCGCCGTCGTCGCCGCGTTCGGCCAAGCCGATCGACACGGTGACCGGGATCATGCGGCCGGTGGGGTCGATGACAAACCGCTCCTGCTGGATCGCTAGGCGCGCGCGCTCGGCGATGCGCCGGGCGGCCTGGACGTTGACTCCGGGCATGACGATGACGAACTCTTCGCCGCCCAGGCGGCACAGAAGGTCGCCGCCGCGGATGATGCCGCGTAGGCGATCGGCGAAGGCCTTGAGCACTTCGTCGCCGCAATCGTGGCCGTAGGTGTCGTTGACCCGCTTGAAGTGATCGATGTCGAGGATCATCAGCGTCAGCGGCGCGCGCCGCACGCGCGCGTTGTCGAGCATCGTGGCGAGATGATTTTCCATGAAGCGGCGATTGTTGAGGCCGGTCAGGGGATCGAACAGCGCCAGTTCGATCGACTGCTGCACCTTTTCGCGCAGGGAGTCGGCGTAACGCTTCTGGCGCAACTGCGTGCGCACCCGCGCCAGCAGTTCGTTGCGGTCGACCGGACGCGTCAGGCAGTCGTTGACGCCGAGATCGAGGCCGCGCAGCACGCGCTGACGATCCTCGATGTCGGCGATGACCAGGATGGGCAGGTTGCGCGTGCGCTCGAGCGAGCGGATCTGGCTGCACAGCCTGAGACCGTCGTAGCCGCTGAGGCCGAGGCTGACGATGATGATGTCGATGTTGTCCTCGGCCGCCTTGAACAGCGCCTCGTGCGCGTCGGTCTCGATGTGGACGTTGTGATGGGGCGTGAGGGCCTGGGCCAGGCGCTCGGCGGAACTGGCGCGGTCGTCGACGATCAGGATGCGGCCGCGCCGGCCGTCGTCGGCGTTGGGCGTGGCGAAGGGCGCGATCATGCCCAGCGCGACGGTGGTGTTGGCGCGATTGCGCAACTCGTCGATCACCACCTTGAGCCGGGTCAACGAACGGACCCGCGCGATCAGCGAGACCTCGTCGATCGGCTTGGTCAGGAAATCGTCGGCGCCGGCCTCCAGGCCGCGCACCCGGTCCGCCGGCTGGTCGAGCGCGGTGACGAGCACGATCGGCAGGTGCGCGGTCGCCATCTGGCTTTTCAAGCGTCGGCAGACTTCGAAGCCGTCCATGCCCGGCATCATGATGTCGAGCAGGACGATGTCGCATTGCCCCTGCTCGCAGATGGCGATCGCGTCCGCGCCGTTGGTCGCGGTCAGAACGTCGAAGTACTCCGCGTTGAGGCGCGCCTCGAGAACCTTGAGATTGGGAAGGATGTCGTCGACGACGAGGACGCGCGCGGTCATCGCTTCACTTGGCTCCGAGGAAATGGTCGATCGTGTCGAAGAACTTGGCGACGGATATCGGCTTCGACAGGTAGGCCTCGCACCCGCCTTGCCGGATCTTCTCCTCGTCGCCCTTCATCGCGAAGGCGGTGACGGCGATGACCGGAATCGCGCGCAATTCCTCGTCGTCCTTCAACCACTGCGTCACTTCGAGGCCGGACACTTCCGGCAACTGAATATCCATGAGAATGAGATCGGGATGATGACGGCGCGCCAGCTCGACCGCTTCGACGCCGCTGCGGGTTTGCAGGATGCGGCAGCCCCGTGTCTCGACGAGGTCGTTGAAGAGCTTCATGTTCAGCTCGTTGTCCTCTACGATGAGCACGGTTTTTTGCATGGGATGGTCCGCGAGAGGCGCCGCAACGGCCGGAAATTCGTGTCCGAGCCCGGCAAGGTATATTAGCCGCGAGACCTTGACGAAAGGAAAACCGGATCGTGCGGCAAGCAGTTAACGCCAAGCTTTCCACAGGCGGCGAAGCGATCGCGATCGCCGCGCTCGGCTTCCTCGCCGCCGAGGAATCGCGGCTCGAGCGCTTCCTCGCGCTTTCCGGGCTCGGGCCGCACAATCTGCGGCGGGCGGCCGCCGATCCCGCCTTCCTGGCCGCGGTTCTCGACTATGTCGTCGCCGACGAACGCCTGCTGGTCGCCTTCGCCGCGAGCCGAGGACTGGACCCGGCCGCCATCGTGCGCGCCAAAGAGAGCCTCGGCGGAGCGCCGCCGTCGTTCGACCCTTGAGCGCCGGCGAGGCGCCGGCGAGCCGTGCGCGCTTTTGCCGCGATTGTCTTGTGGAGTTCGGCGTCGTGCGCGACGACGCCGCCCGTTGCCCGCACTGCGGGTCGCCGCGCGTCCTGAGCGCGCGCCATGCCGACGACCTGACGATCGCCCATGTCGACTGCGACGCCTTCTACGCCTCGATCGAGAAGCGCGACGACCCTTCCCTCGCCGACAAGCCGGTCATCGTCGGCGGCGGCGGGCGCCGCGGCGTCGTCGCCACCTGCTGCTACATCGCCCGCACCTTCGGCGTCCGCTCGGCGATGCCGACGGCAAGGGCGCTTTCGCTGTGTCCGCAGGCGGTCGTCGTCAAGCCGGACATGGCCAAATACGCGCGCGTCGGCCGCGAGATTCGCGAGCGGATGCAGCGCCTGACGCCGCTCGTCGAGCCGCTGTCGATCGACGAGGCCTTTCTCGATCTGACCGGCTGCGAGGGCGCGAACGGCGCCGGCGCGGCGCCGACGCTGGCGCGTTTCGCCCGCGAGGTCGAGCGCGAAGTCGGCGTCACCGTCTCGGTCGGCCTCAGCTACTGCAAGTTTCTCGCCAAGCTCGCCTCGGACCTCGACAAGCCGCGCGGCTTTTCCATCGTCGCGCGCGAGGAGGCGATCGCTCTCCTCGCGCCGATGAGCGTCGGCCGGCTGTGGGGGGTCGGCAAGGTCGCCGAAGAGAGGCTCAAGCGTCTCGGCCTGAAGACGATCGGCGATCTGCAAGCGCTCGAGGAGGCGGCGGCGGCGCGGCAGGGCGAAGAGGGGCGCCGGCTGTGGCGGCTGGCGCGCGGCATCGACGATCGCCGCGTGACGCCGGATCGGGAGACCAAGAGCGTGTCGAGCGAAACGACGTTCGAGGAGGACGTCCACGACAGGGCCGAACTGACGCGCGTCCTGCTCGCGCACTGCGAGCGGGTGGCCGCGCGATTGCGCAAGGCCGAGCTCGCGGCGGGCGGCGTGACGCTGAAGTTGCGCACCCCGGACTACAAGCTGCGCACGCGCAGCCGCTCGGGGTTGGCGCCGACGCAGATGGCGCCGCGGCTCTTCGCTGCGGCGCGCGCGCTCTTGGAGGCGCAGCCCGAGGGGACGGCCTATCGCCTGATCGGCGTCGGCGCGAGCGACCTCAAGCCGGCGAGCGAGGCCGACGAGGCCGATCTCATCGAGGGCGATCGCGGCCGCGAAAAGGCGCGCGAAGCAGCGATCGACGCGTTGCGCGACAAGTTCGGCGCGGCGGCGATTCAGCGCGGTCTGGCGTTCAAGCCCGCCGCCACGCCGCGCAAAGGCTGACTATTTGGCGCAGCTCTGGGTCGGCAGCATTTCCAGCTTGCTCAGCTTGGCGGTCAGCGCGAACGCGCCGTAGTCGAGCTTCAAAGTGCCGGAAACGCCGTTTTCGTAGAGATCGAAACTGAGGATGTATTCGGGCGGCGCGTCCCTAGCCGCTTCGTCGAAATAGGAGACCGTGACCGGCCAGCGGCGGATCTTGCCGAACGCGTCGGCGAAGGCGGTCTCGGGCGTCGGCGCGCTCGCCTCTTTGCCGATGACGGTGAGGGTCTGGAAGACCTTCTTGCCGGTGTCGGAGCCGTCGTAGACGCGCGCCTCCATCGCGCCGCCGCCTTGTTTGGCCTGGGCGATGATGCGCTCGATGTGCTCGGTGGGGAAGAGAATGTCCCTGCCGAGATTGAGGGTGTCGGCGGCGGGCTTGCTCAGCGCGACGGTGATGTCGCCGCTCGCCCCGCGCTTGGCCGAACCGACGATCGCCGGGCTGGGATCCCCCTCGGATTGCGAGTCGATCTGGAATTTCAGCCCCTTGGCGTCGCCGTCCTCGAAGGTGAGGGCGCGGATGTCGGAGGAGATCGGTTCGCCTTCGCTGCGCTGCAATTCGGTCAGCTGGCGGAAATTCGAGGCGTAGCCTTCACAGGACGAGCCGGTGAATTCATAGGCGATCAGCCCGGACGCGGCGACCGGCGTCTGGGAATTGGGCATCCGGGCGGACAGATTGTCGACGAGCGTGATTTCGTAGACCGCGCGGTGCGAGGCGAGCGGCAGGACGGCATCGGCGCGCGCGCCGCCGACCGTCGTCGCCAAGGCGAAAATCACGAGGGGAAGCCCAAACCTCATCAATCGCTCTCCCGCCCTTCGCGCCGAACGGGCGCAACGGCTCACTTGCCCATCTTGTCGCTGCGATTTCAGGCGCTTTCGTGGCCGAGCCCGCGTCGCGCCCCCCGGCGGAGCGCTCAGGCCTCGTCCGTTTCGTCGAGGGGGCTCCACGCCCGTTCGAGCGGCGTCGGCTCGTCGAGCGGCTCCTCGTCGTCGCGAAGCGCCGCGTCGTCGTCGGGCTGGGGAACGCCGAAGCCCGGCGGCAGCTTGCCGTCGAACAGGCCCGCGCCCTCCAATTCGTCGAGACCGGGCAGATCGCCGACCGCGTCGAGGCCGAAATGCGTGAGAAACGCTTGCGTGGTGCCATAGGTGATCGGCCGCCCCGGCGACTTGCGGCGACCGCGCATGCGCACCCATCCGGCTTCCATCAGCACGTCGAGCGCCCCCTTGGAGACGGCGACGCCGCGGATGTCCTCGATGTCGGCGCGCGTCACCGGCTGATGGTAGGCGACGATGGCGAGCGTCTCGATCGCGGCGCGCGACAGCTTGCGCGTTTCCTGGTCCTCGCGCGCCAACAGCCAGGAAAGATCGCTCGCCGTGCGGAACGCCCAGCGGCCCGCGACGCGCACGAGATTGACGCCGCGGCCGGCGTAATGGCGCTGCAGCTCCGCCATCACCGCCTCGACGTCGGCGCCCTCGGGGAGGCGCGCCGCGATCGAAGCTTCGTCGAGCGGTTCGGCGGCGGCGAAGACGAGCGCCTCGGCGACGCGCAAGTCCTCCGGCGCAAAGCGCGGCGGCGCGGCGGTTTCGAACAATTGCGCAACGGTCCCCATGTGGTTCTCTCGTCCTAGCTCAAATCGTCGCGTCGGGCGACGCCTCGCGGCGGACGGCGCGCACCCACAGCGGCGCGAAGGCCCGGTCCTGCCGCAATTCGATCTGGCCTTCGCGAACCATTTCGAGCGAAGCCGAAAGGGAGGAGGCCCGCGCGGTGCGGCGCATTTTCGGCTCGACGCCGTAGGCGATCAGCCACGAATCGAGGTCCGTCCAGTCGCTCGCCTGGCCCAACAGACGCGTCAGCGCCTCGCGCGCCTCGGCGAGCGACCAGACGACGCGCGCCTCGAGGCGCACATGGGCGCGGGCGTGCTTCTGCCGTTGCCTGGCGTAAGCGGACAACAGATCGTAGAGCGTCGCTTCGTAGACGACCGCGGTGGAATGCGCGATCGCCTCCGGCGCGCCGCGGGCGAAGACGTCGCGCCCGAGCCTGGGCCGGTTGAGGAGCGCTTCGGCCGCCTTGCGAATCTGCTCGAGACGACGCAGGCGCTGCGCCAACGCGTCGGCGAGCTCGGCCGGGTCGCCGCCTTCGGCCTTGGCCGGCGCCGGCAACAATAGGCGCGACTTGAGATAGGCGAGCCAGGCCGCCATGACGAGATAGTCGGCCGCCAGCTCCAGGCGCATTGTGTGCGCCGCCTCGACGAAGGCGAGATACTGTTCGGCGAGCGCGAGCACGGAAATGCGCGCCAGATCGACCTTCTGGCGACGCGCGAGCTCGAGCAGCAGGTCGAGCGGCCCCTCGAAACCGTCGAGATCGACGGTGAACGCCGGCTCGCCGTCCGATCGCTCGACCCGATATTCATCCTTCAGAACCGCGACGCCGGCCACGAATCACCTCAACTCCGCCGAGTTTCACCTTGGCGCGCGATGACGGCTTCCGCAAGGCGGCCAATCGGAACGTCCACAGCGGCGGGGAGGGCCGCGCGGCCTGAGGGCGGGTCAACGCCTTTGATAATTTGGTAAGCCCTGTTCCTTAGAAAGGTTATATCAACGGATCGCCCAGGAGCCTTGATGGAGTTCTCAGGCAAGGCGCCTATAACGGGGACGGACCCTCGGTTCTCCTTCGCCGCCGCCGGCCCGGCGCGAGCGAAGCCGGAGAGGCGGGTCGCGGACGCGCCGGTCGTTCGACATTCCCCGTTTCGCCAACCGACCATCTTGCTTGGCCTCGTGCGGGTACTCGTCATCTGGCTCGCGGCGTGGGCGCTGTTCGTTCACGAGCGCGATTCGCTGCTCCGCGAGAACGAACGCGACGCCTCCAACCTCGCGCTGGTTTTCGAACAGAACGTCAGCCACACGGTCGAAGACCTGGATCGTATTCTCAGGTTTCTTCGCCGCGCCGCCGCATACAAAGGCGGCCACCCGGATTGGCCGTCCCTGGTGAAGGAGGATTTCACGGTCGACGGTCAAACCGTTCAGATCAGCGTCATCGACGCGAACGGCGTCTTGGTCACCAGCAGCGAAATGCTTTATCCGCAAGCCAAGATCGACCTCAGCGACCGCGAGCATTTCAGGGCGCACCTTGCGCGGGGCGACGACAAATTGTTCGTCAGCCAGCCGGTGCTGGGTCGCGTTTCCGGCAAGTGGACCGTCCAATTCACGCGCCGGATCGTCGACGCCGATGGAAAATTCGCCGGCGTCCTGGTCGCGTCGCTCGATCCCAATCTCTTTGCGCGCGATTACGCCGACTTGAAATTCGGGCTGGGCGGCGGTTTCGCGCTCGTCGGCGAAGACGGCTACGTGCGCTTGGCGACGGGCGCGTTCGCGGACTTCATGGCGCGGCCCCTCCCTGCGCAGCGCTTCGTTCGCTCCTTCAACGGCGGTGAGCTGGTGTCGCTCGCCCAAGGCCCGAGCGACGGGGATTCGTACGGCGTGGCGCGCGAGGTCAAGGGTTTCCCGCTGACGGTCGTGGTCGCCATTCCCAGAGTGGAGGACGACGGACGGCTGCTGTGGTGGCGAACGGTCAGCGTCGGCGGCGCCGCGCTGCTCTCGGCGCTGGTGTTGCTCGCGACGTTCGCCGTGGCGCTCGGCGCCATTCGGTTCGAGAGGAAGATCATTCAACTGGCGCAGCGCGATTCGCTCACCGGCCTCGCCAATCGACTGGTCCTCGGCGAGACGCTCGACCGGCTGTTCGCGGCGCCGGTCGGCGAGCGCGCCTACGCGCTGCACGTCGTCGATCTCGACCGCTTCAAGTTCGTCAACGACACATACGGCCACGCGGCGGGCGACGAATTGCTCCGCTTCGTCGCGCGCCGCCTGAGCGATCTGGCGGGGCGGGACGACCTCGTCGCCAGGCTGGGGGGCGACGAGTTCGCCATCGTCCAGAAAGCCGACCGCTTTCCGGACGACGCGGCGGCGTTGGCCGGGCGCATTTGTCGAGACCTTTCCCGGCCGTACGAAATCGGCTCGATCCACGCCATTGTCGGCGCGAGCGTTGGCGTCGCCTCCGTGACGAGCGCCGGCGCCGCGACCAGCGAGCTCTTGAAGGCCGCCGACCTGGCCCTCTACGCGGCCAAGTCGAAAGGCAGGGGAGGTTTCTGCTTCTTTCACGGCGACATGCACGAGATCGCGCAAGCCAAGGCGATGATCGAAAACGGACTGCGCTTCGCGATCCAACGCGACGAACTCCACCTGGTCTATCAGCCGATCAAGACGGCGCGCGACGAGACGACCGTCGGATTCGAAGCTCTGTTGCGCTGGCGGCGTCCGGGCCTGCCCGACGTCCAGCCCGCCGAGTTCATCCCGATCGCCGAGGAAACCGGCCTCATCGTCCCCATCGGCGCCTGGGTTCTCGAGCGCGCCTGCGCCGACATCGCCAAGAGTTCGGCGAGCCTGCGCGTCGCGGTCAATTGTTCGCCCGTCCAGCTCGAATCCTCAGATCTGGCGGCGCTGGCGCGCAAGTGCCTGCACGAGTCCGGCCTTGCGGCGAACCGCCTGGAAATCGAGGTCACCGAGTCCTTTCTCATCAACAACAGCCCGCGCGTGACCGCGCAATTTCAACGGCTCAAGGCGATGGGCGTGCGCATCTCGCTGGACGATTTCGGGACCGGCTATTCCAGCTTGAACTGTCTCGAACAATTTCCTTTCGACACCGTCAAGATCGATCGCTCTTTCATTCAGAAGCTGACTCGCCGCGACGAGACGCGCGCCACGGTCCGCGCGATCATCGAGCTGGCGTCGAGTTTCGGCATGAAGACGATCGCCGAAGGGATCGAGACGCGCGCCCAGCTCCAGGCGGTCACGGAGCTCGGTTGCGCCGAAGCTCAAGGGTATCTCTTCAGCGAGCCCAAGCGGCTCGACGAGATCCTGGCGCTGACGGCGCTCGAGAACCCCGTCGCTTCGAAGGCCGCGGGAACGTCGATGCGGGCGGCCGAACCGGCCTGGGGAGCGTGAGCGGCCTCGCCGCCGGCCGGACTCGCGCGCGGCGGCGGGACCCTGCGATCCTCGAGCCCCGCCGAAGGGCGAATGCGCGGCGAGTCAATACAGGCTGTCGAGATAGGTGACGATCATCAGCGCGAGTCCGGCGATCACCGCGAGGATCAGCACCCCGATGACGGCGAGGCGGTCCTCGCGCGAGTCCGGCGCGGGCGCAGGCTCGCTCGGGCGCGGCGGCTGGGGGGCGGGCGGGCGCGGCGGCGCCGAGGCGGGGACGACGGGCCTGGCGGCGCGCGCCGGCCTGGCGAGCGGGATCGAGCGCGGCGGGGGGCGGCTCGGGGTCAACCAGCCGTACAGCAACACGAACGCCGCGCCGAGCGCCGGCGCGATCGCGACGAGGCCGGGCGCCTCGGCGTTCGCCCAATGGCCGACGAGCGCGTCGGAAACCGCCATGTCGCCCGCGATCCAGCCGAGCAGCGCGGCGCCGATCGCCATAAGGCCGGGCGCGCCGCGAACCAGCGTCGTCAGGATCAGCCCGCCATAGGCGAGCACGGGAATGGAAAAGGCGACGCCCGCCAGGAGCAGCCAGAAATTGCCGCGCGCGATCGCCGCGAGCGCCACGACGTTGTCGAGGCTCATCGCCGCATCGGCGACGACGATGACCGTCGCGACCGACCACAGATCGTTGCCCGCGACGGCGTCGGGGCGGTCTTGGCCGTCGTGCGGGCCGCGCTGCGCGCTCACGTTGAGCGCGATGACGATCAGCAGCCAGGCGGCGGCGAGCTTGACCAGCGGCACGGCGAGCAGCGAACTCGCCATGACGGTGAGGACGAGCCGCGCCAGGATCGCGCCGCTGGTTCCGAGCAGGATCGCCTTGCGCGTTTCCTCGGCCCCGAGCGAGCGGCAGGCGAGCGCGATCAACAGGGCGTTGTCCGCGCCGAGCAGCAGATCGACGAAGAAGATCTGGACGGGAATGACGAGCCATGCGGCTCCGTCGCCGAATTCCATCTTCAGGTCTCCGGACGGCGGACCGTCGGCGCGCGCGCCTTCGCGCCGAGCCTCATTGCGCGCTTTGCGCCGCGGGGGCGGGCGTCGCCGCGCCTGCGGCGGCCCTCTCGGGACCGTCCTTGAGGACGCGCAGGAAGTCCGCGTCGGGCGAAAGCACCAGCGTCGGACCGGAATCGGCGAGGGCGCGACGGTAGGTCTGCAGGGAGCGGTAGAATTGATAGAATTTCGGGTCCTTGCCGAAGGCTTCGGCGAGCAGGCCGTTGGCCTCTGCGTCGCCCTCGCCGCGGGCGATGGTGGCGGCGCGCTGGGCTTCCGAGAGCATGACGGTGCGATCGCGGTCGGCGCGCGCCTGGATCTGCTGCGCCCATTCGAAGCCTTGTGCGCGCAGCTCCTTGGCTTCGCGCTGACGCTCGGACTTCATGCGGTCGTAGATCGCCTGGCTGGTCTCGAAAGGCAGGTCGGCGCGGTGAAAGCGGACCTCGTCGATCTCGATGCCGAGCGGCCGCGCCTCGGCCGCCACCTCTTTTCTGATGATGTCGACGATCTCGGCGCGCTGGTTGGTCAGCAGCGCCTGCAGCGGCACCTGCCCGAGCTCGCGGCGCACCGAGGAGCTGACGAGCTGGGCGAGTTGCGTGCGAGCCTGGTCGATCGTTCGCAGCGCCTGGAAGAAGCGCTGGGGTTCGACGATGCGGTAGCGCGCATAGGATTGCACTTCGAGCCGCTTCTGATCGCCCAGGATCACCTGTTCGGTCGGCGGCTCGAGCAGCAGCAGGCGCGTGTCGTAGACATAGACGCCGTCGATGAAAGGCGCCTTGAGCTTGAGGCCCGGCTTCGCGGCGACGCCGATCGGCGCGCCCAGGCGCACCAGCAGCGCCTGCTGGCCTTCGCCCACTTCATAGATCGAGGAGGCGAGGGTGAACCCCGCAGTCGCGATGAGCGCCGCGACGAAGAGCCAGGCGCGCGAGCTCATCGGACGCCTCCCTGAGGGGCAAGGGCCGTGGGCGGTGTGTACGGCCGCCGCGTGAATTCGCTGAGAGGCATGTACGGCACGACGCTCCCAACGCCCTTGCCGGAGGTGTCGACGATGACTTTCGTCGCTTTCTTCAGAACGTCGTCGACGCTTTCGAGGTAGAGGCGCCAGGCGGTGACGTCCCTGGCGGTCCGATAGCTGGCGTAGAGCGAGAGGAAGGCGTTGGCCTCGCCCTGGGCGAGGTCGACGACCTGCGCCTTGTAGGCGTCGGCGTCCTGGCGAATATGCTCGGCTTCGCCGCGCGCGCGCGGCAGGATGTCGTTGGCGTAGGCCTGCGCCTCGTTGCGCTCGCGCTCCTGGTCGGCGCGCGCGCGCTGCACGTCGTTGAACGCGTCGATCACCGCCAGCGGCGGCTCGACGCGCTGCAACTGCACCTGCGTGACCTGAATCCCCGCCTGCTCGGAATCGAGCAGCGATTGCAGCAAGGCGCGCGTCTCGTCGGCGATCTGCTGGCGCTTGTCGGACATCGCGGCCTGGATCGGGGTGCGGCTGATGACCTCGCGCAGCGCGCCTTCCGCCGCGATCTTGACCGCCGCCTCGGGCGCGTCGACGCGAAACAGAAACTGCCCGGCGTCGCGGATCTTCCAGAACACCGCGCAATCCGCCTCGACGATGTTCTCGTCGCCGGTCAGCATCTGGCGATCGCGTCCCGGCGCGGCGCCGCCGGGCGTAGCCCCCGCGGGGTTGCCGAGCTGAATCTGATTGATTTGCGTCACCTTGGGAAACAGCGCCGTCTCGATCGGGTAGGGCCAATGGAAATGCAGCCCCGGCTCGGTCGTGTCGACCCATTTGCCGAAGCGCAGGACGACGCCTTGCTCGTCGGGTTGGACCTTGTAAATCGAGGTCGCGGCCCAGGCGAGGACGAGAAGGGCGGCCACGAGCGACCAACTGCGGCGGTCGAAGCGCGGCGCGCGCGCCAGGCCGGCGAGGCTGTCGCGCACAACGGCGGCGAATCTTGCGAAATCCGACTTCGGCGCGTCGTGGCCGCCGTCTGCGGGCGCATCGGTCATGGGCTGTCCTTGATCGCGGCGATTTTCGAGGCGCGAGGCGCCGGGCCCCGCGAAGCCGCTTCGGCGCCTTCGGAGGGATGGCGGCGCAGCCCGCCTCGCGCTGCGTCAATCCAAGCCAACGGCCAGATTCTCCTCCAGCATCAGGCGCGCGCGGGCGCGCAGCTTTTCGGTTTCGCTCTTCAACTGGCCGCAGGCGGCCAGAATGTCGCGTCCGCGCGGCGTGCGCACCGGGCTGGCGTAGCCCGCGGCGAAGACGATGTCGGAAAAGCGCTCGATGGTCGGCCAATCCGAACATTCGTAAGGCGCGCCCGGCCAGGGGTTGAAGGGAATGAGGTTGATCTTGGCAGGCAGGCCCTGCAGCAGACGCACCAGCGCCTTCGCCTCGGCGGGCGAATCGTTGACGCCCTTGAGCATGACGTATTCGAAGGTGATGCGCCGCGCGTTGGAGGCCCCGGGATAATTGCGGCAGGCTTTCATCAGCTCCGCGATCGGGTATTTCCGGTTGAGCGGCACGAGTTTGTCGCGAAGCGCGTCGTTGGTCGCGTGCAGCGAGACGGCGAGCATCGTGCCGCATTCGCGCCCCAGCGCGTCCATCTGCGGGACGACGCCGGAGGTCGAGACGGTGATGCGGCGCTTGGACAGCGACAGCCCGTCGCCGTCGGTCAAGACGCCGATCGCCTCGCGAACGTTCTCGAAGTTGTAGAGCGGCTCGCCCATGCCCATGAAGACGATGTTGGAGACCGCGCGCACGCCTTCGCCCGAAGGGACGAGCCCGTCGATCGGCGCGACGCCGCCGGGAAAATCGCCGAGCCGGTCGCGCGCGACGAGAACCTGCGCGACGATTTCGGCCGCGGTGAGATTGCGCGCCAGCGCCTGCGTGCCGGTGTGGCAAAAAGTGCAATTGAGCGTGCAGCCGACCTGGCTGGAGACGCACAGCGTGCCGCGATCGGACTCCGGGATGTAGACGCACTCGATCTCGGCGCCTTTGTCGCGCGGGCCGGTCGAAGCCATTTTGATGAGCCACTTGCGCGTGCCGTCGGCGGATACCTGCTCGGCGACGACGTCGGGCCGCGCCAGGGTATGGCGCTCGGCGAGCCTTTCCAGCAGGGGCCGCGCGATATTGCGCATCGCCGAGAAGTCGCGCGCGCCGCGATGGTAGATCCAATGCCAGAGCTGCGCGGCGCGCATGCGCAATTCGCGCTCGGGCACGCCGATTTCGGCGAGCGCGCGCGTCAGTTCGGCGCGCGTCGCCCCGGCGAGGGAGCGCGGCGCCGGCGCGGAAAAGGCGACGGCCAAGGACATGGCGCCTTCTAGCACGAGGCGACCGCAAGAAAAAAGCCTGGCGTCAGACGCTTGGCGGGACGGCGGGGCCGAGCCGCCTCTCGGCGGGGCGAAGCGCCTCGAGGACGCTCAACGCCGCGGCGACGACGAAAACCACGGAATAGCCGGTCGGCAAGACCAGCGACGGGGCCGCGAGCTGGAGGAGCGGCAGGCCGGCCGCGACGGCTATCGTCGCCAACGTCGCCGGCCAGGGAACTCGGCCCCGCTCCGGGGCGCCGGGCAGGTTCGCGCGCATCGCGGCGGCGAGCGCGATCGCCGCCGCGCCGACCGCCGCCATGGCGATCGTTCCGGCCGCCCCTTCGAGCGCAGAGGCGCCCCAGGCGAGCGACGCCGCCGACGAAAATCCGGCGAACGTCAGGCCGATCAGCGGCGGCAGCGGATCGAGCGCGCCGCCGCCGAAGCCGAGCGCGCCGGGGCGCGCGCGCGGCGAGGCCAGCGCGCCGGCGACCAGCAGCGCCGTCGCGATGACGATCACGGCGACGTCGATCGCCGGCCGTGGCCCTCGCCAGGCCGTTTCGGCCAGATGGACCATCGCTGACAGCATCGGGACAGCGAACAGGATCAGGAACCCGTCGCCCGCGCCGGCGCGGCGTATGAAGCGCGCCAGCGCGCCGAAGATCGCCGTCGCGCCGAGCGTCGTCGCGATGCACACGAGTCGGAAGGCGGCGCCCGGCTCGACGACCGGGCCCGGGGCGGCTTCGATCCCGCGCGCGATGGCGAATCCCTGAAGCGCGGCCACGACGAGCGCCAGCGCCCAGACGATGGTTTCGCAGCGGCCGGCGTTGGCGGGCGAGGCCGCCCAACGCGCCAGCGGCGGCGCGGCGAGCCGCGCGATCTCGAACAGCAGGATGGCGCTGACGAACGGCGTGACGCCGAGCGCTGCGACGGAGAGCCGCGTCATCCACGGCGCCGACCATCCGTTGGCGAGGAAGTCCGGAACGAGGCCGGGCAGCGGCACTTGCGTCGCGAGCGCGTAGACGAGCGCCATTCCGACGAGGGTCACGATCCGCAGGCGCGCCGGCTTCAGCAGCAAGGCGTCGGTCAAAGCCGGCATCGCATTCCCCCGGCGCCACCGCCCTTCGCGGGCGTCTTCAGCACGGCCGGGTCCTGGGCGCGAAGGCCGGCGCGCTGTGGCCGAGGGCAATGGGCGCGTGGACAAAAAAGATGTGCCAATTTCCGCGCGCCGTCCAGGAAAAAGCCTTCCACCCTCCCGTAAGCCGGACGCGAGGGGAGATTCGCCGATGACACGAGACCTCGCCGCGCCGCGGGCCGCGCTCGCGCCCGAGGTCGAGGTCGGCGCGGATGGCGGCGAGCGAGGCGCGGACCCGCGTCGGCGATTTTTCGGGCGCTTTGGCTATGCTCGAGCAGATTTCGAATCGATCGTTCCGTGTGGCGTTGCTCAGGGAACTGGCCGAGGCGATGCCGCGCTCGCGTCGCCGCGCGCAGGCGAGCCTCGCGGCCCGAGATGCGGCCAAACCGTGAGGGGTGGAGGCGTCGCGAGGGAAGCGAGGCCAGGGCGAGCCTGCGAGAGGGCTGCTGGGAGGCGCGTGCGGGCGGGACGCATCGTTGAAAGATTGGGGGACCTATGAACGGAATTGCTCGACTCATTCTTGTCGTCGTCGTGGTGAGCGCGGCCCTCGTGGCGGCGTGGAAACTCGCCGCCGCGCCAGACGCGTGCCTCGCGGCGCCGACGCGCGCGTGCGTCGTCGACGAAGCCGTGCGGACCGCGGCCGCCATCGGCGGCGCCGCGCCGCGCGCCGGCGCGCTGGCGGAGCTTGCGAGCGCCCAAGGCAAGGCCGGGCTCGCCGTCGAATCGGCCGCCTCGATCGCCGCGGCGCTGGCGACGGCGCAATCGGTCGACGACTCGGTAGCGCGCGCCTTTGCGCTGGTCGGCGTCGCGCGGGCGCAGGCGGAGTTCGGCGATTTCGTCGCGGCGCTGCGAACCGCCGAATCGGTCGCCGCCGGGATGCCCCGCGCCCTCGCGCTGAACGCCACCGCGGAGGCGGAGGCGAAGGCGGGCCGCGCCAAAGAGGCGGCCGACGCCTTCGCCGCGGCGGTCGCGACGGCTTCGAGCGAAAAGGCCGGGGGGACGCGAGTTCGCGCGCTGACGCAGATCGCGGAAGCGCAGGCGCGCTCGGGGCCGGCGCGCGAAACGGGCCCGACGCTCGCGGCGGCGCTGCGCGAGGCGCAGGCGATCGAGAGCGAGGCCGAGCGCGCGGACTTAATGGCGGCGATCGCCAGCGTGCTGGCGGACATCGGCGATCTCGAAGGCGCGCGCAACATCGCGCCTTCGCTCGCGGACGAAGGCGCGCGCGGCGACGTCCTCAACAGCGTCGCGACGACGCTCGCCAAGTCCGGCAAGATCGAGGAAGCCGGCGGCGTCGCGCAATCGATCGGCGCGGCAGGCGCCCGCGCCTGGGCGTTCATCGCCGTCGCCAACGCGCAGGTGGAAGCGGGGTCGGTCAAAGACGCGGCGGCGACGTTCGACCGCGCGCGCCAAGCCGCGCTGGCGAGCGCCGCCGCTGGCGAGCGCGCCGAAAGTTTGGCCCATGTCGCCGTTTTCCAAGCGCGCGCCGGCATGAAAGAGGCGGCGGACGCCAATTTCTCGGCGGCGTTGGCGCAGGCGCAATCCATCAAGGACGACGCCGCGCGCAAGGGCGCGCTGGTCATGCTGGGCATCGATCTCGCGCTGGCCGGCAGGACGTCCGAAGCCCTCGCCCTCGCGCCGAGCGCGCCGGAGGCCTTCGGCCGCGCCGAACTCTTCGAGGCGGTCGTCGCCGCGCGGACCAAAGCGGCCGATTACGCCGGCGCGCTTCAGACCGCTCGGCAATTGAGCGATGGCGCGCGCCGCGTCAGGGCGCTGGCGCGGATGGCGTCGGAGATGCCGCGATGATGGCGGCCCGTCACCCCCCGAACACGTCGTTCGTCTGCGCGGTGACGCGCACGAAGGTGGTGCGCTTGGGCACCTCCTTGAGCTGGGTGGCGCCGATGTAGGTCATCATCGAGCGCACCCCGCCCATGATCTCGCCCATAGTGTTGTCGACCGGGCCGCGATAGGGCGTCTCGACGCTCTTGCCCTCCGCGGCGCGGTAATGGGCGACGCCGCCGGAATATTTCTTCATCGCCGCCTCCGACGACATGCCGTAGAACGTCATGCCGACGGGAACCTTCTTGCCCTCGCGCTGCTCGTAGCGGATTTCGCCGTCGCATTCGTCGTGACCGGCGAGCATGCCGCCCAGCATGACGAAATCGGCGCCGGCCCCGTAGGCCTTGGCGACGTCGCCCGGCGCGGTGCAACCGCCGTCGGCGCAGACCTGGCCCTTGAGGCCGTGGGCGGCGTCGGCGCATTCGATGATCGCCGAGAGCTGGGGATAGCCGACGCCCGTCACTTTGCGCGTCGTGCACACCGAGCCGGGGCCGATGCCGATCTTGACGATGTCGGCGCCGGCCAGAACCAGCGCCTCGGTCATGTCGCCGGTGACGACGTTGCCGGCCATGATGACCGACTTGGGGTTTTCGTCGCGCACGCGTTTGACCGTGTCGAGAAACTTCTCCGCATAGCCGTTGGCGACGTCGATGCACAGAAAGCGCACCGGCGCCTTCTTGCGCACCGCCGCGAGCTTTTCGAGATCGCCGGCCGTCGTGCCGATCGAATAGAACGCGTGCGCGCCGTCGGGGCTGCCGAAGAACGCAGCGAGCTCGGCCTCGGGATAGTGCTTGTGCAGGGCGGTCAGCGCGCCGTGCTTGCCGAGCGCGCGCGCGATCGCGATCGTGCCCGTCACGTCCATGTTGGCGGCGATGAGCGGAAATCCCTTCCATTGGTCGCCGGTGTGCAGGAAGCGGAACGCGCGCTGGATGTCGACCGCGTTGCGGGAGCCGAGGGTCGAGCGCTTGGGGCGGATGAGAACGTCCTTGAAGTCGAGCTTGACGTCGTATTCGATGCGCATGTGGCGTGTCCGATGGCGGGGCGCGTCCCTCGCAGCGCAAGGGACGCCGCGGCCGCAGGTCTAGCATCGACGGCGGCGAACGGGAATGGCCGCCGTGCCGTCGCCGCGCCGCAACTCCCGAGGCCGACGCGGGCGTCCGACGCCGCATCGAGCGGCCCGAGAGGCCTGGCCGCCGCCACCGCATCGGTTGCGCGCACGCGGGTTTTCCACAACTAATGCGGGTTGTCCACAGCTTAGATCACCGTCCGGAATAGACCTGTCTTCGCATTGCGTTACGCTGGCGCCTTCGGTCTGGTGGTCACGATGCGGCACTTCGTGAGATTCGCCAAGTTTTCGCCTTGCGGCTCCGTAACGCGTTCCGGCTGGAGACTGCGCCTGTTCGCGACCTGGGACGAGGCGAGCGCTTTCGCGCAGCAAATGCTCGGCGCCGACTGGCGCGTCGAGACAGGAGATTTCGGCGACGGCGAGCCCGAGGCGACGAGGCCCTCGACGTCCGAGCCGAGTCTCGCCGTCAAAGTCGCGCAGTCGCTCGAACCCGCCTCGCTCAGCCCGCGCTTCGGGCGCGCTTAGCCTCGCGCGCCGGGCGCGGCGGCGTCGGTCGAGGCGGCGCGCGAGCGCAAAGGGCGCGCCTCGTTGTTCGATTCCAAGAAGGACGAGAAGACCGGCGTCGCGTCGTATCGGCGCTGCATTTGCTTTCGATATCCCGGCCCATGACCGGCCTTGTCCGCCCACGGAGCAGGCCGACGTCGCCAACGCGGCCGCGCGGCGCTCACCAGCCTTGATCCCATTTGGGTTCGCCGCGAAAGCGCTCGACGAGAAAATCCACGAGCACGCGCACCTTGATGGCGAGGTGTCGGCCGGCCGGGTAAAGCGCGTAAACGCCGTTCGGCCGCTCCTCGTAGGCGCGCAGCAGCGGCTCGAGCAGGCCCGCGCGCAGTCGCGATCCGGCGATGAAACTGGGCACCCGCGCGACCCCGAGGCCCGCCTCGGCCGCCGCGACGCACGCTTCGGCGTTGGAGAAGCGCAATCGTCCGGCGACCGCGACCGTGATCGACGACGCGCCGTCGACGGAGCGGAAACGCCAGAGCAGGGGTTCGCGGAAATTGGTGTCGATGATGCAGTCTCTTGCGCCGAGCGCCTCGGGGCGCTCGGGCTCTCCCAGCGCGTCGACATAGGCCGGCGCGGCGGCCACGACGATGCGCATGTCGCACAGCTTTCGCACGATCAGGCTGCTGTCGCTCGGCGTTCCCAGGCGCACGGCGAGGTCGAAGCCTTCGTCGACCAGATTGACGATCCGATCGGAAAAGTTGACCTCGAGCTGGATGTCCGGGAAGGCGGCGGCGAAGTCGATGAGAAGGGGCGCGAGTTGCGCTGCGCCGAAAGTGATCGGCGCCGAAATTCTCAGCCGCCCGACCGCCGCGCCGGACGCGTTGCGAACCGAGGCGTCGAGCGCCGCGAAGTCTTCCAGCAGCGGCTTGACGCGCTCGTAATAGGCTTGCCCGACTTCGGTCGGCGACAAGGCGCGCGTCGTGCGCTTCAGCAATTGCACGCCGAGGTCCGCTTCGAGCTTGGAAACGAGCTTGGACGCCTGGCCCGAGCTCGTTCCCTGTTGCAGGGCCGCCTTGGCGAAGCTGCGCTTTTCCAAAACCGCGACAAACATCCGATCGCAATCCAGTCGCTCCATGGGGCCGCTCCGCGTCGTCGCTTCGGACCGATACTTGCCGAATTGGAATCGATGTATTGCAAATTTACTCAGTAGTCATCCGAATTGGCATGAGCCTACATCCGTCGGGGGCGGGCGACCGGTTGGCGGCCGCCGTCCGGACGAGCCACGGCGCGGGTCCGGCCTCACCAACCCAGGAGAGAACGATGTCGGAGCCACATGTCGCTCAAAAAGCGCCGTACGCGGTGCAAGTCGAAGCGGGAAAAAGCTACTATTGGTGCGCCTGCGGCAAGTCCGCGAAACAGCCGTTCTGCGACGGCGCCCACAAGGGTTCGGAATTCTCGCCCAAGCCGTTCACCGCCGAGAAGGACGGCCCCGCCTATCTCTGCGGTTGCAAGCTCTCCAAGAACGCCCCGTTCTGCGACGGCTCGCACAAGGCCATGTGAGGGCGGGCGCCTTTGGCGTCGACGAAAGCGCGCCCGAGGGCGCGCTTTTCGTTTCGGCGGGGTGTTGCGCCGGCGGCGGAACGCAATGTCTCGTCATGGCCGGGACGGGCTGCGCAGGCGCTGAGATGAGGCGCCTATCCGCATCATGCCGGCCTTGCGCCGTAGCCGTCCGACTGAGGTCTTCCGAAAGCATCGGCGCCGAGGACTCCCTCTCCCTTGTCTATCGGATTCACGCATCCAAGTTCGACATCTTCGAGGTCCGCCGTGCCTGATCCGTGCTCGGCGTCAACGTCGCGCCCTCTGCGCGGGTTGCTCGCTGCCGGCCGACGAGAGATGTGTGAACGCCATAGCCCCCTCGTAGGGAAGGGAATTTTCGTGCTCGATCTCGGCGCCTATGAGGACATGCTTGGCCATGACGTGTCATCGGTCCTGGTGGCCGGCGTTGTCCGTCCAGATCGGTCTGTCGGCTCGTCGCGGGATCGGCGTCCGGCATTGGCGCGGCTCGACGTGTCGATGGGGCGTCACGGGGCGGGCGCCTATCGGCGAGCTTCGCTGCGCGATCGGTTCGAGGGCGGATCGGCGCGCTCGCGCGGCGGCCTCGGCTATTATCTGGCGACCGCGGCGGGAAAGCCGGCCAGCAAGACGCTGTTGGCGTTCAAACGCTGGATCGCCGACGAAGCGGCCAGGACCGTATCGGACTTCGCCTCGCCGGCGCCGCCGATCCGGCCTTAGCGCGAGCCTTTGCGGCGGCTCGAGACATCGGGCTCGCCGAATTCGCTAGCACGAAACTCATGCGCTGCAAGCGGCCTGCGGCCATCGCGGCGATCACGCGCGCGACAGCGTCGACAGAGTCGCGTCGCGAGGCCGGGCGCCGCCCTCGCCGACGGTGCCCAGCGATTGATCCGCGTCATTGCGAAATGCGAATTTTCCGAGCCTGATTGCTTCGAGAAACGTCGGAGGCCGTCATGCAAATCCACCAAGATCGTTCGACGGAGTCGCCCACGACGCGTGACGAAGGCGATGAGCTTCTGCAGTGCCGGATGACGATCGTCGGTCTCCACAGCGGCGCGATCGAGCGCGACTACGCCGAAGCGTTCGACAAGATCAGACGACGTTGCATGAGCTGTCGCGTTCGGGAGACCTGCAGGGCGGACTTGAAGCGCGATCCCCACGACATGGCGTGGGGAGCCTACTGCCCGAACTCCCGGGCGCTCATTGCGCTCGCGGCTCTCGACGCGGCGCTCAATTGAGGGTGGTTCGGCGCTGCCCTATCGCAGCGAGATCGAGTGTTGAGCCCTGGGTCTTACGGGAACATGAGCATTGCATCATTGGAACATGAGCAGTGCAGCGTTGGCGGCGCCATGAATGGATTGGCCGCATTGATATGCGGCAACGAGTGTGCGTCCCTGTGCGCCCCAGCAGGGCCGAGCCGGCGCTGATCGCCACGCCTCGCGGAGGCGAGACCATCGTCGCCCGCTCGGTTCGCCCGGCTTCCTCGCCGCATCGCGGCGCTGGCGGTCCGCGATCCGCGACCGGACGAGCGAGCGCCGAAGCGAGGCGGATCGTCGGGGGGGTAGTGAGCCGTTACGGAAACGCCGTAACGCGAAGTCTGGAAATTGGAGGTGTCTCATGCGCGCATTCTTGAACAGGTCGACCGCCGCTGCGTTGACGGCGCTCTTCCTCGGCCTCGGCGTCGCCGCTGCGACGACGACGCCCGCGGACGCAGCCGGCGTTTGGCGCCACAGCGGTTACTACGGCGGCCGGGGGTACGGCGGCCGTGGGGACGGCGGTTGGTGGGGCCCGGCGATCGGCCTGGGCATACTCGGCCTCGCCGCCGGCCCTTATTACTACGGCGGCTATTACGGCCCCGGCCCATATTACGGCTACGGCTACGACCCCAATTACGGCGGCCCATATTACGGCGCTGGTTACGGCCCCGGCCCAAACGGGTGCACCGCCTATCGTCCGGTCTACGACCGAGCGGGTCGCTATCTCGGCCGCCGGTGGGTCGACATCTGCCGATAAGCCGCGTTTCCGGCTGCGTTTCGTCGGCGTGCGGCGCGTTGCCTCTTTCAGCACGGCGAGCCTGAAAGCCCCGCCGGCGCGGGGCTTTTTCTTGAGCGGGGCCGAGCGCGATCGAAGCCATCCACGCCACGTGGAATATCAGCATCCGCCGCGTCGTGTGATTCCGCACCGAAGAAGCACCCCCGTCGCCGTGGTAACAGGGGCAAAAGTCCGGGCGGCGCCTTTCTGTAGCCGCGCGCGCCGAGCGCGGCCGGCGCGCAAGCGCCTCTTTTCGCACGCCTCGTCCAAGCGGAACCAACGCGGTCGACGCCCGCGTCTACAAACCCGCCCGGACTTTTGCCCCTCTTACTCGCAGTGGCCGCAACTATCTGACGACAAATGAAAATCCCGCATGACGGCGGGGTCCCGCACGATGCAAATCTTATCACCCCACAATGCAAATATTGTCACGTCAAATCAACTATTGAGGTGATCCTGCGGATGGGGTCCCCCTTCGGTGAAAAAACACACTCGTCGAAGCCATCGAGCGGCTCACGCGCACGGCAACTTAGAAGCCGGCCTCTCGACGCGACTAAATTCTTGCTACCGATCGGTGTTACGATCTGCTGCGTCTCGAAAACTATAAGTCATTGAGTTTGCGGATAATTGCGAGATTGGCTGACGACGCAGTGCGGGTCGAACCGGTCTGGGCGGTTCGGCTCCCTGCTTACAGGGAGAATAACAGGGAGAATCTCCAGCTTGGGGCTCTTTTTGCCCGCAATTGCCCCTTGAGACTCCAGGAAATCGTGCAGTTTCCAGCGCAGCTCCCGATTCGAACGAACAGGGAGCCTATCAGGTCGAAACAGGGAGTGGCAATCGAGGATCAGGGAGCCGTGCGCGCCAGAAATGGCTTCCCGGACTCGGCTTTCCGGCGCAGGTCCCTGGCACTGGGCATTGGGACGGATTAGGTTGAAACAGAGAGCGGCGGTTAACGATCTGGGAGCGCTCAAGGCTGGAAACCGACCTTTGATCTGGCTCGTGGACGCCGCTCTTGGGCATTCGCCGACCGAGCGGCGTGAATAGTACGTTAAGCAATTATATTAGCTCAATTGACAATTCGTCGTCGTAGTCTTATGGCGGGTCGTTCGTGAAGGGGCGGCGACGTATTGATGCTAGTCTTGAAGAAGAAAAAGCGAAAGGCCGGCATGCGCGCCGGCATGACCCGCGCCAAGATTGTGGAGGCCGCCAGCAAAGTTCGGCTGGCGGGCGGAGCCGACAACTTCAGCATACGCGCGGTCGCCAAAGCCCTCGATGTCGTTCCGGCAACCATCCGCTCGCATTTTAAGGGTGGAATGGGTGATCTGCTCGACGAAATCACACGCTCCGCACTGGCGGAGCTGACCCCTCCCTACAAGCCGCAGCAGGATCCCAAGGATTATTTGCGGGACTTCTTTCGCACCACGCTGGCGGCGTTCCGGCAGCAGCCTCAGCTCGGCCGCCTCGTCATCGCCCACTTGAGCGATGACCCTCTGTTGAGCCCGGTCTTCGCCGAGCGGATATGCGCGACGCTCGCGGCGATCGCCAAGACGCAGGACGTGGGCTCGGCGCTCCAGCTCTTTCTCAATCGTCTGGCCGGCTTGGTCATCATGGGGACAGCGAGTTGGCTGGCCAGCGAGCCGGAGGCCGTCAAGGCGAAAGTCCTTGGGCAGACCTCGGTCTTGTCCGGTGCCGAATTTCCGACGCTCAAGTTCGCCGGCGAGAAACTTGCCGCGGATTTGATCAAGCGCGGCGCGGCGGGCTACCTGGACACGGTCGCCGACGAGACGGTCGATGCCCTGATCGCCGAGCTCGCGAAGGGTGGCTCGTAGCGACGTTCGATCACGCTCACAATAGCCGATTGTTCTATTAAATGGATCAGCGCTCTATTCAGTCTGACATGGGCCGGTGTAGTCGACGCCCAGTCCCATCGCGCCACGTCTCGAGGTCAAGAAGGGAGCCGACACGCTCATCGCCGGGCTGAAGGATAGTCCGCACGGCGAGCAGCCGGCGGAGCAAGCACGACTCTCGAATTAACGCAACGACGGACGTTCGACATTCTGGTGCTGCGACTGAGGCGCGCGGCTAGAGCGTTTCGGTGCGGAAATGGACCAAGAGACGGACGCAATGGCTATCCGCCGGCGCGCGTTGACGCAAGAACGAGCCAGGCGTTTGCGACATCACCGCCCTGCCCGGTCGCGTGTAGGTTACGAAAACTTCACGATTTTTCATGATTTTTCCCTTGCTAGTTCTGGCAAATCTTGCAAAGGGAGGGTGTCTATTTGGGGCCGGACATTGTCCGGCGCCGTGTGGCGGGCTGGCAGCGCCCCCGCTTCTTGACGGCCCCTTAGACCCTATCCAACAGCTGCTCTCGCGATGATGACGCTTGTCTTCGTCGCGCCCTGGGTTACGTCGCGCGAGCGACCCCGACCGAGGAGGAGGGCTGTTTGCGGGACAGGGTCGTCTAGGCGCAGGTCTTCGACCAACAGTGTCGGTCGAAAGAGCACAAGCGCAAGGGGTAGAGCAATGTCTAATTTCGATGATGAAGATGTGTCGCAGCTAGCGGCCGGGGCGGCGGCGCCCTACGCGGTAGGCGACAAGCACCCGCCCAAGCACAGCCAGTTCAAGCCTGACCAGTCGGGCAACCCGAAGGGGCGCCCGAAGGGCAGCTCCAATTTGCGTACGAGAGTCAGAGAAGAGCTTCGCAAGACCGTCACGGTCATGAAGGGCGGCAAGCCCGTCAGGATGACGAAGAGAGATATCATCGCCACTCAAATCGTCGACGCCTCGATGATTAAAAACAATCTCAAGGCGAGCATGACGGTGATGAAGATTGATGACGAGGAAACGAACGCTCAGAACGCGATTTCGGCTCAGGCCATCGATTTCGCGATTCCCGACAAGGAGAACCTGAAGCTCATTGCGAAGCGCCTCAGCCGCCTCACCGAGGAGGCGTAGGTGGATCTGGCTCTTGCCGCGCCCAATGAGCCGGACAGAGCCCTGAGCCAGGGCGACCTCGTCGCCCTGGCTCGGATCGATTTCTTCGTCTTCGCCGTGCTGCTTTTTCCGGTGCTGCATGGCGGCAACAACATGACGCCAGCCGACTACGTGGACCTCATCGCCTATGTTTTGATGCGCACGACTTCCGGCGGCGCCAAACGGGTCATCTTCAATCTGCCGCCCGGCCACATGAAATCGTTGCTGGTCTCGATCCTCTACACCGCGTGGCGATTGGGGGTAAATCCGAGCGAGAAGATCATCTGCATCAGCTACGGCGATGATTTGACCCACGATCTGTCGCGCAAGGCGCGCCAGGTCATGCAGTCGGCGATCTATAAGGCGATCTTTCCCGGCACGGTGCTCGACAAGAAGGCCGAAGATTCGATCACGACCACAAAGGGAGGACAGCGCTACGCGACGGCCGTCGGAAGCGACATTGCTGGGTTTCGGGCCGATCTCATCATCATCGACGACCCGATGCAGCCGGATGAAGTAGCCTCAGAGCCGGCCAAGCAGAAGCTGCGCGATTGGTATTATGGCAACGTCGCCCAGCGCCTCCTGGACCAGAGCAAGGGCGTGATTATTTTGGTAATGCATCGCCTCGCGCCGGACGACTTGACCGCCACGTTCGTCGAAGAAGGCGGCTGGTCTCACATTCCGCTTCCCTTGATCGCCGTGGCGAAGCAGCACTATTGCACTTCTGATCGCCGACATAATTTGCTGCTGCGCGCGCCCGGCGATATTCTCAATCCGAACTGGATGTCTCGCGAGACCGCCGAAAATTTCAGGAAGGGGCTGCCGCCGCACATTTTCGAGGCCCAATATCAGCAGAATCCTCAGTTTGGCGGCTCCGGTATCTGCACGATTGACCGCCTCGCGCGCTACCGGGACGCGCCGCCCTTCGAACTGATCATTCATTCCTGGGACCTCGCCGCGACGAAGGGCGGCGGCGACTGGACTGTTTGCGCGAAGTTCGGCCTGGCGAAGGACCGCAACGACCGGGATATTCTGTATCTTCTCGCCGTCATCCGGATGCGCGTCGAATTGCCGGATGTGCGCGCAATGATTGTCGAGCAGGATAAGCTGGACAAGCCCGCCTTGATCGTCATGGACGGCAACGGCATCGGCCTTAACGTCTTCCAAGATCTGACTGACCGCGGACGTCCCGGTGGCCCCCTTAAGCATATTTTGCCCAGTGGAAACCTGAACAAAGCCAGGACCGCCGATCTGAAGGTTCGCCAATTCCATCCCACGATGCAACACCTCTACGATGGGCTGATCCTGATTCCCAATTCGATGCCAGGGCTGGAAATTCTTCTGGCCGAGCTCGCCGCATTTCCGGACGGCAAGCACGACGACCAGGTCGACGCCGTGTCGGTCGTGGGCGCGAATCTGAAATACCTCATTCACAAGGCGCGCTTCTTCGCGGAGCAATATGGCTTATGGGCGCCTGCTCAAAAAGCCGCCTTGGCGCAAGCGCAGCGCAATCAGCCGGTCGCGCCACGCAGACCTAGACGCTTCGTTGGCGGCTACGGCTGCAACGACGACGTCGATGACGAGTAGCACGCCAGCGCGACGTTCCGTCGGCTTCGTCTAATCGCGACAGGAGACAGCGCAAATGACCAGAATCGATCCCAATCCGCTCGCGATCGAGCGGTCTTTCAAGGAGAAGCTGAAGGGCAAGAGCCGGCGTCGGCGCGAAGACCTCGCGCGGCTGGCGGCGCCGGCGGCGG
>JBEKLU010000038.1:0-38945 GCA_050010035.1 Roseiarcus sp.
GCGGCCCCCCCCCCCGGCTCCAGGAGAGGCTCCCATGACCATTACGGTCCGCCCGGCTCAATCGCGCGGGCACGAGAACCACGGGTGGCTCGATAGCCGCCATACGTTTTCCTTCGCCAACTATCACGACTCCAAGCACATGGGCTTCGGACCGCTGCGCGTCGTCAACGAGGATCGAGTCCAGCCCGGCGCGGGGTTCGCCGCGCACGGGCATCGCGACATGGAGATTCTTTCCTACGTGATCGAGGGCGCCCTCGCGCACAAGGACAGTCTCGGCGCGGGATCGGTGATCCGGCCCGGCGACGTGCAGGTGATGACGGCCGGAACCGGCATTCGGCACAGCGAATTCAACGCCTCGAAAGTCGATCCCGTCCATTTCCTGCAAATCTGGCTGCTCCCCGAGCGCCAAGGCCTTCAGCCGCGATACGACCAGAAAACGTTTCCCGAGGCGGAAAAGCGGGGGCGCCTGCGCCTCGTGGCTTCGCACGACGGACGAGACGGATCCCTCCTCGTTCATCAGGACGCGGACGTCTTCGCGACGCTCCTGAACGACGCGCAATCCGTAGTCCATGCGCTGAAGGCGGGCCGAAGGGCTTGGGTTCAGATCGTGCGCGGAAGCGCCGAAATCGACGGCGTCCCGGTCCGCGCGGGGGACGGCGCCGCGATCGAGGGTGCAAGCGCCCTCATCATCGCGTCGCGAGAGCCGGGCGCCGAAATCCTCGTTTTCGACCTGCCCTGAGGCGCTCGGCCCGCGCTCAGTTCAGGCGGAACTCGCCGTCGACCGCTTTGAATTCCGCCGGCCGGATCAGGCCTGCGTGGGCGACGACGACGGAGTGCAGCGCGCCGTCGAGTTCGCGCGTCCAGAAATCCAGGAATTTTCGCAGTTCGGGAAAATGCGGATGCAGATCGTGCCGCTGCCAGACGTAGCTCTGCAGCACGCCGGGATAGTCGGGCATGCGATAGAAAATGTTGGCGGTGGTCAGCCCGAAGCCTTCGATCTGGCGGCGAAAATCCGATGAGGCCATGGCGCGCCTCCCAAGCGTCGAAACACCGCGATGATGGCGACTTCGACGCCCGCCCGCAAGCGAAAAATAACAGATTACGACGCGATTTCAGTCTGTTAGCACTCGTCCCAGCGAGCGCTGATTTTTCTCCGCCCGCCTCGTGAAGGGAAAAATTGCGCTTCCCAATTCTGGGGTCGCGGCGCCGGCCGGTTCGGCGCCGCGAGAAGGCGAAGTGATCGCCGTCGGTCCCGCCGCCGCCCGGCTCGGCGCCGTCCCCTCGCCGTCGCGCCCATGGCGCGGTTCGAACCGGCCGGCCGTCGATCGCGGCGCGCTCGGTTAGAACACCCGCGTTCTCATGAAGCTCAAGATCAGGATCAGCGACACCGGCGCCGCGAACAGCAGCGTGAAGCTCAAGTAGGGCTCGTAGCGGACGTAGGGGAGAAAGTAATTGTACCGTGCGTAGAGCCCGACCCACGCGCCGACCAGCGCCAGCACGGAATTGACGTAGGGGCCGAATCCCTGCCTGCCCATGAGGAAGTCGAGCAGGAATCCGATCAGGACGAACCCGACGAACACCGCCAGCCAAAAGCAGACCATCTCGAATCCCTCGAGCGAGTCGATCATCATAAAAAAGGGCTTCATGGCGGCCATTTCGACGTCTCCAAGCTTCAGGCTCTTGCGCGACGAATTCCCCAGCGGGTCTGAAAGCGCGACCGTGCGCTCCGCGCTTGGTCATATCCTGAAATTCCTTTGCGGGCGGTGAACGCGGTCGGGCGACTTCGCCTCCTTCGAATGTTTCGAAAGTGGGATTGATTTTCATCCTGCGCCGCGCCATGTTTGCATGCTGCGGTGCAATAAGCCGTTGGAAATCGGCGCTCGCGGTCGCTAGGCGATTTCCGGTCTTTGAGCGGGGGACCGCGCAACGTGAGGAACGTCATGAACACTCGCCCTCGGGGCGGCGCGGCGCCGGAGCTCGTGGGCGCCGCATCGGCGCCGAAGAAGGACCTTTACGAAATCGGCGAGATTCCTCCGCTCGGCCACGTGCCGGCCTCGATGTACGCCTGGGTCGTGCGCAAGGAACGGCACGGACCGCCGGAGCAGTCGATGCAAGTCGAGGTCGTGCCGACCTGGCCGCTCGACAGCCACGACGTGCTGGTGCTCGTGATGGCCGCCGGCGTCAACTACAACGGCGTATGGGCCGCGCTCGGCGAACCGGTCTCCGTGCTCGACGTGCACAAGCATCCTTTCCATATCGCCGGATCGGACGCGGCGGGGATCGTCTGGGCGGTCGGATCGAAGGTGAGGCGCTGGAAGGTCGGCGACGAGGTCGTCGTTCACTGCAACCAGGACGACGGCGACGACGAGGAATGCAACGGCGGCGACCCGATGTTCTCCGCCTCGCAGCGCATTTGGGGCTACGAGACCCCCGACGGCTCGTTCGCGCAGTTCTGCCGCGTGCAGGATCGCCAGTTGATGGCGCGGCCCAAGCACCTGACCTGGGAGGAGAGCGCCTCCTATACGCTGACGCTGGCGACCGCCTACCGCATGCTGTTCGGTCACGAGCCGCATCGCCTGAAGCCCGGCGACAATGTTCTGGTCTGGGGCGCCTCGGGAGGGCTCGGCGTCTTCGGGGTGCAGCTCTGCGCGGCGGCGGGCGCCAACGCGATCGGCGTCATTTCCGACGAATCGAAACGCGACTACGTCATGTCGCTCGGCGCCAAGGGCGCCATCAACCGCAAGGAGTTTTCCTGCTGGGGCCAGTTGCCCAAGGTCAATTCGCCCGAATACGCCGCGTTCATGGCGGGCGCGCGCAAATTCGGCAAGGCGATCTGGGACATCACGGAAAAGCGGGACGTCGACACGGTGTTCGAGCATCCGGGCGAGCAGACGTTTCCGGTCTCCTGTTTCGTCGTCAAGCGCGGCGGCATGGTGGTGTTCTGCGCCGGCACGACCGGCTTCAACCTCACGTTCGACGCCCGCTTCGTGTGGATGCGCCAGAAGCGCATCCAGGGCTCGCATTTCGCCAATCTCAAGCAGGCGGCGGCGGCCAACAAGTTCGTCATCGACCGCCGCATCGACCCTTGCATGTCGGAAGTCTTCCCCTGGGACAAGATTCCCCTCGCGCACACCAAGATGTGGAAGAACCAGCACGCGCCCGGCAATATGGCCGTCCTGGTCAACGCCCCGCGGACGGGCCTCAGGACATTCGAGGACGTCGTCGACGCGGCCCGCCGATAAGCGCGAGCCGGCGCCTTCGCGAGTTGCCTTTCTCCCGCCGAGCCGTTAGGCCATCCCACGCGGAACGCGCCGCGCGCCCTCCCGGCGTCGCTCTTTTCGAGCGCGCCCGCGCCCGATGTGAAAAGCGGAGTTTCGGCCGTTGTCGGAAAGCGAAGCCTTCAAGCGTCAAGCCGCCGAGCGCGCGATGACCTTCGTGCGCCCGGGCATGAAGCTCGGGCTCGGCACCGGCTCGACGGCGCGCCATTTCGTCGACCTGCTCGGCCAGAGCGTCGCGCGGGGCCTCGACGTCGTCGCCGTGCCGACCTCGCAGGCGACTTTGCGCCAGGCCAAGGCGCTCGGCGTGCCGCTGGCGACGCTCGACGAGATGCCGGAGCTCGATCTGACGGTCGACGGCGCCGACGAGATCGATCCCTCGCTGCGCATGATCAAGGGCGGCGGCGGCGCCTTATTGTACGAAAAAATCATCGCGGCGGCGTCCCGTCGCATGCTGGTGATCGCCGATTCGACGAAGCTCGTGGCGCGGCTCGGCGCCTTCTCTCTGCCGGTCGAGGTCGTCCCGTTCGGCCTGGCCGCGACGCGCCTGCGCGTCGAACGGGCCAGCGCCGCTCTCGGCCTCAGCGGATCGCTCGAGCTGCGCCGGCGCGGCGGCGAGATTTTCGTCACCGAGGGCGGGCACTACATTCTGGATTGCGCCTTCGGCGCGATTCCCGCCCCCGAAGCGCTCGCCGGCGCGCTCGCGCTCATCCCCGGGGTGGTCGAGCACGGCCTGTTCCTCGATCTGGCGAGCGCAGCGATCGTCGCGGGGCCGCGCGGCCTCGAGACGCTCGGCGCGCTCGACTAAACGCCGCCAAGCAGTGGAGAGAGAAAAACGTGTCTTCGTTCCCATCGAAAATCAGGGCGCCGCTCGGCGCTCTCGTGGTTCTGGCTTTCGCGAGCCTCGGCGCGAGCGCGCAGGAACCGTCGCCGGCGGCGCTGAATTACGCCAGCCAGATCGTCGCCGAAACCGGCATGTCGCAGAGCCTCGATCAGGTCGTGGCGACGATGGCCATCGAACTGGAGCACACCGTCACCGCGACGCGGCCGGAGCTGCGCGAACCCCTGCACGCGACGCTGATGGCCATCGGGCCGGAATTCCTCAAGACCGAGCAAGGCCTACTGGCCGACGAGGCGAGATTTCTGGCGTTGCGAATGACCGAGCAGGAGCTCAAGGAGACCGCGGCGTTTTTCGGAAGCGCGGCCGGCAAGAAATACCTCGTGGCGCAACCAGCGGCGGTGAGCGACCTCGCCGAAGCGGTGCGCGCCTGGCGTGGGAAATTGTCGACGGACATCTTGGACCGCGCCCGCGAGGAGATGAAGAAGAAGGGCTACGAGTTCTAGACCGCGTCTTGCGCTTCGCCGGACCGACCGAGCGCAGCGCGGAAGCTCAAGGAAGGTTCGCGCCATGGCGTTCGACGTCGACCTTTTTGTCATCGGCGCCGGGTCGGGCGGGGTGCGGGCGGCGCGAATTGCGGCCGAGCGCGGCGCGAAGGCGATCGTCGCGGAGGAGTTCCGCGTCGGCGGGACCTGCGTCATTCGCGGCTGCGTGCCCAAGAAGCTGCTGGTCTACGCCAGTCGCTTCGCCGACGATTTTTCCGACGCCGAGGGGTTCGGCTGGAGCGTCGGTCCGGCGCGCTTCGATTGGCCGACGCTGGTGGCGGCCAAGGAACGCGAAATCTCGCGCCTCTCCGCGATCTATCGCGCCAACCTCGACAAGGCGGGCGTCGAATTGGTCGAAGAGCGCGCCGAACTGATCGACGCCCATCGGGTTCGGCTCGCGGGAGGCCGAATCGCCAGCGCCGCGCACATCCTCGTCGCGACCGGGGCGAGGCCGCAGGTCCCCGATGCGATCGCCGGCCTCGAACACGCCATTTCCTCCAACGAGGTCTTCGACCTCGCGACCTTCCCTGAGCGGTTGCTCGTCGTCGGCGGCGGCTACATCGCGGTCGAGTTCGCCTCGCTGTTCGCTAGGCTCGGCGCCGAGGTGATCGAAGTCATGCGCGCGACCAACGTCCTCAGGGGTTTCGACGAAGACATGCGCGAAGGCCTGCGCGACGAACTTTTGCGCGCCGGCGTGAAGCTGCGGTTCGGCTGCCTGCCGACGCGGATCGACAAGCGCGGCGCGAGGCTGCATGTCGCCCTCTCCGACGGCGACAGCGTCGAGGCGGACCAGGTTCTCGTCGCCACCGGCCGCAAGCCGAACACCGCAGGGCTGGGCCTCGAATCGGTTGGGGTGGCGCTCGACGCGGCCGGCGCGATCGTCGTCGATCGCGGCTCCACCTCCAACGTCCCCTCGATCCACGCGGTCGGCGACGTGACCAACCGAATCAACCTGACGCCGGTGGCGATCCGCGAGGGTCAGGCGCTCGCCGATCGGCTGTTCGGCGGGGCGAAAAGCGTCGTCGACCACGACAACGTCGCGCACGCGGTGTTCGCGACCCCGGAGATCGGCGCGGTCGGCCTGACCGAAGCTCAGGCGGCTGAGCGCTACGAGGTCGTCGACGTCTACAAGAGCAACTTCAAGCCGATGAAGGCGACGCTTTCGGGCAGCGGGGAGCGCACGATCATGAAGCTCGTCGTCGACGCGGCGAGCGAGCGCGTCGTCGGCGCGCACATCCTCGGCCACGAGGCGGCGGAGATGATCCAGGTCCTCGCCGTCGCGATCAAGATGGGCGCGAAAAAGGCCGATCTCGACGCGACGATGGCGGTCCATCCGACCGCCGCGGAGGAACTGGTGACGATGCGCACGCGCACGGCGCGGATCGAGCGCGCGGCGCGATAGGGCGTCCTTTCACGCCGATCTCCCGATCCAGTCGACCAGCAGCGCGGCGACGCCGAACGCGACGCCGATGAAGCAAATCGCCGGCCAGCCGCCCGAGGCCCAGGCGGCGCCCGCGATCGCCGAACCGACGGCCCCGCCGAGGAAGAACAATCCGACGAAGAGGCCGTTGAGGCGGCCGCGCGCCTCCGGCTGGAGGAGATTGATCGCCCGGCGGCCGAGCGTCTGATCGCCCGTGAGGCCGACGTCGAGCAGAACGGCGCTCGCGCCCAAGAGCAAAAGGGATGGCAAGGGCGCCCCGGTCTCGAACGACCCCGCCCACGCCGCGAGCGCCATCGCGCCGACCAGGACGAGATGGGATGCGACCGTCGCCCAGCGCGTCCACCCGAGATCTCCGATCCGCCCGAAGAGGGGCGCGACGACCGCGCCGCCTGCGCCGGCGAGCGCAAACAACGCGACGCCGCGCTGTCCGAGAGAGAAGGGCGGCTGAGCGAGCCGGAGCGCGACCGATGTCCAGAACAGGCTGAACGCCGCCATCATCAGGCTCGCCGTGAGCGCCCTTCGCCGCAATGTCGGCTCGGCGCGCAGCAGACGCCAGAGCGAGGCGATCAGACGCAGGTACGGCGATCGTGTCGTGGGGCGGCGCCGGGGAAGGCGCAAGGCGAGGACGACGGCGAGCGCGGCCATGGCGACGGCGCTCACGCCGTAGAACGCCCGCCATCCCCACGCGTCGGCGAGGAAACTGGCCAAGGGCCGGGCCAGCAGGATGCCGACCATCAGTCCGCTCATGACGTCGCCGATGACCCGGCCGCGGCGCTCCGGCGGCGCCATGGCGGCGGCGATCGGAACAAGAATTTGGATGGCGGAGCAGGCGGCCCCGAGGACGAACAGGACGAACAGCAACATCTCGGCCGTCGAGGCCAACGCCGCGGCGCCGGCCGCCAGGGCTGCGCAAACGAGCATGCGAGCGACCAGCGCGCGGTTCTCCAAGAGATCGGCCAGCGGAACCAGCAGGAACAAGCCCGCGGCGTAGCCGAGCAAGGTCGCCGTCGCGACCAGGCCGCCGCCAGCCGGCTCGAATCCGAGCGACGGCCCGATCAGTCCGACGAGCGTCTGCGGGGCGAAGAGATTGGTGACGATGACGCCCACGGCGGTCGCCAAGAGAAGCGTCAGCGGGAGGGTGATGGCTTCGGCCGGCTGCGGCTTCGGCGCGTCGCAGGCCACGGCGTCGTTCGTTGCGGACATGACGGCTCCATTCGAATGAAGAAAGTGCATATCGAGTGGAAGCTTTATTCCGCATTCGCAGTATGCTACAATTCAATTGATTGAATAATGATTATGCGGAATTGGCATGAATATTCACGATCTCGAAGCCTTCGTCGCCGTGGTGGAAACCGGGTCGATCGTCGCCGCCTCGGCCAGGTTGAACCTCACCCAGCCGGGCGTCACGCGACGCATCCAAAACCTGGAGAGCGGGTTGCGAACGGCGCTTCTCGATCGTCGCGCCAAGCCGCTGAAGCCGACTTCGGCCGGCCGCGAGGCCTACGAGCATGGGCGCCGGGCGCTGCGCTCGCTCGAGGATCTGAAAGCGGGCGTGTCGCCGGAGGGCGAAGTGCGCGGAGAATTCCGGCTCGGCGTCGCGCCTTATCTGTCGGAAGCCGCGCTCGCGCTCCCTGTCGATCGGTTGCGCAGCCATTTTCGGCAATTGACGTTGCGCGTTGCGTCCGGCTGGTCTCCCCGGCTCGTCGAACAGGTCGCCCGCAGCGAACTCGACGCCGCGGCCGTGTGCCTCGCCGACGGCGCCGGCCCGCCCGACGGGCTGGTGGGCGACGATCTCGGCGCGCAGGCCGTCTTGCTCGTCGCCTCGCCCGACCTCGGCGTGCCGAAGTCGGCGCGCCTGTGCGATCTCTCGTGTCACCCCTGGGTGATGAACGAGAGCGGCTGCGGATTCCGCACGTTCATTCGCCACAGTCTCGAAGCGGCCCGGCTTCCTTTTCTGGTCGGCGTCGAGACGCCGAGCGCCGATCTCAGGATGTCGCTGGTCGCGCGCGGCCTGGGGATCGGGGTCGTCACGCCGGCCGCCTTCGCCGAAAGCCCGTGGCGGGAGGCGGTCGAGGTGATCGACTCGCCGGATTTCCGTCCGCAAGTCCGGTCATGGATGCTGCACCGGCCGCCGGCCGGACGGCTCAGTCGTCCGATCGCGGTATTCCGCGATGCGCTTATAGAGGCGCTGAACGCGCCAGCCTTGGTTCCGCCGTAAGCGCCGGGCGACGCGCCGAGGGTTCGCGCGGCGCGACGCGATCGGCTCGCGCCCGGTTCACTCCGCCTCGTCGGGGCAACCCTCCAACACCTTGCGCATCTTGAAGAGTTCGGCGCCGGCGAGCTCCATGAAGGCGCGCACGCGCGCCGAATGGCGCAGGTCGGCGTGGGTGAGAATCCACAGATCGACGTCGAGCTCGGGCAGGGGGTCGCCGACGCGGCCGAGCTCCGGACGCGGGTCGCCCAGGAAACACGGCAGCAGCGCGGCGCCGACGCCGGCCCTCGCCGCTTCGGCCATGCCCAGCACCGAATTGACGCGGCACACCTGGCGGCGCGGGCCGATGTTGTCGTCCACCCAGCGTTTTCCCCGCGGCGGCGCGAAACCGTCGCCGAACCCGATCCACGGCGCCGCCTCGACCACCTGCGCGCCGAACTGCGAGGCGATGTCCGCCGAGCAATAGACGGCCCAGCGCACGACGCCGATGCGCCGGCCGACCAGGGCCTCCTGCGGTTCGTTGGTGGTGCGGATCGCCACGTCGGCGTCGCGGCGCGACAGGTTGAGGGGCTGCGCCCCGACGATCAGGTCGAGCTGGACGCCGGGGTTGACGGCGCGAAAGCGCGCCAGAATCGGCGGCAGAAGCGAAATCGCCATGGAATCGACGGTGGTGACGCGCAATTCTCCGCTCGGCTTCACGTCGCGCCCGGCGACGCGGCGCTCGAACTCGATGATCGAATCGGCCATCCCCGTCGCCAGCCCGATCATTTCCTCGCCCGCCGCGGTCGGCTGATAGCCGGTGCGCGAACGCTCGAACAGGCGCGCGCCGATCGCGTTCTCGATGGCGCCGAGGCGACGGAAGATCGTCGAGTGGTTCAGGTCGAGCGCCTGCGCCGCGCCGACCAGGGAGCGGGTGTCGGCGATGGCTTTGACCAGCCGGAATTCATCCCAGTCCAAGGCGGAATTCATGTCGAGAGCGTCCATTCTCCGGTTGCGCGATGGCGCGGACATTCTCCGAGCGCATGCAAGCGCGCAAGTCGAACATGCAAAAAAGGAAGCGTTTGGCGGCCGCCGCGACGATAGGTCGCGCGAGCCCGGTCTCTACGGCCCGCCGTCGCGCGGCGCGGCGGCGCGGCGCAGGCGGTCGTTGATCGCCGCGCCGAGGCCGCTTTCGGGGATCGGCGCGACGGCGATGGCGGGCGCGCCGGTCGCGTCGAGCGCGCGCAAGTAGGCGAACAGGTTGGCGGCCGCCTCGTCGAGATCGCCGGCGGGCGACAGATCGAGCCGCGCGCGCGCCGGGCTGGCGCGAAGAGCGCCGCCGAAATCGAGCGCCGCCTCCTCGCTCGTCGCATCGCGCGCCGAAAGGCGAAGCGCGGCGCGCGGCGCGTAATGCGACTTCAGCAGGCCCGGCGCGATTCGAGCATCCGGGCCGCCCTCGACGGCGCCGCTCGCCAGCGCGACGCCCAATTCGGCTTCGATTCTCTCTTTGGCGATCGCGCCGGGGCGCAGCAGGCGCGGCGTCCCGCCGAGACAGGCGACGATCGTCGATTCGAGACCCAGCGGCGTCGGGCCGGCGTCGAGAATCCAGTCGATCCGGCCGTCGAGATCGGCGGCGACGTGCTCCGCCCGCGTCGGGCTGACGCGCCCCGACCGGTTGGCCGACGGCGCGGCGAGCGGAACCCCCGCCGCCTCGATCAGCGCGCGCGCGATCCGGTGCGCGGGGACGCGCAGCGCGAGGGTGTCGAGGCCGGCGCGCGCCAGCAGGCTGACCCGGCACGTCGGCGAGACGGGCGCGACGATGGTCAGCGGGCCCGGCCAGAACGCGCGCGCCAGCTTCTTCGCGTATCGATCGAAGATCGCCTCGCGCTCGGCGCTTCGTCGATCGGCGAAATGGGCGATCAGCGGATTGAAGACCGGCCGTCCCTTGGCGGCGTAGATCGCCGCAACCGCGCTCTCCGAAGTCGCGTCGGCCGCCAGGCCGTAAACGGTTTCGGTCGGCGTCGCGACGAGGCCGCCGGCGCGCAAGCACGCGGCGGCAGCGGCGACGCTCTCGGCGTCGGCCGGCGCGATGCGGGTGACTCGACGGTGGCTCGACGACATCGGGGGCGTCCCGCTTATTGCGCGGCATTTGGTTTACAGATAAACGTTTTTCGCGCTTGCCGCGCAGCTACCGGCGCGACAAGCTGGCCGTCAAGCGGCGCCACGTTAAAGTCGTCGATTGCGCCCGCACACGAGGAGCGCCATGTCCTATCGATCGCCGGTCGCCGACATCCTCTTTTCGCTCAAGCACGTCGCCGGGCTCGACGAGGCGATCGAATCCGGCCTGTTCGGCGACCTCGACGTCGAGACCGCCGCTTCGGTGATCTCCGAGGCCGGGCGTTTCGCCACCGAAGTCATCGCGCCGCTCGACCGCGTCGGCGATCTGACCGGCGCGCGCTGCGAGAACGGCGCCGTGTTCACGCCGCCCGGATTTCGCGAAGCCTATCGGCAATGGGCCGCGGCCGGCTGGGCCGGCGTGACCGCCGCGCCCGAGCACGGCGGCATGGGGCTGCCGCACAGCGTCAATGTCGCCTGCGGCGAGATGTGGTCGGGCGCCTCGATGGGCTTCGCGCTTTGCCCGCTGCTCAGCGAAGGCGCGATCGGCGCGCTGAACGCCTATGGGAGCGAGGCGCTGCGCGCGACCTATCTTTCCCGCATGGTCAGCGGCGCCTGGACGGGGACGATGAACCTCACCGAGCCGCAGGCCGGCTCGGACCTCAACGCCGTCAAGGCCCGCGCGACCCGCGCCGCCGACGGAACCTATCGCGTTTTCGGCCAGAAGATCTTCATCACCTACGGCGAACACGACATGGCCGACAACATCGTCCATCTCGTGCTCGCGCGCCTGCCCGACGCGCCGCCGGGAACGCGCGGCCTGTCGCTGTTCCTCGCGCCCAAGTTCCTCGTCGGACCCGACGGTTCGCTGGGCGCGCGCAACGACGTGCGCTGCGCCAGCATCGAGCACAAGCTGGGCATCCACGCCTCGCCGACCTGCGTGATGATCTACGGCGACGCGGGCGGGGCGACGGGCTGGCTGGTCGGCGAGGAGAATCGCGGCTTGGCGGCGATGTTCGTGATGATGAACAGCGCGCGTCTCGCCGTCGGCATGCAGGGCGTCGCGATCGGCGAGAAGGCGTTTCAGCGCGCCCTCGCCTACGCGCGCGAGCGCCGGCAGGGGCGCAGCGCCAAGGGCGGCGCCGGCATGAGCCCGATCGTCGAGCATCCCGACGTTCAGCGCATGCTGATGACGATGAAGGCGCTGGTTCAGGCGGCGCGCGGCGTCTGCCACCTGACGGCGCTGGCGATCGACCGCTCGTTTCACGCGCCGCGCGCCGACGAGCGCGCCGCGGCGGGCGAACGCGCCGCGCTGCTGACGCCGATCGCCAAGGCGTTCTCCAGCGACATCGGCGACGAGGTCGCTTCGCTCGGCGTGCAGGTGCACGGCGGCATGGGCTACATTGAGGAGACCGGCGCGGCGCAGCACATGCGCGATTCGCGCATCGCCGCGATCTACGAAGGCGCCAACGGCGTCCAGGCGATCGATCTGGTGCAGCGCAAGTTGCCGCTCTCCGGCGGCGCGGTCGCGGCGGCCGAAATCGCCGGAATGCGCGCGGTCCTCACCGAGGTCGCCGAGCGCGGCGAAGCCGGCTTTGGTGCGACGGCCGAGTCCTTGAGCGAAGCGGTCGGCGCGCTCGAGCGCGCCACCGCCTACATGCGCGAGGCGCTCGGCGCCGACCCCGCTTCCGCCCTCGCCGGCGCCACGCCCTATCTCAGGCTGTTCGGGCTGGCGCTCGGCGGCGCGTGCCTCGCCAAGGCGGGCCTCGCCGCGCAGGACCTGGCGGCGCGCGGCGACGAAACACAACGCGGGCGCATCGGCCTGGCGCGCTTCTTCGCGGAAAAGCTGGCGACGGCGGCGCCGGGCCTGGCGCGTTCGATCCTCTCGGGCGCCGGCGCGCTCGCCCCTTACGAAGCGATTCTGGCGGAGACGGCATGAGCGAGTCGGTCGAGGTCGGGCGCGAGGGCGCGGTTCTGCTGGCCAAGCTGGCGCGGCCGGAGAAGAAGAACGCGCTGACCAGCGCGATGTACGAGCGATTGATCGCCGCGTTCCAGGAGGCGAGCCGCGACCCGGACGTCGGCGCGCTGGCGCTGACGGGATCGCCGGGCGTCTTCACCGCCGGCAACGACATCGGCGACTTCCTCGCCGCCGCGATGCAGGCCTCGGGGTCGTCCGCCGAAACGGCGGGCGCCCGATTCATCCGCACGCTGGCGACGTTCGACAAGCCGCTCGTCGCCGCGATCGAAGGCCCGGCGATCGGCATCGGCACGACGCTGTGCTTTCACTGCGACCTCGTCTACGCCGCGCCGAGCGCGCGCTTCCTAATGCCGTTCGTCAACCTCGGCATCGTGCCCGAGGCGGGATCGTCGCTGCTCGCGCCGCTACGCTTCGGCGCGGCCCGCGCGGCCCAATATCTCCTGCTCGCCGAACCCTTCGACGCGGCGACGGCGCGCGAGCTCGGCCTCGTCAACGCGATCGTCGAACCGGGCGCGCTTCTCGCCCACGCGCTCGCCAAAGCGCAGGCGCTCGCCGCCAAGCCGCGCGAAGCGCTGCTCGCCACCCGCCGCCTGCTGCGCGGCGACCAGAGCGCGCTTCTCCAGCGCATGGACGAGGAAATGCGGCTCTTCTACGAGCGCCTGCGCTCGCCCGAAGCGCGCGCGGCGTTCCTCGCCTTCACGCAGAAGCCGAAGGGGTAGGGGCTCGTAAGCGCCCGCGCGGCCGCGTCCGCCGCGACACATGACGCGACAGGCCTTGCGCGCAAGAGGGGACCGAACGATGCCGGTCAGCGATCCCAGACGCTTGAACGAGCGCTACAACGAGTTGTTCGCCGCGCGCGATCTCGACGGCCTGATGGCGCTTTACGAGGAAGACGCCGTGCTTTGCCCCGCGCCGGGGCGAGAAATACGCGGCCGCGCCGAAATTTCGAAACGCCTCGCCGGCCTCCTGGCGTTGACGGGCGTCCTCGAAGCCTCCGAGCAGAGCTGCGTCGCGTTCGGGGATTGCGCGCTGCTGCATGCGCGCTGGCGCTTCGTCGGAACGAACGGCGAGGGCAAGCCGGTCGCCTTCGGCGGCGTCTCGTCCAAACTGGCGCGCCGAGGGCCGGACGGAAACTGGCGCACCGTCATCGACATGCCGACCGGCGGCGTCTAGCGCGTCGCAGCGACCGCGGGCTTTTCGGCCGTGTCGACCTCCAGCCTGAAGATGTCCGGCCGGGCGTAGTGGCCGGCTACGTCGAGATCGTATTTGCCGCGCACGACGTCGTCGAGATCGATGTCGGCGGTGAGAATGGTCTCGCCTTCGTAATTCGGCCCGGCGAGGACTTCGCCGAGCGGGCTGACGATCAGGCTGCCGCCGCGCATCAACAAAGTCTCCGGCGCGTCGCCGAGTTCGCACCGGTAGTCGTCGGGATAGGCGGCGCGGCGGATGTGCTGGCAGGCGCTGAGGACGAAGCAGCGTCCCTCGATCGCGATATGGCGCATCGTCGGGACCCAGGAGTCGCGGTCGTCGGCGGTCGGCGCGCAATAGATCTGCACGCCCTTGGCGTACATGGCCATGCGCAGCATCGGCATATAGTTTTCCCAGCAGATCACCGAGCCGACGCGGCCGACGGCGGAATCGACCGCGGTCAGCGTCGAGCCGTCGCCGAAGCCCCAGATCAGGCGCTCGGCGGCGGTCGGCATCACCTTGCGGTGCTTGCCGACGAGGCCGGCTTTCGGATCGAAGAACAGCGCGGTGCAATAGAGCGTCGCGCCGCCGCGCTCGATGACGCCGATGACGACGAAGACGCCCGCCTCCGCCGCCGCCTGCGCGAGGCGCGACGTCTCGACGCCGGGAACGTCGATCGCGCCGCGGAAATACCCGAGATAAGCGTCGCGCGCGCCGGGCAGGCGCGTTCCCACCGGCGTGGCGAAGTTGCATCCCTTGGGATAGCCGCCGACGAAGGCCTCGGGAAACAGCGCCAGCTTCGCTCCCTTGGCGCCCGCCTCGGCGATCAGTTGGATGGCTTTGTCGACCGCCGGCTCGGCGCGGAACGGCGTCGAGGACGCTTGCACGACGGCGACGCGATGGACAGCGCTCATGATCGGCTTCCCCGCGCGAAAAATCAGGCCGGCGACAGAATATGAACGGCGCGGCCGGCGATCAGGTCTTTCGTCTTCGCGCCATAGGCGGCCATGTGGGGCGCGGCGGCATGGGCTTTCAGCGCCTGCGCGTTCTCCCAGGTCTCGAGGACGACGAAGACGTCGGGACCCATCTTCGCCTGGAACGATCCGAACCCTTCGGCGTCGACGGCGGGCCCATATTCGAGGCAGCCCGGCTCGGCGCGCACGGTCGGGACGATGGCGCGAAAAGCGGCCAAGACATCCTCCCGGCGCCCAGGTTTGGCGGTGATGATCGCAACGACCCGGATCATGTCTCTCTCCCCTCGGCCATCCGGCCGCGACGCGGCGGGGCCATGCTCGCACGGCAAAGCGAAAATGGCCACTGGGGCAAGGAGCGCCGCTGCAGGCGGCGGTCGATCCGCCGAGCGGGCATGATCCGGGTCAAGGCGCCGCGCGTCGGCGTCGTTAGTTTGGGCCCGTGGACACCTCCTCGCCTGTGACCAATCATGAGTCTGCCGGCGAGCTCGCGCGAAGCCGCGAGCTGGTCGAGATCGTCCGCGGGCTGGTCCAGGAACTTCGGGGGCGGCAGGCGTCCGCCGTCGAGGTTGCGCTGTCCAGCCGGCTCGATCGCGATTTGGGGATCGACAGCCTCGGCCGCACGGAATTGATCCTGCGCATCGAGCGCGCCTTTCGGGTTCGGCTTCCGATCGACGCCATCAGCGAAGCGGAGACCGTCGCCGACGTCCTTCGCGCCCTCGAGCGGGCGCGCCCCCGACAGGGCGCGGCCGATATCGAAGAGCCCGCGCCGCCGCTTCCGGCGGTTGCGCCCGCCTCTGAGGCCGTCACCCTCACGCAGGCCCTCGATTGGCACGCCGCGCAGCATCGCGATCGCGTCCATTTGAGCTTGTTGCGGGACGACGGTGCGGCGCCCGATCGCTTGACCTACGGCGATCTCGCCGACGCGGGGCACCGCGTCGCGGCCGGGCTGATCGCGCGCGACATCATGCCGGGCGACCGCATCGCGCTGATGCTGCCGACGAGCCTCGATTTTTTCATGACCTTCTTCGGGGTTCTGTTCGCCGGCGCCGTCCCGGTGCCGATCTATCCGCCCACGAGGATGTCCCAGATCGAGGATCATTTGCGCCGGCAGGCCGGCATTCTGCGCAACGCCGGCGCGAGCATGCTGGTGACCGTCCCCGAGGGTCTGGGCGTCGGCCGGCTGCTCCGCGCCCAAGTGGAGACCTTGCGCGCGGTCGAGAGTCCGGCGGCGCTGCGAGCGGACAGCGCCGAATTCCCGGCGCCGAAGATCGACGCTTCGGCGACGGCGCTCATTCAGTACACCTCGGGCAGCACCGGCGATCCCAAGGGCGTCGTCCTCAGCCATGCGAACTTGCTCGCCAACATCCGCGCGATGGGCGCCGTCATGGAGGCGAGTTCGGCCGACGTATTCGTGAGCTGGCTGCCGCTCTATCACGACATGGGACTGATCGGGGCGTGGCTGGGCTGCCTCTATTTCGGCGCGTCGCTCCACGTGATGTCGCCGCTGAGTTTCCTGGCGCGCCCGGAGAGCTGGTTGTGGGCGATCCATCGCTGCCGGGCGACGCTTTCGGCGGCGCCCAATTTCGCCTTTGAGCTTTGCCTCGCCAAGATCGACGACGCCGATCTGCAGGGCCTCGATCTGAGTTCGCTGCGGATGGTGGCGAACGGCGCCGAGCCGGTCAGCGTCCACACGCTACGCCGGTTCATCGACCGCTTCGGCCGTTACGGCTTCCGTGAGGCGGCGATGGCGCCGGTCTACGGGCTCGCCGAAGACGCCGTCGGCCTGGCGTTTCCGCCGATGGGACGCGGTCCGCTCATCGACCGGGTCGATCGCGAGGCGCTGAGCCGCAACGGCGTCGCGGCGCCGGCGAGGCCCGACGATGCGAAGCCGCTGGAGGCCGTCGCCTGCGGGCGGCCCTTGCCGGGCCACGAAATCCGCATCGTCGACGAGGCCGGGCGGGAGGTTCCCGAGCGGCGCGAGGGCCGGCTGGAGTTCCGCGGCCCGTCGGCGACGTCAGGCTATTTCCGCAACGCGGCCAAGACCGCGGCGCTGTTCCACGAGGGATGGCTCGACAGCGGCGACCGCGCCTATGTGGCGAACGGCGACGTGTTCGTCACCGGCCGCATCAAGGACATCATCATCCGCGGCGGGCGCCACATCTATCCCCAGGAGGTGGAGGAAGCCGTCGGCGAGATTGCGGGCGTGCGCAAAGGAGGCGTGGCGGCGTTCGGCGTGACCGACCCAAAACTCGGCACCGAGCAACTGATCGTCGTGGCGGAGACGCGGGAAGCCGATCGGCAAGCCCGCGAGGCGTTGCGCGCCAGCGCCCTGGAGGTCGCGGCCGACCGGTTTGGCGTGGCGCCGGATAGAATCGTGCTGGCGGCGCCGCATTCGCTGCCGAAGACGTCGAGCGGCAAGATCCGGCGCGGCGCCGCCAAGGCCCTTTACGAGACCGGCCGCCTCGGCGCGCCGGCGAGCGCCGCCGTGTGGCGGCAGATGCTGCGGCTGCGGCTCGCCGGCGTCGGCCCGACGCTGCGCCGCTGGGGGCGCTCGCTCGCCGAGCATCTCTACGCGGGATGGTGGTGGACGGTGCTGGCGAGCGGCTTTCTCGTCGGCTGGGTCGCGGTGATGATCCTGCCGCGGCTCGACTGGCGATGGCGCGCGGTGCGCGCGGTGGCGCGCACGGCGCTCGCCGCGATGAGGGTTCCGGTGTCGGTCGGCGGCGGCGAGCATTTGGCCAGCGCGAACGCCATCCTCGTCTTCAACCATTCGAGCTACGCGGACGCGCTGGTCCTCGCCGCGGTCCTGCCCGGCGAGCCGGCCTTCGTCGCCAAAAAGGAGCTCGCCGCCCAGTTCGTCGCCGGCGCGGCGCTGCCGCGTCTGGGCGTGATTTTTGTCGAGCGTTACGACGTCATGGGCAGCTTGTTCGACGCCGAGATTGTGACGGCCGCCGCGCGGCGGGGCGGCGTTCTGGTGTCCTTCCCCGAAGGAGGATTCACTCGCAAGCCAGGGCTTTGCGCGTTCCGTCTCGGCGCGTTCAAGACGGCGGCCGAGACCGGTCTCGCCGTCATTCCCGGCGCCATTCGCGGAACGCGGTCGACGCTGCGCAGCGATCAGTGGTTCCCGCGCTGGGCCGCGATTCATGTCGACATCGCCGCGCCGATCGAGCCGAGCGGACAGGACTTTCAATCGGTGCTGCGCCTGCGCGACGCCGCCCGCGCCGCCGTGCTGGCGCGCTGCGGCGAGCCGGACGTGGGGTGAGGGCCCGTCAGAAAAACAACCGCTTCCTCCATCATCGCGAGCGAAGCGAGGACGGCTCCTCGATTCCGTCGATTTCCGGCAAGCCCTAACGCGACTTGCAGCGCCGGCGCGTTTGATACGGCTTCCGAGCGAATGGTTCGCGGGTTCGCGAACCCCTCATCCGGCCGGCTGGCGCCGTCCACCTCTCAGCGAACGAAACGTTCGCCCGACACCCGCAAGCGGGAGAGGGGTTGGGGTGAGGGCAAGACCCCCGCCAATCAAATCGACACCCGCTCGACGTCGTCGAGCGTCACCTGCTCGGCCCTGCGATCATAGAGCTGCGTCGTACGGATGGAAGCATGGTTCGCCATCCGCGCGGCTTTTTCGAGCGTGCCGCCGTTGTCGAGATAGGCGGTGAGGCCCGTCGCCCGAAAAGTGTGATTGCCGACGCGCGTCGCGACGCCGGCCGCCTTGGCGCGCCGCTGGATCATCGCGTAGGCGTTCGCCTGCGGCAGGGGATTGCCGGCGAGCTGGCGCGCGCGGCTGCAGCTCTGAAACAGCAGCGCCTTCGGCTCGTTCGCGAGCCCCGCGCCGTCGATATACGCATGCAGATAGGATTCGAGATTGTGATGGCACGGCATGGCGTGTTGCTTGCCGCCCTTCTCTGGCAGGCGCACCCATAGCCGGCGGTTCTGCTGAAACACGTCCTCGACGCGCATCCCGATCGCCGCGCCGATGCGCGCGAAGGAATAGACCATCAACCCGATCAACGCGCGGTCGCGCAAGCCGATGACGCTTCTCGTGTCGATCGCGTCGATCAGCCGGCGCGCCTCGGCCGGGTCGAGCGCCGGCGTCTTGCCGCGCCGCACGACATGGCGCGGCCCGCGCACGGCGGCGGCCGGATTGGTCGGCATGATCTCACCCGTTGCCATCCAATCGAACAGGCGCCGCAGCGCGGCCAGGCGCAGCTTCGCCGTCGGCGCGGATCGCGCGCGCTGCAACTGCTCGATGTAGGTCGCGACGTGCACGCTCTCGATCGCCGTGATCCGCGTCACGCCCTTCGCCTCAAGCCAATCGAAGAATTCCTTCGCCGCGCGCGCGTAGGCGCGGCGCGTGTGCGGATTCCGGATTTGCGCGGTGAAGAATTCGAGGAAGCGATCGGAAGCGCGCGCGCCGGCGGCGGCGATGAGCGCGGGGGCGTGTGAGGCGGCGATGGGCGCGAGGTGGTTCATTTCGAGGCCTCCCCATAGTCGCCGTTGAGTGACATCAGCTTGGAGACGCCAATATAGAATAATCCAAGTATATGTAATTGCCCGGTGAGAAAGGAAATCGCGCGCGACAGTCGTTTAGGCTGAGGTAGCTCGCTAGCTTTAAGTTGTGTTTCCATACGACTTTCAACCGAGTCGATGAAAGCCGCGATGCGATCATCGATCTGCGGCGGCTCAAGCATATGGCCGACCTTGTTTCGAATCGTATTCAATTTCTCAAAGAGCTCAAGAATGTCATGGAATCCATGATCTGGCAGCATTGCCATCAGCAGTCGGGTTCGCTGGAAACAGTCAAGCTGCGCAGCTTTCAATGCCTGCGGGTTCGGAAGCAGTTCATCGATCGTTGAATTGATCCACTCCTCGATTAAGAGATGTCCCTTGAGCACGATTAGGGTGAGATCGTCCGTCTGCGGCATCTTCTCGGCGAACCTTTTTTCAAATCGCTCAGATTTCGCCGCTAGCTCCTCTTTCCAACTCACGAAGCTCTCCGCTTATCGCATATGATAAAAGACATTAGCATATATACTATAGGGCCACAAGCCGGCGACGAGATGTGAAATTTTCTTGCATGGGTTATCATCTCGTGATAACCTTTCCGGGTAATGACGAAACCAAAACATGATCCGGGGCTGGACGTTCTGCTCGCGCTCGATGGGGTCGTCCTCGTCGTCGATCCGAACGGCGCGCACTGGGTCAAGATGGTCGTCAAACAAGTCGCGCCCTCGCCGGAGCGGCCCCACGGGATCGGCTACTCGCTGACCCTGCACGCGGCCAACGGCGAGCGCCTGGTCGGCTACGACAACGCCCACGCCATCGGCGCGGGAACCGGGCCGGCCCGGCGCACAAGGGCGGCGCACGATCATCGCCACCGGCGCGGCCGGACAAGGCCCTATGCCTTCAGCGACGCGGCGACGCTGATGCAGGATTTCTGGAATGACGTCGACGCCGTGTTGCGCGAGAGAGGAGCGACCCCATGAAGACCCTTCGAATTGGCATTGCGTCCATGGCGGACATGAAGGCGCGCACCATGGCCGTCGCGCGCGGCGAGCTGAAACTCGGCCCCGACGAACCCAAGCTGTGGTTCACGTCGATCGAAAGCCTCGCCCGCGTGTTGTCGGACAGAAACCGCCTGCTGCTCGATCTCATCATCGAACAGGAACCGAATTCGCTCGCCGAGTTAGAGGCGCTGTCCGGTCGGGCGAAGTCCAACCTGTCGCGCACGCTGAAAAGCATGGAACGCTTCGGCCTGGTCGAACTCCTCAAGGGCGAGGGCGGCACGGTGAAGCCGCGCGTTCCCTATGGCGAAATCAAGCTCGAACTGCCGATCGGCCAACATCACACCGCGCCATTGGCGAGCCCCGCGCGGGTCTGACCTAAAGAACGGCGGGACGCTTGAGAAGGCCGCGCAGATGGCGAACCACGCCAGCACGCGCACGACGCAGCTCTACGATCGGCGCGCGGAGGAAGTGACGCTCGACGAGGTGGAGAGGATTCTCGTATGAACGCCGTGCATCTGACCCGCATCGACCCCGCGCGCAACATGCGCCGGTTTTACCGCCTACCCCACCATGGCCTCGAAGGGATACATGACGGCCGTCCAATCACCGTGCCCCTCGCCATACGGGTAGATGTGCACCTCAGATAGCGGCCAGGTCGGCGTGGCCGAGAAATTGAAGAACGCCCGCAGTTCCGACCTTTGGCCGAGGCCCGCGGGTATCCCGAACTCCGCCACCATCATGATCGCGCAGGCTGTCACGGCCGCGAAGGCATGCTCCAGGGTACCCCGCTCGAATTCGGTTTCGCGGTTGTGCTTCACAGCGTTGTAGGCGTCGTACCAACCCAGCTCCTGGCTCGGCTTGCCCGTGGTGCCCCAACCTGCGAAGGGACTCACAGGTGCGAGCCAGGGATAGCTCGGAAAGCTCACCGCATAAGAATCAAGGCGCATCGCTGCACACAGTTTCACATAGTCATTCGTCGAGAAGCGGTCGCGCGTCACTCCGTTGGCGACCAGCACGCCGCGCCAATGGCTTTCCACCTCGGTGCAGGCGAGAATCAGCAGATTCCGGATGTCATGGCCGAACGCGGCGAAGGTGGCCTGTGTTGGGTGGACGGTCTGACAGATGCGATCGAGCTGACGCATGAGGGCGGTCAGCTGTCCACGCGCGATTGCCATCATATCGGCCTCATGCCGTGTGCCGGGGCTCCAACCGGGTGCTTCGTGGGGGTGCTGGTCTATCGGCCGTGCCATGCGTCGGTAATATTCGCCTGGCTTCAGCACGGTCTTGTGGAACGGACACTCTCCGGGCTCGAACCACGGCGTCATGCGGCGCAGCGCGTCCCAGATGCTCTCGCCAGGTTCGGCCCGGAAATACGTGCCGGGGCCGCCCTCCGGATTCGTGATGCCAACACGCACAGCTGTGCAGTCGTCGATTTTCCAGACCTGTGTCGATGATCCGCTCTGCGTTAGGAAACGGCGAATGTAATAGGTCATCTACTGCACCTCTCGCCTACCGGAATTACGGAATTACGGTGACGCCAATACGAAATGCACTTATTCTACGCCCATCGAGGGGCCGTCCTGTCGGCCCCTTTCCCGCCGACCCACCGCGCCGTCGACCTCATAGAGGCTAAGACTTCCGAAGCCGAAGGGCTGTCAAGGGCGCGCTCATAGGGCGTCGAGAGACGCCCGTCTCTCGACGGGCTATGCGCGCGCCGCCGCAGGCGGGCTTCGCCCCTTGACAGCCCTTCGGCTTCGGAAAAAGACGCTTCCGTGAGTTCGACGGCGCTCTCCGCCGAAGCGCGGCATACGCCGCCGCCGCCGCGAGCCCCAATGTCCAGGGCCATTACGGCGATACGAATTGCCGAATATCAACGCGCCGCTCTCGCAACCAGTTGTACGGATTCATTCCGTATGCTATAGAACGGCAACGAACTCTGGAGCTTCCATGCCCCGCGCCCTCACCGACAACGGCCGCGTCGAATTGCGGCTTCGCCCCGAGGACAAAGCGACCCTCACGCGCGCCGCGTCGATCAAGCGGCTCGATCTCACCGGCTATATCCTGCGCGCCGTGCTGCCCCAGGCTCAGGCCGATATTTCCGAGGCCGAACGGCTCACGCTTTCGCAGCGCGATTCGCTGCGCGTCCTCGCCCTGCTCGAAAACCCGCCGGCGGCGCCCGACCGTCTGGTGCGCACCGCCAAGGCCGGCTTCTCCCTCCCGTGACGGCCATCGCCTGGGAAGAGGCGCCGATCGCCAAGCGGCACGACCGCGCGGCCTTCGATTGCGGCGACGCCGATCTCAATCTCTACCTGCAACGCTTCGCGCGCCAGAATCACGAAAGCGGCGGCGCGAAATGCTTCGTCGCCGCGCCGTCTGCCGCGCCGGCGCGCATTCTCGGCTTCTACACGCTGTCGCCGGCGGCGCTCGAATACTGCCGCACGCCCGCTCTGGCGAAGAAAGGCCTCGCCCGTTACGACGTGCCGGTGTTCCGCCTCGGCCGTCTGGCCGTGGATAGAACCGTCCAAGGCCGGGGACTTGGCGGCGCTCTGTTGCTGCGCGCCGCCGAGCGCTGCATCCGCGTCGCCCAGGATGTCGGCGGCGTCGCCGTGCTCATCGACGCCAAGAACGATCGCGCGGCGCGCTGGTACGAAAGCTACGGCGCTCTGCGCCTGGACGATGCGCCGCTCTCGCTCGTCCTGCCTCTCGCCGTTGTGGCGGACGCGCTCAGGCGCGGGGTTTGAGCCGGCGGCGCCACATCGGCCCGTTGCCGTCAAGTCCAGGCGAACGCGTAGCGTTCGTCCGCCGCTTCGCGGCTCCTCCGCTGCGCTGCGGTCGCTACGCGATGACAGCGCCGTTCCGATGCGGCGTTTTCGTTTCCATGATCTTTGCTGAGCGAAGCCGGCCCGCAGGGCCGGCTTGCGCAGCAAAAATCATGGAGACCAAGAGCCTGAGCCGCGCGCAGGGGTCAATGTTTGCGACCCTCGGACTTGATCCGGGGGGAGCAACCCAAGGCGAATGCGGAGCATTCGTCCGGGCGAAGCGGGCGCGACATTGACGCCGAGCACGGATCAGGCAGAGGGGACCCAGAAGATGTCGAACCTCCCGGCGCGATCGGCTCATGCCGTCCCGACAATCTCTTTCTGAAGTGCCGAATCTCGGCTATGCTTTCCCCAGGTCGGTCGAGGCGTCGTTCCCATCGAGCGAAACCCGTCCGACGGCGCAAAAATTTGGAGCAAAAACGAAAGTTCCCTTTCCCTCCTCGCAAGCCTTTGATTTCGCTCAAAACCGCAGAAGAAATCCTTGGAAATGTTTGGAGAAAATGGCCGCAAATTTGGAAATGTTTGGCGTGGCGTTGGAAAAGCTTGGAGGGTCGGAGGTCCGGCAACGAGGCAATCCGCGTAGTCTCGAGCGGCTCGCCCCTCCCCCTCACGCCGCAACCAACTCCCCCGCCAGCGCCTTGGCGATCAGCGCGCGCGTCTCCTCGATGCCGTAGAGCGCGATGAACGAGCCGAGGCGGGGGCCGCGCTCCTCGCCGAGCAGCACGGCGTAGATCATGTTGAAGAACTCGTTGGAGACGCCGGGGCGCTCCGGCGTCGCGCCCTTGGCGTTCATGTCCTGATAGCGCGGGATCGGCCGCGCGATGTCGTAGAGCGCGTGCTGGATTTCTTCGGCGCTCGCCTCGGCGGGAAGCGCCGCGAGTTTCGCCGACACCGCGTCAAGAGCGCCGCGCTCGACCTCGTCGCCTAAGCGGTAGCGCTTCTTGGGCGCGACGAAGTCTCGGAAGTAGGCGACGGCGTAGCGGACGAGCGTGTCGAGCCGCGGGTGGTTTTGCGGCGACGCGGTTGGCGCGTAGCGGCGCAAAAAGCCCCACAGCACCGCCGGGTTGTCGGAGTTGGCGACGGCGGCGAGGTTGAGCAGCATGGCGAAGGACACCGAGGTCTGCGCTTGCGTCCCATGGGCGAGCTTCTCGGGCGCCGGCGGCGCGCCGGAATGGACATGCCAGACGGGATTGCCGAGCCGCTCCTTCCATTCCTGCCTGGGATAGGCGTCGAGAAAGCCGAGGTAGTCGTCGACGGTGCGCGGGATGACGTCGAAAGTGAGCCGCTTGGCCGCCATCGGCTTCTGGAACATGAACAGCGACAGGCTCTCGGGAGAAGCGTAGGTCAGCCACTCGTCGATGGTCAGGCCGTTGCCCCGCGACTTGGAGATCTTCTGCCCCTTCTCGTCGAGGAACAGTTCGTAATTGAAGCCGACCGGCGGCTCGCCGCCGAGCGCGCGCACGATCTGCGAGGACAGCTTGACCGAGTCGATCAGGTCCTTGCCGGCCATCTCGTAGTCGACGCCGAGCGCGCACCAGCGCATCGCCCAGTCGGGCTTCCACTGCAGCTTGCAATGGCCGCCGGTGACCGGCGTCTCGAATTCCTCGTTCGTGTCGGGATCGCGCCAGCGGATCGTCCCCTTCTCGGCATCGAAGCCGAGGAGCGGAACCTGCATGACGACCCGCGTCACGGGGTGAATCGGCAGGAACGGCGAATAGGTCGCGGCGCGCTCCTCGCGCAGACTCGGCAGCATGATCGCCTGCACCGCCTCGAAGCGCCTGAGCATGTGCAGCAGCGCCGCGTCGAAGCGGCCGGACTTGTAGTACGCGCTCGACGAGGCGAACTCGTAGTCGAAGCCGAAGCCGTCGAGAAAGCCGCGCAGCCGTGCGTTGTTGTGCGCGGCGAAGCTGTCGTATTGCCCGAAGGGATCGGGCACCTCGGTCAGCGGCTTGCCCAGATGCTGTTCGACCATCGCGCGGTTGGGGATGTTGTCGGGCGTCTTGCGCAAGCCGTCCATGTCGTCGGAAAAGGCGATGAGGCGCGTCTCGATCTCGTCGCCGGTGAGGGCGCGAAAGGCATGGCGCACCATGGTGGTGCGCGCCACTTCGCCGAACGTGCCGATATGCGGCAGGCCGGACGGGCCGTAGCCGGTCTCGAACAGCACCCGGCGCTGCCCGGTGCGTTTGACGCGGGCGATCAGCTTGCGCGCTTCCTCGAAGGGCCACGCCTTCGAGACCTCGGCGGCCTCGCGCAGGGCTGCTGACGACATCAAGTCTTCCCTTATCCGATTTCGGCGCGAAGCGGCCGCGCGAGCCGCGCACAGTAGAAAGGCGCGAGGCCAAGTCAACCGGCCATGCCGGGGGGGAGCGCGCCGACGGCGCCGCTTGGAGCGCGACTCCGGGGCGCTCCGCCGGGGCTGCCGCATCTCGCGCGCGCCGGGCGCGTCAGGGTTCGCCGGGCGCGACCGTCGCGGGTTCGCGCTCGGCGCAGGCGCGCCGGCCGTTGAGATAGGTCGCGTGCTTGGCGCACAGCCCGTCGTCGGCGCGCACGCTGGCGTGGCCGGAGCTGAACGTCGTCAGCCCCGGAAAGGCGGCCTCCATCGCCGCCGGATCGTTGTCGAAATGGCGGCAGCCGAAACAGGTCGCGCCGCCGTCCCGGCCGCTCAAAGCAGCGGCCAGAACCTTTCGCAGCGCGGCCCATCCGCCCATGGCTGCGCTCACTTGCCCAGATTGGCCCAATAGGACGCGAACACGAAGGCCGACAGCAAGAAGCCGAGCGCGACGTTGACGGCGACGCCGATGGTGAAGGCGCCGAACGGCTTGCGGCCCGCCGCGGCGAGTTCGGAAAAGCGCGTCGTCAGGCCGATGCTCAGGAAGCAGAAGATGAAGGCCCAGGTGCGCAGATCCTTGATCGGGCCGATCAGGCCGGGATTGGCGCTTCTGTTGAAATCGGCGAAGCTCAGGCTCGCCGTCGCCGCGGTGACGACGATCGAGGCGATGAGGAAGCCGATGACGAATTTCGGGAACCGCCGCCAGATTTCGCCGACGTCCGGCTTGCCGCCCGCCGGGCGCGCGTCCCAGCGCGTCGTCGCGACGATCGCCAGGACGAAGGCCCAGATGCCGATCCAGACGTCGCGCCCGACGACCTTCATCAGCGTGAAGGCGAGCGTCGCCTGATCGGAAGTTCCAGCGATGCCGGCGACCTTGCCGGCGAGCGCGCCGTAGGAGGTCGCCGCCGCGAAGCCCGCCGCGTCGGCGAATTCCGAGGTGCCGATCCAGGCGCCGGCGACGCCGGTCGGCAGCGCCAGCGCGCGCGAGACGAGCGGCAGGGCGAAGATCATGACGATCGCCCAGACGATCACCGCCGTGATGGCGATCGGCGCGTCCTCGCGCTTGGCGCCCACCGCGCCGGCGATGGCGATCGCGCCCGAGACGCCGCACACCGCCCCGCCCGCCCCGAGCGTCGCCGCGAGGCGCCGGTCGAGGCCCATTTTGACGGCGGCGAAATAGATCACCAGGAAGGTGACGATCGACACGATCGAGGCCTGCAGGATGGCGATCGGGCCGGCGAGCAGGACGAGCGTGAACGGCACGGTGGCGCCGAGCAGCACGATGCCGGTCTTGACGTAGAACTCGACGCGAAAACCGGCGTCGAGCCAGCGCGGCAGGCCGATGAGGTTGGAGACGACGAGCCCGGCGAGCAGCGCGATCAGCGGCGGCTCGAGATTGTAATAGCTCGCCTGGTCCCACTGGCCGACGCAGAACACGACCAGCGCGGCGAGATAGAGAAAGACGAAGGCCGGCACGAATTCGCGCGCCTTGAAGCCGAGCGTGGTCAGCGCGACGGAGAAGACGACGAGCCAGAAGGCGAACGCCGCGACGTAGCGCAGCGCGTTCGCCGCGAGATCGGCGCCGAGCTGCGGCGGCGACGACCACTTGGCCGGCAGCACCGCCAGCCAGCGCAGGCTCGCGCCCGATTCGTAAAGGATCAAGCTGGCGAGGACGATGCCGAGCCCGAGCCAGATCGCCCACCAGTCTTCGCGCGTCCACAATTCGCGCCAAGCCGTTCGCGGCGCGCCGAGCGCGCCCGCCGTTTCGACCGACATGATTGACCCCCACTGCGCGCTTCAGCGCGCTTGCGGGCGAAGGGAAACGCCGCGGCGGGGCGAAGTCAACCGGCTTCGAGCGGCTATTCGGTCGCAGGCCGCAAATAATAGGGCTCGACGGCGCCCGTCAGCTTGATCGTCAGGAGATTGCCCTTGCGGTCGCGCGTCTTGCCGACCGGCGCGCGGATCCAGTTCTCGCTGACGCAATATTCCTCGACGTCGTCGCGCTCGCGGCCCTTGAAGCGGATGCCGACGCCGCGGGCCATCGCCGCTTCGTCGTAATAGGGGCTGTTCGGATCGACGCTGAGGCGGTCCGGCGGCTGGTCGGTCATGTCGAGCGATTCCTCTCGGGCGCGCTGGCGCGCCCGCGCGAGGGTTCAGCCGGCGACGGCGAGCGCCTTCACGCGCTTGGCCAGGCGCGAGATTTTCCGCGACGCGGTGTTCTTGTGCAGGATGCCTTTCTGCGCCGCGCGCGCCACCAGCGGCTCGGCGCCGCGCAGCGCTTCGGCGGCGGCGCTCGCGTCCTTGGCCGCGATCGCCTCTTCGACCTTGCGCACGTAGGTGCGCATCTGGCTGCGCCGTGACTTGTTGACCGCGGTGCGGCGCTCGATCTTGCGCACGGCCTTCTGGGCCGACTTCGTATTGGCCATGAACTCGTTTCCTTCGCTGCGAGCCGCGCGTGACGGAGCCGCGCGCGTTCGCTCAAAACTAATGAGGCCGGGTTGCGGCCCAGCCTGTTGGGCCGCGCTTATAAGCGTTTCGAGCGCGCGCCGTCAACCGCCGATCGCGGCGCGCAGCATCGGCTCGAGCCATTGGCGAAGCGGCGCGCCGGGCAGAATCGCCAGCCGCAGCGCCATCGCGCAACTGACGAGCACGATCAGCGGTCGCACCAGCCGCGCGCCGGCCCTGAGCGCCGAATGCGCGCCCAGCCGCGCGCCGATGAGCGCGCCCGCGCCCATCGCCAGTCCCGGCGCCAGCGCGATATGGCCGCCGAGCGCATAGACGGCGAGCGAGCCGGCGTTGCTGCCGAAATTGGCGATGCGGGCGCTGGCGATCGCGCCGATCAGGCCGAAGCCCGCCAGCGCGAGGAAGCCGATCATGTAGAACGAGCCGGCGCCGGGGCCGAAGACGCCGTCGTAGAAGCCGATCGCCGGCGCCAGGGTCAGGGCGTAGAGGCGTGGGCTGAGGCGCGCTTTGCGCAGGCTCTCGCCCATCGGCGGCGCGAGCGCGAAATAGAGCGCGACGGCGACCAGCACGAAGGGCAGGGCGGCCGTCAGCGCGCCGTGCGGCGCGTAGGGCAGCGCGAGCGCCCCCGCGACCGAACCGATGAGCGCGGCGAGCGCCGGCTCGGCCATCGTCCTCAGATCGATCTTGCCGGCGCGCGCGAAGGCGAGCGTCGCCGAGCCCGAGCCGAAGGTGCTGCCGAGCTTGTTGGTCGCCACCACCGCGACCGGATCGAGACCGGCCAGCGCCAGCGCCGGCACGGTCACCAGTCCGCCGCCGCCGGCGATCGCGTCGACGAAACCGGCGGCGAAGCCGACGAGCGCGAGCAGCGCGAGGAGGGAGGGGGTCATGGAGCGCCCGGAATCAGCCAAAAACGCAAGGCGCCCGCGCCTTGCGTTTTGGCTGAAGTCATAGCTAACCCGCGGGCTGATCGGCCGCAAGCGGCGCGGCGGCGGGCGAGGCCGGCGCCTTGGCCGGCTTCGTCTTTGCGCCGGCTTGCAGATCGCGCCACGAATCGGTCTGCGCGATCATTTGGCGGATCGCCCGCACGTTGGCGCTGGCGGCCTCGGCCGACATGTCGCGGCGGCTGACTTGCTCGGCCTCGGCGAACTTGCCTTCGAGCGCCAGGACCAGCGCCAGATTGTTGCGGATGCGCGCGTCGGCGGCAGGGCTGGCGCAGGCCTGACGCAGCGCCTCCTCGGCGAGCGGCAATTGCTTGGTCAGCGCGTAGGACAGGCCGAGGTTGCTGAGCACCGTCGGTTCGCCCGGCGCGATCTTGAGCGCGTCCCGATAGAATTTCTGCGCGCCCTCGCGGTCGCCCAGCCGATCGGCGACCGAGCCCTGCACCGACATGATCGTCCAGTCCGGCCGCTCCGGGGCGTAGGCGCGCGACAGCACCTCCCTGGCCTGTTCGAACTGTCCGTCGTCGGCGAGCGCCTTGCCGTAGGCGCCCAGCACTTCGAAGTCCTTCGGCGCCTTGACCGCCGCCGCCTGCGTCACCGCCGCCGCTTCGCCGTAGCGCGTCAGGGCGCGCAACGCCCGCGCGTAATTGATCGAGGCGACTTTGTCGCCCGGATTGGCGTCGTATCGCTTGCCCCAATCGTCGGCGTAGACGCGCAACGCCGCGTCGCCGGTCGGCAGGGCCTGATGCGTCTCGGCGATCGAGCCGGTGACGTCGCTCGCGTCGCGGCAACCGCCCAGCGGCGCCGCGGCGGCGCCGAGAGCGAGGAGGGCGACGGCGCTCAGCCAAGGCGGAACCGGGCGGAAGAAAGGGATGAGCGGCATGACGGGGCCCATTGGCGCTGGCATCTCGCAAAAGCAATAAAACGTTAACGCTAACGGATCGTTAACGCTCAATTTTGGGACTCGGCGGCGGCGCGGGGCGCCGCTATGAATAATGTTTCGAACCGAATCGAACGGGAATCCCGAATTGTCCGCATCCTTCGCCCCGCCCTCCGCCGCCGCCATCCCCATCTGGTTCGCCAGCCCGGACAACTGGGAGACGTTGCGCGAAACGATCGGCGCGAGCGCCGTGCGTTTCGCCGCGGCGTGCGGCTTCGAGCCGAAGGCGGGGCGCGTGCAATGGCTGCCCGACGCCGAGGGCGGCCTCGGCGGGGTCCTCTACGGTCTCGCCGACAGGGGCGCGCGGGGACGCGATCCCATGGCGCCGGGCAAGCTCGCCGGCGTTCTTCCCGCGGGAACCTACCGCTTCGCCAACGCGGCGCACGAGCCGGAGCTCGCGGCGCTGGCGTTCCTGCTCGGCCTCTATCGCTTCGAGCGTTACCGCGCCGACCCGGCGCCGCGGCCGCATCTGGTCGCGCCCGAAGGCGTCGACGCGGCGAGGATCGAGCGCATCGCCGAGGCGGTCGCATACGGGCGCGACCTCGTCAACACGCCCGCCAACGACCTCGGACCCGGCGCGCTGGAAAACGAGGCCGCGCGGCTGGCCGAAGAATTCGGCGCCGGCCTCGAGGTGATCCGCGGCGAAGAGCTCGTCGAGCGCAACCTGCCGCTCGTCCACGCGGTCGGCCGCGCCAGCGCCGAGGCGCCGCGCCTCGTCGACTTCGTCTGGGGTCGCGCCGACGCGCCCAAGGTGACGCTGGTCGGCAAGGGCGTCGTGTTCGATTCGGGCGGCCTCGACGTCAAGCCGGCGAGCGGCATGCAGCTGATGAAGAAGGACATGGGCGGCGCCGCCGCCGCGCTCTGCCTCGCGCGCCTCGTCATGCAATCCGGCCTCGACGTGCGCCTGCGCGCGATCGTTCCGATCGTCGAGAACGCGATTTCCGCCGGTTCGATGCGCCCCGGCGACATCGTGCGCAGCCGCAAGGGCCTGACGGTGGAGATCGGCAACACCGACGCCGAGGGGCGGCTCATTCTCGCCGACGCGCTGGCGCTCGCCGACGAAGAGGCGCCGGACCTGCTGTTCGATTTCGCCACGCTGACCGGGGCGGCGCGCGTCGCGCTCGGCCCCGACCTGCCGCCCTTCTATACCGACGACGAGGCGCTCGCCGCCGAGATCTCGCTGAGCGCGGCGCGCGCCTGCGATCCGTTGTGGCGCCTGCCGCTGTGGCGCCCCTACGACGCGATGCTGGAGAGCAAGGTGGCCGACCTCGACAACGCCCCGAGCGGCGGCTTCGCCGGGTCGGTGACGGCGGCGCTGTTCCTCGCCCGCTTCGTCACGGCGGCCAACGCCTGGGCGCATTTCGACATCTACGCCTGGAACCCCACGCCGCGCGCCCATGGGCCGCAGGGCGGGGAAGTGCAGGCGGCGCGCGCCGTGTTCGAGCTGTTGGAGGCGCGCTACCGGGGCTGACGTTTCGATCCGCCTAACGCGGCGCGGGCGTTTCGTCGACGAGGCGGGTCAGCGCGACGACGTCCTCGGCGTGGGCGCCGACGACCACCAGCCCGCGGCCCGCGTCGGTCCAGGCGGCGAGGCTGATCCCGCCGGACTCGACCAGGGCCGGCGTCGACGGCGCCGGGGCGTCGAGGGGTTCGATCAGCAGGCCGACGCGGTCGCCGCGCCGATCCTCATAGACGAGAAACGCGGCGCGCGTCGTCGTCCCCGGCGCGACGCGCCCGCCGATGAGCGTCAGCGCGTCCGACGAAAATCGGGGAACGGCGATCTCCCCGCCGATGTGCGGCGTAAACCATTTCGTCAGCGTCTCGGGGTCGCTGGCGCCAAATTCGACCGGCGCGTCCGAGGCCGCGAAGGCGCGGTAGGCGGCGAGGCCGGCGTCGATCAATTTGCCGCGCGGCCACGTCGGGCCGCCCGGCGCGCCGGTGGCGAGGAGGCCCGCCGCCAGCGCCGCGATCGCCAGGACGAGTCGGCCGGCAACGAACCGCGACGCGCGCGCGGCCGAGGGCGGCTTTCGCGCGCCGGCCGCGGCGCCCGCGCGCGGCGGCTTCGAGCGCGTTTCGCCGGGGGCCCGCGGCGCGTCGGCGCCTCGCCGCGATTGCATCGCCGAGGCCATCCAGACCGGCAGATTCTCGTTCGAACTCCCTCCGAGGTCGATCGCGGCGCGCGCCGAGGCGGCGGCGCCGTAAGCGGCGCGGATCGCCCGGTTCTGCGACTCCCACAGCCCGACCCGGCGCCTCAGTTCCGAGTCCTCGCGCAACCGCGCCTCGAACGCGCACCGGTGGGCGGGAGCGAGGCAATTGTCGACATAGGCGAAAGCCTCCGCCGCGTCGAACGGCGTCGTCACTTGACGATCCTGAGATGCGCGGCGTTCGGCCAGACGGGTCCGTTGAGCGCCGATTCGCGCGCCGCGCCGACATGCGCGTCGACCCTCGCGCGCGCCCGGCCGAGGCGATCGATCACGGCGGACAAGGGGATATCGAGCGCTTCGGCGGCTTCGCAATGCGTAAGCCCCGCGAGCACGACGAGCAGCAGCGTCTCGCGCAGGTCGAGCGGCAGGTTGCGCACCGCCGACGTCACCGAGGCGTTGGCGCGCCAGGCCGATGCGGGCGGCTCGGCCCAACCGCCGTCGGCCTCGTCGGCCGCCAAACGGCGAACATGGCGGCGGTAGAGCCGGACGAACTGGGCGTAGGCGCGCACCCGGGCGGAGCGGCGATCGCCGACGGGATCGTCGATCAAAGTCAACGACGCCTGGCGGAACAGCTTGTCGACCAGCGCGGCGGCCGAAACGTCGTCGTGAACGAACCGTTCGTCACGCACGAGCGCCAAGGCGAAGCGCCGCATGGCGCCTGCGTCGTCACACCATTCCCGGCTCGAGGACACGTCGGCAGGATCCGTAAACGTCCGTTAATGTTAAAAGTCTATTCCGAAGACTTGGCCCTTCCAAGGGGCTTTGTGAGCGATTTCACACATTTTGTGACGCGCCGCCGCGAGGTGGACACTTCCCATGCGCCGCCGCCGACGCTAAGGGATGGCGCTTTGCCGCCCCCGAACGGCGGGGGCGGGCGGACGAACGAGGTCTCGATGGCGCAGCAAGGCTCGAGCGGACCCGGCGCAGGCGGCGTCATGCGCGGCATGCGCGGCCTCATTTTCGGCGTCGCCAACAGTCGTTCGATCGCCTGGGGCATCGCCAAGGCCGCGCACGCCGCCGGCGCCGAGCTGGCGATGACCTATCAGGGGGAGGCGCTGGAAAAGCGCGTCCGGCCGCTCGCCAAGGAATTGGGCGCGCATGTTCTCGGCCATTGCGACGTGACCGACGGCGCGACCATCGACGCGGTCTTCGCCGAGGCGCAGAAGCTCTGGGGCGGCCTGGACTTCGTCGTCCACTGCATCGCCTTCGCCGACAAGGACGAATTGACCGGCCGGTACATCGACACCAGCGAGGGCAACTTCAACAAGTCCCTCGCGATCTCCTGCTACTCCTTCACCGCGATCGCGCAACGCGCGGAAAAGCTGATGACGAAGGGCGGCTCGCTGCTGACCCTGACGTATTACGGCGCCGAGAAATGGATGCCGCACTACAACGTCATGGGCATCGCGAAGGCCGCGCTCGAAGCGAGCGTGAAGTACCTTGCCGCCGATCTCGGCGAGCAAGCGATCCGCGTCAACGCCATATCGGCCGGGCCGATCAAGACGCTGGCCGCCTCCGGCATCGGCGACTTCCGCTACATCCTGCGCTGGAACGAGTTGAACGCGCCGCTGCGCCGTTCCGTCACCGCCGAGGAAGTCGGCGAAACCGCGGTCTATCTCCTGTCGCCGATGTCGCGCGGCGTCACCGGCGAAATCCTGCATGTCGACGCGGGCTATCACATCGTGGGCATGAAGAACCCCGCCGCGCCGGACATCTCCATCGTCAAGGAATAGCGCCTCGACGCGGCGCGCTTCGGCCGGCGCGGGCGTCGCTCGCCAGGCGCCAGAGCGCGAACGCCGCGATGGCCAAATGCACGATCGCGCTCTGCGCGAACAGCGCCCCCGGGCCGAACTGGCGCATCAGCAGAGACGCCAGCGCCGGCGCGACGATCGCCGCGACGCAATAGATGAACAGCAGCCCGGCGGAGACGAGGACCATTTCGTGCGGCTTGGCGCGGTCGTTGGCGAGCGAGGTGGCGAGCGTATAGAGCGTGTAGGTCGTCAATCCGACCACGAACCCGACCGCGATGAGCGGCGCGCCGGCGAGCGTGAGGCTGGCGAGCACGACCTCCGCCGCCGCCCCGGCGGTCATGGCGACGACGACGACCACGCGGCGGTCGATCCGATCGGAGAGGAAGCCGGCGGGATAGACGCCGAGCGCCGAACCGGCGACGATCGCCGCGGTGAACAGCGGCACGGCCGACGGCTTGACGCCGATGCCTAAGGCGTAGACCGGGCCGAGCGCGAAGGCCGCGCCGTTGGCCGCGCCCGCCGCGAGCGCCGCGAACGCCGAAACGGGCGCCAGCCGAACGAGCCAGGGCAGCCTCAGGCGGACCGACTTCGGCTGGGCGGGCGGGTCGACGCTGGTCATCGTCAGCGGCACGATCGCCAGCGCCAGCAGCGCCCCGCCGATGGTGAAGGGCAGGTACGAGGCGGGCGCGAACGCCCTGAGCAGCAATTGGCCGCCGGCCGAGGCGCCGAACGTGACGATTTGATAGACGCCGTAAAGCGCGCCGCGATTGGCGTTGCTCGCCTTGGCGTTGATCCAGGATTCGACGACCGCGTAGATACCCGCGAAAACGAAGCCGAGCGCGCCGCGGGAGGCCATCCAGGGCGCGGGCGCGACGCACGCGGGCATCAGGATGATGGAAGCGATTCCGATCGCGACGAAGGCGGAAAAGGCGCGAATATGGCCGGCCCGGCGCACGATCGCCGGCGTCGCCAGGGTTCCCGCCAGCATGCCGGCGAAATAGACCGAGCCGAGCAGGCCGATGGCGAAATCGGGGAATCCGTCGAGGCTGGCGCGCAGCGGCGTCAGCACGCCGACGAGGGCGTTGCCGGCGATGAGCAGGAAGACCGAGAGGAGGAGCGCGGCGATGGCGGAAAGGGTTTTCACAGGGCGAATCAGACTTGGCGGCGGGCGCGCCATGCTGGCATGCCGGAGCGCGCGGCGCGACCTGGCACGAAAACTTGATGAGCGCCCGGTCGCGCCCTCGACCCGCCCGAGCGACGAAAATCGGCATATCGCCATCGCCGCCTCGTTCCTGTATAGACGGCGCGCGCGAGCAGGCGGCCGCCGCCGCTCCCAAACACATGCAATTGTCAGTCGAGGCGAGTGATTATGGTCCAGAGCCGCTGGAGTCCCGAGAGCTGGAGGCAAAAGCCGATCGAGCAGGCGCCGGTCTATCCCGACGCCGCGGCGCTCAAGGAGGTCGAGCGCCAGCTCGCCGGCTATCCCCCGCTGGTGTTCGCCGGCGAAGCGCGCAAGCTCAAGCGCGCGCTCGGCAAGGCGATTGTCGGCGAGGCGTTCCTGTTGCAGGGTGGCGACTGCGCCGAGAGTTTCGGCGAGCATTCGGCCGACAACATCCGCGATTTCTTCCGCGTCTTCCTGCAGATGGCGGTGGTGATGACCTATGCGGCGGCCTCGCCGATCATCAAGGTCGGGCGCGTCGCCGGACAGTTCGCCAAGCCGCGCTCGTCGAACACCGAGACGATCGGCGGCGTCACGTTGCCCTCCTACCGCGGCGACATCGTCAACGACATCGAATTCAGCGCCGAGGCGCGCACGCCCGAGCCGCGCCGGCAGTTGGAGGCCTATCGCCAGTCGGCGGCGACGCTCAATCTGCTTCGCGCCTTCGCCACCGGCGGCTACGCCAATCTCGAAAACGCGCATCGCTGGATGCTCGGCTTCGTCAAGGACAGCCCGCAGTCGGAGCGCTATCAGGAAGTCGCCGACCGCATCACCGAGACGCTCGGCTTCATGCGCGCGATCGGCCTCGACCCCGAGGCCCATCCGGAACTGCGCGCCACCGATTTCTACACCTCGCACGAGGCGCTGTTGCTCGGCTACGAGCAGGCGATGACGCGGCTCGACTCGACCTCGGGCGACTATTACGCGACCTCCGGCCACATGCTGTGGATCGGCGACCGCACGCGTCAGTTAGGCGGCGCGCATGTCGAATATTGCCGCGGGATTCGCAATCCGATCGGCCTCAAGTGCGGACCCATGCTCCGGGGCGACGATCTCATTCGCCTGATCGACGCGCTCGACCCGGCGCAGGAGCCCGGGCGCCTGTCGCTGATCTGCCGCTTCGGCGCCGACAAGATCGAGGCCGCGCTGCCGCCGCTGATCCGCGCCGTCAAGCGCGAGGGGCGCAAGGTCCTCTGGGTCTGCGATCCCATGCACGGCAACACCATCAAGACCGCCACCGGCTACAAGACCCGTCCGACCGAGCGCATCGCCTCGGAAATCCGCTCCTTCTTCGCGGTTCACCGCGCCGAGGGGACTTACGCGGGCGGCATCCATCTGGAGATGACGGGCAAGAACGTCACCGAATGCACCGGCGGCGCGCGCGCGATTTCCGAGGGCGATCTGCGCAACCGCTACCACACCTATTGCGACCCACGCCTCAACGCCGAGCAGGCGATCGAGGTGGCGTTCCTGGTCGCCGAATTGCTCAAGAACGAACGCCTCGCCGCGCCGGCGCGCCCGGTCGAGGCGGCCGAATAGGGGGGAAGCGGGAGCGAGGCGCATCGGGGCGGCGATCAGCGTATGGCGTCCGAGGGCGTCAATCCTCGCCGCGAGTCATCGCCATGATCGCTTCCGTGGTCATGTCTTTGATCGGCTTTCTGCGGCTGACGTCCTCAAGGGCGCGCAGATACGCGGCGGCAACGTCGCGCTCGGCATGCTCGACGGAAACGCCGCCTTCGGCTTTTGCCGGCGCCTCAACACGGTCGCCAGGGTGGCCGCCGGCGGCTTGGCGCACGCCTTTCGGCAACGGCGCTTGCTCCCTCGTCGTGACCTTGTTTGCCAAGCCAAACTCCTATTGCGGATCGAAAGACGCCAATAGAATTGGTGTCCGTGGCGAAGACGGCGTCCGGGTTCCCTTCGCACGAGGCAGCAAGACGGGGGCGGATTCCTTCATTGTTTGCTTGGCGGAGCGAAGCGCGCGAGGAATTCGAAGTCAAGGATGCGCGAAGCGCACCGCCTCCGGCGGCGGCCTTTCAGGCCGTCCTTGAGTTCGAATTCCTCGCGCGCATAATCGCCTTCAAGCAATCAATGAAGAGCTGCCGCTGAGGCCAGCGGCAGCCCCCGCGCGCGTCAAGGCGCATCTGCGGAGGTTCGAGATGAGTTTGCGTCAAGATGCCATCGTGATCATGCGAGCCTACACAGGCGAACCGGCCGAGGTGGTTATCCCTTTAATCGCGACCAAGCTCGGCCGCTCAGTTCCTTACGCCCGTCAAATGTACCACTGGATTGCGGAGCATGGCATGGCGCCAGGTGAACTGCGGAGCGGGCGTTTCGTTTTTTCCTCGAAGCGCAAGACACCGGACGATTATGCGGACGTCTTGAAACAGCTGCGGGAACATCTAGCGTCGCCCGCCTCCGACCCGGATGATGTCGATCAACTGATGCGAGACTGCTCAAACTTCGATGCGATGGGGACCGTCGCCAATGGCCGGACGATCCCCTCGAAGACTCTAAAGCAATACAACAGGTGCGTTAGCGAGAGGGCGCACGAATTCATGAGTCATTGCCGGTCGTTTGAGCAGTGGCACGACGCGACCACAAACGAGCATTCGACGCCAGTCAACGTCATGCGTGAATCGATAAAGCAACGGTTGCATTCAGTCACGGATGCGGAAATCAAAAAGTATTTTCACGACAACCCGGTCTGTACTGTTCTTAGGGACCCTGAGGACAAATTGCTCAGACACCTCGACTACCACACTCGCGGAACAATCGACGTTCGATACCCAGCCGCGGGAATCAAATTGATGTGCCTTCCGAAGGAACCAGTGCGCTGGCAATGGCGCTAAGCGCCGCGTACCTTTGCCTCTTGATCGCGCGCGGCGGCCCAAGCCGCCGATTGCGCGCGGCGCCGGCGGCGCGCTAAATGCCGCCCATGCCCGCTCCCGCCGACCGCCTCGTCATCGCCCTCGCGCAAATCCCCTCGATCGTCGGCGACATCGAGGGCAACCTCGAGCGTCTGCGTCAGGCGCGCGCCGAGGCCGCAGGCTTCGGCGCGGACCTCATTTTGGCGCCGGAGCTTTATCTCGCGGGCTATCCGCCCGAGGACCTGGTGCTCAAGCCCGCCTTCCAGGAGGCGTGCCGCGCCGCCTGCGAGACTCTGGCGCGCGAGACCGCCGACGGCGGGCCGGCCGTGCTGGTCGGGCTGCCGTGGGTCGAGGACGGCGCGCTGCACAACGCCGCGGCGCTGCTCGACGGCGGGCGCATCGAAGCGGTGCGCTTCAAGGTCGATCTGCCCAATTACGGCGTGTTCGACGAAAAGCGGGTGTTCAAGCCGGGCTCCGCGCCGGGGCCGATCGTCTTTCGCGGCGTGCGCATCGGCGTGCCGATCTGCGAGGACGTCTGGGGCCCCGACCCGGTCGAATGCATCGCCGAGACGGGCGGCGAAATCCTGCTGGTTCCCAACGCCTCGCCTTACGAGCGCGACAAGCTCGCCATCCGCCTCGAGATCGCCAAGGCGCGCGTCGCCGAGAGCGGCCTGCCGCTGATCTATCTCAACAAGGTCGGCGGCCAGGACGAAGTCGTCTTCGAGGGCGCCTCGTTCGCGCTCGACGCCGACCGCTCGCTCAGCATTCAACTGCGGGCGTTCCGCGCCTGCGTCGCGCGTACGGTGTGGGAGCGCGGCGCAAAGGGCTGGCGCTGCACGGAGGGGCCGCGCGAGATCGTCGAAGATGGCGACGAGGCCGATTACGCCGCCTGCGTCATGGGCCTGCGCGACTACGTCGACAACAACCGCTTTCCCGGCGTGGTGCTCGGTCTTTCCGGCGGCATCGATTCGGCGCTGTGCGCGGCGATGGCGGTCGACGCGCTGGGCGCTTCGCGCGTGCAGGCGGTGATGCTGCCCTATCGCTTCACCTCGGGGGAATCGCTGCGCGACGCCGCGGCCTGCGCTCATGCGCTGGGAATTCGTTACGACATCGTTCCGATCGCTGAGCCGGTCGAAGGCGTCGAACGCGCGCTCGCGCCGATGTTCGAGGGGCGTCCGCGCGACATCACCGAGGAGAACGTCCAGAGCCGCGCGCGCGGCCTCATCCTGATGTCGATCTCGAACAAGTTCGGCGCCATGGTGGTGACGACCGGCAACAAGTCGGAAATGTCGGTCGGCTACGCCACGCTCTACGGCGACATGAACGGCGGCTTCAACCCGATCAAGGACCTCTACAAGATGGA
>JBEKLU010000039.1:0-38838 GCA_050010035.1 Roseiarcus sp.
TTCGCGCGTGCGCTCGCCGACGCCGGCGAACACCGAATTGCCGCCGTGCGTCTTGGCGACGTTGTTGATCAGCTCCTGGATGAGCACGGTCTTGCCGACGCCCGCGCCGCCGAACAGGCCGACCTTGCCGCCCTTGGCGTAGGGCGCGAGCAGGTCGACGACCTTGATGCCGGTGATCAGAATCTGCGCTTCCGTCGATTGCTCGACGTAGGAAGGCGTCGGTTGATGGATCGCGCGGCGTCCTTCCGCCGGCACCGGGCCGGCTTCGTCGACCGGCTCGCCGATGACGTTGATGATGCGTCCGAGCGTGCCCGCGCCGACCGGCACGGTGATCGGCCCGCCGGTGTCCCTCACTTCCTGGCCGCGCACCAACCCTTCCGAAATGTCCATCGCAACGCAGCGCACGGAGTTTTCGCCCAGGTGCTGCGCGACTTCCAGAATTAGGCGCGAGCCTTGGTTGTCGGTTTCCAGCGCGTTGAGAATGGGCGGCAGTTTGCCGTCGAACTTCACGTCGACGACGGCGCCGATCACCTGGGTGACGCGGCCGGTGGAGTTCGCGGCATTCGCCGTATCTTGCGCCATATCTCGACGTCCTCGTTTCGAATTCTACGGATCGCTCGCGCGACGGGTGGCTTTAGAGCGCCTCGGCGCCCGAAATGATTTCGATCAGTTCCTTGGTGATCATCGCCTGGCGGGTGCGGTTGTAGCGCAGCGTGTATTTCTTCACCATCTCGCCGGCGTTGCGGGTGGCGTTGTCCATCGCGCTCATCTGCGAGCCGAAGAACGAGGCCATGTTCTCGAGCAGCGCGCGGTAGATGCGCACGGTCACCGCGCGCGGCAGCAATTGCGACAGGATTTCGCTTTCGTCGGGCTCGTAATGGTAGACCGGCGCGTGTTCGTCGCGCGCGCCGAGCTCGGGCGGAATCAGCTGCTGCGCGGTCGGAATCTGCGACATCACCGACTTGAACCGCGCGAAGAACAACGTGCAGACGTCGAACTCGCCGGCCTCGAAGAGATCGATCACCTTCTTGGCGATCGGCTGCGCCGTCGCGAAGGCGATCGTGCGCACGCCGCGCAGATCGATCTGTTCGACGATCGCCTTTTCGTGAGTGCGCCGGAGCTGGTCGTAGCCCTTCTTGCCGACGCAGAGGATCTTGACCGTCTTGCCCGCTTGCGCGAGCGCATTGGCGCGATCGCGCGCCAAGCGCACGATCGAGGTGTTGAAGGCGCCGCAAAGCCCGCGCTCGCCCGTGCAGACCACGAGCAGGTGCGTCTGGCTCGACCCGCTGCCGGAAAGCAGCGGCGGCGTCTGCGCGCCTTCGGCGACGCCGCCGGCGAGATTGGCGAGCACCAGCTCGACCCGCTCGGCGTAGGGACGCGCCGCCTCGACCGCGCTCTGCGCGCGGCGCAGCTTCGACACGGCGACCATCTGCATCGCCTTGGTGATCTTCTGCGTCGACTTGACGGAGGCGATCCGGTTTCTCAGGTCCTTTAAGGACGGCATCGCGAAGCTCGGCTAAGGAAACGGAACGTCAGGCGAAACTGGCCGCGTAGGCGTCGACGGCGCTCTTCAGCGCGGCCGAAGTCTCGTCGGTCAGATCGCGGCTCGTGCGGATCGCCTCGAGAACCTCGGGGTGCTTGGAGCGCAGCGTCGCCAAGAGACCGTCCTCGAAAGGCTTCACCTTGTCGATCGGCAGCTTGTCGAGATAGCCGTTGACGCCGCAATAGATCGAGCACACCTGCTCCTCCATCTTCAGCGGCGAGAACTGCTGCTGCTTGAGGAGCTCGGTCAGGCGCGCGCCGCGATTGAGCAGGCGCTGCGTCACCGCGTCGAGGTCCGAGCCGAACTGCGCGAAGGCGGCCATTTCGCGATATTGCGCGAGTTCGCCCTTGATCCGGCCGGCGACCTTCTTGGTCGCCTTGGTCTGCGCCGACGAGCCGACGCGCGACACCGAGAGGCCGACGTTCACCGCCGGGCGGATGCCCTGGTAGAAGAGGTCGGTCTCCAGGAAGATCTGACCGTCGGTGATCGAGATGACGTTGGTCGGGATGTAGGCGGAGACGTCGTTGGCCTGGGTCTCGATGACCGGCAGGGCGGTGAGCGAGCCCGAGCCGTGATCCTTGTTGAGCTTAGCGGCGCGCTCGAGCAGGCGGGAGTGCAGATAGAACACGTCGCCGGGATAGGCCTCGCGGCCCGGCGGGCGGCGCAGCAAGAGCGACATCTGGCGATAGGCGACCGCCTGCTTCGACAGATCGTCGTAGATGATGACCGCGTGCATGCCGTTGTCGCGGAAGAACTCGCCCATGGCGCAGCCGGAGAACGGCGCCAGGAACTGCATCGGCGCCGCGTCCGAGGCGGTCGCCGCGACGATGATCGTGTATTCGAGCGCGCCGTGCTCCTCGAGCACCTTGACGAACTGGGCGACCGTCGAGCGCTTCTGGCCGATCGCGACGTAGACGCAATAGAGCTTCTGGTTCTCGTCGCCGCTCTGATTGAGCGCCTTCTGGTTGAGGATGGTGTCGAGCGCGATCGCGGTCTTGCCGGTCTGGCGGTCGCCGATGATCAGCTCGCGCTGGCCGCGGCCGATCGGGATCAGCGCGTCGATCGCCTTGAGGCCGGTCGCCATCGGCTCGTTCACCGAGCGGCGCGGAATGATGCCGGGAGCCTTGACGTCGACGCGCGCGCGTGTTGCGGCGGTGATCGGGCCCTTGCCGTCGATCGGATTGCCGAGCGCGTCGACGACGCGTCCGAGCAGCTCTTTGCCGATGGGGACGTCGACGATGGCGCCCGTTCGCTTGACCGTCTGACCTTCCTTGATCTCTCGATCGGAGCCGAAAATGACGATGCCGACGTTGTCGCTCTCGAGATTGAGCGCCATGCCGCGCGTGCCGTTCTCGAACTCGACCATTTCGCCGGCCTGAACCTTGTCGAGGCCGTACGCGCGGGCGATGCCGTCGCCCACAGACAGCACCTGGCCCACCTCGGTGACTTCGGCTTCGGCGCCGAAATTGGCGATTTGGCTCTTGAGAATGGAGGAAATCTCTGCGGCGCGGATATCCATCAGCCGACCTCTTTCATGCGTGTGCGAATGGCGTTGAGCTTGGTCTTGAGCGAGCCGTCGACCATGCGCGAACCGAGCTTGACGACGAGCCCGCCGATGATCGAGGGATCGACCCTGGCGGCAAGGTCGACCTGGCGGCCGCCGGAGGCGGCGCGCAGCGCTTCCTTCAGCGCCGTTTCGTTCGCTTCCGTGAGCGGCGCGGCGCTGGTGACTTCGGCGCGCGTCACGCCGCGGAAGGCGTCGAAGAGCTTGCCGTATGCGGCGATCATGTCGCGAATGGCGAACAGGCGGCGCTTGGCGGCGACCAGCTTGATGAAATTGGCGGCGATGCCGGTCACGCCGGCCTTTTCGAGAAGGGCGTCGAGCGCCTTGAGCTGCTCGGCGGCCGAAAACACCGGGCTGCGCACGAGGCGTTGCAGATCCGCGCTTTCGGCGATCATGCGGTCGAAGGTCGCCAGGGCGCTGGCGATTCCCTCGGTGTCCCGGGCGTCCCGGGCCAGAGAGAACAGCGCCGACGCGTAGCGCCCCGCCACTCCCGAAACGATGTCGTCCTGTACAGCCAATTCACTGCTCTTTCGCAAGGCTCGGCGTCGCGATCGACGCCGTGACCAGAGCGTCGTCGATCCCCACGCGAATTCGCCATTGATCCGTCGAAGCCGCCCGAAGCCCAGGGCGCGGTTGCGTAACATAGGACTTTTCGCGGCGCAACAGCCCAAGGTCCCGACGAAAGTCGGCAGGGCGCGAAGCGCCGGGCGCGCTTCTCAGGCGAAGCTGGTGCTCCACCCCGCCTTCGCGTCGCCGCCGAGATAGGCGACCCCGTCGACGCGAAGATTGGCGGCGTCGATGAGCGTGACGAGGCCGCCTTCGTCGCACAAAGCGCCCGCCGGCAGCGCCGCGCTCAAGGGATGGCCGGGCGGCAATTGGGTCGCGGGGAGGGGATAGGTCTTTTCGGCGTCGACGAGCAGGCGCCAATTCGTCAGATCGAGCGCCTGGGCGGTCATGTTGGCGACGACGACCGCGCCGGTTCCGTCGGGGGCGCGATGGGCCGAGGTGATTTCGGCGGCGCGCTTGGGCGCCGGCAGCGGCGCAAAGCCGTTCGGCGCGAAGTCGTAGAGCGGCGCTTCGCAGCCGGTCGCGCCGTAGATGAGATCGCCGATGTCGTTGGTGTGCCAGGCCTGGCTCTGAAAGGCGAGGAAGATCGCGCTCATGCGCCGGGCGCGCGCGTCCCAGATGAAGCAGGCGCCGTCGTGCCAGACGCCGTTCTCGTGCAGGCGGACGTCGAGCGCGCGCGGGTCGCCCTGCGCCATGTGGACGTTGTCGAGGCCGAAGGGCGTGTCGGGGGTGTAGCCGAACGCCGCGTCGGTCTGGTGCGGGTTATCCTTGGCGAAGGCGTTGCCGTAGAAGAACACGTCGCAGTCCTGCGCCTTGGCCACTTGCAGCATCGCGCTCAGCCGGTGCACCAGCCCGTCGTCGCCCGCGCCCTCGGGCGGCAGGATGCGCATGGCGTTGGGATTGAACAGATTGCCGCGCTGGAAATCGATCGCGCCGGCCGCGTAGGAGCGCTCGACCTGGGTGAGCCCCAGCGGGCGCGCCAGCACCGAAGGCGCGATCGGGTGGGAAAAGTCGTGGTCGATATAGTAATAGAGATAGGACTTGCCGACCGGCTCGCCCGGCGCGTCCTTGTCGGAGCGCACGTTGATTGTGGCGAACCATTGTCGGCCGTCCGCCTCGAGAATCGCCCACAGATGCGGATTGGTCGCCGGCTGCGCCTGCGCGTAGGCGTGGACCTTGCCGCGCAGGCATTGGTAGTTGATGTGGCCCATGAAGCCCCCGAATGGACGCGATGGCGCCGCGCCGCGGGCCAACCTAGGGGATGGCCGACGAACTTAGCAAGCGCGCGGACGCCATTCGCGGCGCCGACCGGAGCGAGGCCTCAATCGGACGGAATCGATGATTTGCGGGACACTCGGCTCGCCGCTTGCCCCATCGGCCGCTTTTCCATCCCCGCGAGCAGGTCGGCGTGCACCGGTTGGACGTTGGGGAGCGCGAAGAACTGTCTCGCTTCCAACGGTGGGGTCAATCCGCTAATTCGGAGCGCCGCCCCCGCCTCGCGGGGCCTCGAGCCTTCGCACGCGCCGGAGCCGGAGCCAGACCTTCGAAAGTGATGGCGGACACCCTGGCAATTCTGGTACGCCTGCACCAAATCGCCTCGCCCGACAAATCCTCCTTCGCGCTGACCGAGACGCCCTGTCGATGATCGCCCTTGTTCGCATTGCGTTGACCCGACCCTACACGTTCGTCGTGCTCGCGCTGTTGATCCTGATCATCGGCCCGCTCGCCGCGTTGAGAACCCCGACCGACATCTTCCCCGACATCCGGATCCCCGTCATCAGCGTGGTCTGGCAGTATACCGGATTGCCGCCCGACCAGATGTCCGGGCGCATTACGACGCCGTTCCAGCGCGCCCTGACGACCACCGTCAACGACATCGAGCATATCGAGGCCAATTCATACAATGGGTTCGGCGTCATCAAGATATTCTTCCAGTCGAACGTGGACATTCGCACCGCCAACGCCCAGGTCACCGCGATTTCGCAGACCCTCATCAAACAGATGCCGCCCGGCGCGACGCCGCCGCTGATCCTCAACTACAACGCCTCCACCGTGCCGATCCTGCTGGTCGCCCTATCAGGCGAGGGCCTCACGGAGCAGAATTTGGCGGATATCGGCGTCAATCAAGTGCGCACCCCGCTGGTCACCGTGCCGGGCGCCGCGATTCCCTATCCGTTCGGCGGCAAATCGCGCCAGGTGCAGATCGATCTCAATCCAGCCGCGCTGCAGGCGAGAGGTCTCTCGGCCCAGGACGTCGCCAATTCATTGGCCGCCCAGAACCTGATTACGCCGGTCGGCTCGCAGAAGATCGGCGCCTTCGAATATGCGGTCCAGCTCAATAACGCGCCCTCTAAGCTGGCGGAGCTCGGCGACCTGCCGATCAAGACGGTCAATGGGGCGATGGTCTATGTGCGCGACGTCGCGCAAGTGCGAGACGGCAATCCGCCGCAGACCAATATTGTCCATGTCGACGGCAATCGCTCCGTGCTGCTGCAGGTCCTCAAGAACGGATCGGCATCCACTCTGGCGATCATCGACGGCGTCAAGCAGCGGCTTGCCGATTTGACGGCGGCTCTGCCGCCAAATCTGACGATCGCCTTGCTCGGCGATCAATCGCTGTTCGTGCGGGGCGCGATCGCGGCCGTAGCGCGCGAAGGCGCTATCGCCGCGGCGCTGACCAGCCTGATGATCCTGCTGTTCCTCGGCTCTTGGCGCTCGACCCTGATCATCGCGACATCGATCCCGCTCGCGGTGCTGGGCTCCATCATCGCGCTGTCGGCGATGGGCGAAACACTGAACATCATGACGCTCGGCGGCCTCGCGCTGGCGGTCGGCATTCTGGTCGACGACGCCACGGTGACCATCGAGAACATCAATTGGCATCTCGAGCATGGCAAGGACGTCGAAACGGCGATCATGGACGGCGCCCGCCAGATCGTGACGCCCGCCTTCGTTTCGCTTCTGTGCATCTGCATCGTCTTCGTGCCGATGTTCTTCCTGGACGGCGTCGCACGCTTTCTATTCGTGCCGATGGCGGAAGCGGTCATGTTCGCCATGATTTGCTCCTTCTTCCTTTCGCGCACGCTGGTGCCGACGATGGCCAACTATCTCTTGAAGCCGCATGCCGCACATTCGCACGGAGAAGGCGCGCGCGCCTCCTCGCGCAATCCTCTGGTCCGGTTCCAGCGCGGCTTCGAGGCGGGCTTCGAGCATATCCGGGAGGGCTATCGCAGCATTCTCGAATTGGCGATGAGCCGCCGCTCGGTCTTCGTCGTCGGCTTTCTCGCTTTCGTCGTCGCTTCTTTCTTGCTGACGCCTTATCTCGGCAAGAACTTCTTTCCCTCCGTGGACACCGGCCAGATCCTCATGCATGCGCGCCTGCGCGTCGGCCTGCGCGTCGAGGAAAGCGCCAGTCAGTTCGCTGAAATCGAGAAGGCGATCCGAGCGACCATTCCGCGCGAGGAGCTCGGCGCATTGGTCGACAATATCGGCATGCCGATCAGCGGCATTAATCTGGCCTACAACAATACCGGCGTCATGGGCTCGCAGGACGGCGACGTCCAGATCAAGCTGATCGGGCGTCACCGTCCGACCCAGGACTATGTGCGCGTGTTGCGCGAAGAACTGCCGCGCCGATTTCCGGGCGTCGTTTTTGCATTTCTGCCGGCCGACATCGTCAGCCAGATACTCAATTTCGGCGCGCCGGCGCCGATCGATGTGCAAATCTCCGGCGCGAACCTGGCCGCCAATTTCGATTACGCCAACCTGCTGCTGCGGCGCATCCGCCATATTCCCGGCGTCGCCGACGCGCGCATTCAGCAATCGCCCGCCAATCCGACCCTGAACGTCGACGTCGATCGCACGCGCGCCCAATATGTCGGCCTGACCGAGCGCGACGTGACCAACGCCCTTCTCGTCAATTTGGCCGGCAGCGGCCAGGTCGCCCCAACCTATTGGCTCAACCCCGACAATGGCGTTTCCTATCCGATCGTGATGCAGACGCCGCAATACCAGCTCGATTCCTTGGCCGCATTGCAGACGGTCCCGATCTCGGCGGCGGGCGCGCCAACCTTGCCGATTCTGGGCGGCGTCGCCAAGATCACCCGAACGACCGGCAATGCGGTAGTCTCTCAATATAACATCCTGCCGATCGTACAGATATACGCGACGCCGCAAGGACGCGATCTGGGCGCGGTGGCGCAGGACATTCGCAAACTGATCGATGAAACCGCGGAAAACGTCGCCAAAGGCAGTTCGGTCGTGATGCTGGGACAGGTCCAGACGATGAACAGCGCCTTTTCCGGCCTGTTGTTCGGCTTGATCGGCGCAATCGTGTTGATTTATCTGCTCATCGTCGTCAATTTCCAGTCCTGGGCCGATCCTTTCGTGATCGTCACGGCGCTGCCGGCCGGTCTGGCGGGCATTGTCTGGATGCTGTTCGTCAGCCAAACCACCCTATCGGTGCCCGCCTTGACAGGCGCGATCATGTGCATGGGAGTCGCCACGGCCAACAGCGTGCTCGTCATCAGTTTCGCGCGCGAACGGTTCGCGGCGCTCGGCGATCCCGTCGCCGCGGCGCTCGAGGCCGGCTTCGTGCGTTTCCGACCGGTGGTCATGACCGCCTTGGCGATGATCATCGGCATGGCGCCGATGGCGCTGGCGCTCGGCGAAGGGGGCGAGCAGAATGCCCCGCTGGGCCGCGCCGTCGTCGGCGGCCTGATCTTCGCGACGATCGCCACGCTGGTTTTCGTTCCCGTCGTCTTCAGTCTGGTGCATAAGCGCGGGCCAAAGACGAATCCTGAGCCGTCGGAGTCCCTGCAGCATGTCTGATCCCACCGCCCGACGCGGCTTCAAGGGCAAGCTCGGCGCCGCGGGAATCGTCGCAAGCGTCGGCGTCGTGGTCCTCGTCGTCACCGGCATTGGCGCGCGCGACGAGAGCAGCGCGAGATTGCAAGAATGGACGGAGGCCCAGGCGATTCCAACGGTGGCGATCATTGCGCTGAACGCAAAGCCCGGCGTGGCGAGCCTGAAATTGCCCGGCCGTCTCGAAGCCAATCTACGCGCGCCGATTTACGCGCGGGTCAGCGGATATGTGAAGGACTGGAAGGTCGAAATCGGCGCCTCGGTCAAGGCCGGACAGACGCTCGCCGAGATCGAGGCGCCGGACCTCGACCAGCAGTTGCTGCAGGCGCGCGCCGATCTGACCAGCGCTCAGGCCAGCGCCAAACTCTCGGAGGTCACGCTGGGGCGCGGGCGCAGCCTGCTGGCCTCGAACGCCGTTTCCCAGCAGGAAGTCGATCAGCGCGCGGCCGACCTCGCCAACAAGCAGGCCGCGGTCCATTCCAGCGAAGCCAATGTCGAACGCCTGCAGGTTCTGGCCGCCTATAAGAATGTCGCCGCGCCGTTCGACGGCGTCGTGACCGAGCGCAATACCGACGTCGGCGCGCTGATCAGCGCGGGCTCGAGCGCCGGGCTCGCGATGTTCGTCATATCGGACGTGCACAAGCTTCGCGTTTCCATCAATGTTCCGCAAAACTACGCGCCGGCGATCCGGATCGGAGACAAAGCGACCGTCACCGTGCCCGAATATCCCGGCCGCGCCTTCCCCGCGGTCGTCGAAGCCTCCGCGCGCTCGGTCGATATCGGGTCCGGCACGACGCATATGCAGCTCACGGTGGACAATGCCGGCGGCGAACTGATGCCGGGCGGTTACGCCAACGTGCTTGCCGATCTCGCCGGCGACGCCGGATCGTTTCGCATTCCCGTCAGCGCGCTCATTTTCGATCAGGCCGGGCTGCGCATCGCGACGGTCGATCCGAACGACCGCGTCTTGTTCAAGACGGTGACGATCGCGCGAGACTTGGGGAGCGAAATCGAGATCGGGGCGGGCCTTCAAGCCGACGACCGGGTCATCGCCGCGCCCCCGGACGGCATTGCGGACGGCGATCAGGTTCGAATCGCCAATGCCCGTTTGAAGCCGGACGCCACGATCGCGGGCTCGGCAAAATCCGAGAGCGGCGACTGAGCCGACCAACGGCGAGTTCGATCGGGCTCGCCGCCTGCTCGCCGCGGGTCCACGCATGCCGAGCGGCGACCCAAACTGATCGTCGCGAGAACAGACGTAGAACGAAACCCCGACAGTCGCAATCCGGTTCCCTTCGCGCGCCCGCCCTGCTATCCCCCCGACCGACATGACCACCCACCCCATCTCGAACATCCGCAACTTCGCCATCGTCGCCCATATCGACCACGGCAAGTCGACGCTCGCCGACCGGCTGATTCAGGAGACGGGGACGGTGGCGGCGCGCGACATGGTCGAGCAGGTGCTCGATTCGATGGACATCGAGCGCGAGCGCGGCATCACCATCAAGGCGCAGACGGTGCGCCTCGAATACCAGGCCAAGGACGGCCAGACCTACATCCTCAACCTGATGGACACGCCCGGCCACGTCGACTTCGCCTACGAGGTGTCGCGCTCGCTCGCCGCCTGCGAGGGCTCGCTCTTGGTGGTCGACGCCAGCCAGGGGGTCGAGGCGCAGACGCTCGCCAACGTCTACCACGCCCTCGACGCCGGCCACGAGATCGTGCCGGTGCTCAACAAGATCGACCTGCCCGCCGCCGAGCCCGAGCGCATCAAGCAGCAGATCGAGGACGTCATCGGCCTCGACGCGTCGCAGGCGGTGCCGATCTCGGCCAAGACCGGCCTCAACGTCGATCTCGTGCTGGAGGCGATCGTCCACCGCCTGCCGCCGCCCAAGGGCGACGAGACGGCGCCGTTGAAGGCGCTGCTGGTCGATTCTTGGTACGACGCCTATCTCGGCGTCGTGGTGCTGGTGCGCGTCATCGACGGCGTGTTCAAGAAGGGCATGCGCATCCGCATGATGGGCGCGGACGCGCATTACGACGTCGATCGCATCGGCGTCTTCCGCCCCAAGATGACCGAGGTCGCCGAGCTCGGCCCCGGCGAGATCGGCTATATCACCGCGCAGATCAAGCAGGTCGCCGACACCCGCGTCGGCGACACCATCACTGACGACAAGCGCCCAACGCCAGAGGCCCTGCCGGGGTTCAAGCCGGCGCAGCAGGTGGTGTTCTGCGGGCTCTTCCCCGCCGACGCCGCCGACTTCGAGGCGTTGCGCGCGGCGATGGGCAGGCTCAAGCTCAACGACGCCAGCTTCTCCTACGAGATGGAGACTTCCGCCGCGCTCGGCTTCGGCTTCCGCTGCGGCTTCCTCGGGCTTCTGCACCTCGAGATCATCGAGGAGAGGCTGGAGCGCGAGTTCAATCTCGACCTCATCGCCACCGCGCCGTCGGTGATCTATCGCATCGCGCTGACCGACAAGACGACGATCGAGCTGCACAATCCCGCCGACATGCCCGATGTCGTGCGCATCGCGGAAATCCAGGAGCCGTGGATCAAGGCGACGATTTTGACGCCCGACGATTATCTCGGCGCCGTCCTCAAGCTCTGCCAGGACCGGCGCGGCGCGCAGGTCGACCTCAACTACGTCGGCAAGCGGGCGATGGTGGTCTACGACCTGCCGCTCAACGAAGTCGTCTTCGACTTCTACGACCGGCTGAAATCGATCTCCAAGGGCTACGCCTCGTTCGACTACCAGCTCACCGACTATCGCGCCGGCGACCTCGTCAAGATGTCGATCCTGGTCAACGGCGAGCCGGTCGACGCGCTCTCCATGCTGGTGCATCGCGACCGCGCCGAATCGCGCGGCCGGGCGATGGTGGAGAAGCTGCGCGAACTGATCCCGCCGCACATGTTCCAGATTCCCATTCAGGCGGCGATCGGCGGCAAGATCATCGCCCGCGAGACCATCCGCGCGCTGCGCAAGGACGTCACCGCCAAATGCTACGGCGGCGACGCCACCCGCAAGCGCAAGCTGTTGGACAAGCAGAAGGCCGGCAAGAAGAAGATGCGCCAGTTCGGCAAGGTCGACATCCCGCAGGAGGCGTTCATCGCGGCGCTGAAGATGGATAGCTGATGGGCGACGAATGTGTTCGGCGATGCGGGGATTTCAGGGGCTTGGGCGCCATTTTGTGAGCGCGTTTTCCAGACGGCTTGGTTTTTCGCCATCTCGAGAGAAGCGGATCATCAGAGCGCCGAGCGCTCGGCCGCGCCACGATCAATGCGAGGCTCGGTAAATCCCGCGGCCGGTTCGCTCGATCAGCCCGGACTGATGCATTCGCGACAAAATAACCGAGAGATTTCCTGGCGATACCTGAAGCCCGTAATCCTCCAGGACAGTCTGCAGGTCGCGGATCGAGACTTCCTGGCCGCGCAGGCTCTCCAACAGCAGCTCCTGGGCCGACGGGTTCGAGGACAAGCCGCTCGTCGGCGCCGTAGACGTCTCCGGCGCGCGCGGTTCCGGCTTGCGTAAGTTTACAACATTGTGCGGCGATGGCGGGTCGAATTCGCCGAGGATCGACAGCACGCTTTCCCTGACGGCGCTCGCCACTCGCTCGTCGTCGCTTCCGCCTTCCAGCCGAGCGATCGCCCACCCGAGCGCGTAAGCCCGGCCAATGGCGTCGATAAGCTCTTGTTTTAAGGCAATGATCGCCTTTCGGTCGCCAACCTCGATCGATGACACGCCCGACCTCCCGTCCGAATGCGCCGACCGACGCCCAGTTGCGAAAAACTTACTACCGACTTGGCCGCGAATCAAACTTCCTTTCAACACGACGTGGCGCAGCCGAGTATGGTCAATTTTTCTTACAAATCGCCCGTTATCGCTTGACGGCTTGGCGCAGTGTTGTAAGTTTAGCGCATGCGCGTCCAATTGTTGTAATAAAGTGGTCGCGATCTGAGCGCACAAGCGGGGAGGGTTCGGTGACGCCGGCCGACTGGACCAAACTGGCGATCGCAGCGGCCTTCGCACTCGCGGCGGCCGCCCTGATTCTGCGCAAACTGTCCGGACCGATCACGCTGACCGGCAATTGGCAGCGCCTCGGCGATTTCGCCGTATTCGACGCCCTGTTCTCCTTCGCATGGAAGCGATCGGCAAAGCGCGAGAAGCTGGAGTTGAAATTATATGCGACGCTGCGCAGATCCCCGCTCGAACTCGAGGAAGGGCGACCGAGTTGCGGCAGCGACGCTGGCGCCGGCCATGCGAAGCTCGAAGGCGCGACCGGTCGCCAAGAACTGGCGGCGACCATCCCCTCCGGATTGACGTGAGGGCGACGCCGACGCCCCGCTACGACGCTTTCTGCGGCGGCCAGCGGCGGTTGACGGCGAGGATGAGCGCGATCAGCCCGACGACGAAGACGACAATGAACAGGACGACCCCGACCGTCGGCTGGCGCAGCGCCGTCGCGGCGATCAAGACGCCTACCGCCAATAGGGTGATGACGATGACGCCGCCGACGGTGGCCAACGTCTTGGTCCAGTCGACGCCGACGCCGCGTCGGCGATTGTCGCGGATTTGTCGCAACGCCATCGCCATCGCCATGAGACAAAGGATCAGCGTCAGCCACTGCATGGTGAGGGCGCCTCTCTCTAGCCCGCCGTCGCTCGCTTCGCCTCGCCGCCGCGCCCGCTACGGTTCGCCGATCAGTTTGCAGTGGATCGCCACCGGCTTGCTGGCGGCGAGCGCGACGGTGTCCTCGAAGAAGTCGCAGGCGAGAAGATTGTCCGGGCTGGAATGGCGCCCCGAATAGACCTCGATCGCGACGTCGACGACGCCGCCCTCGACCTGGCTCAGCTTGCTCTTGTCGTATTTCGGGCCGGCGAACTTCACGACCTCGGCGCCGGGAATTTCCTGTTTCTGCTCCGGCGCGACGTCGAGCCGGCCTTGCAGCGCCGCGCGCTGCTGCGCCGATATCGGCATGCCGTAGAATTCGGCGTCGACGATGATCGTCTCCTTCGGATTGGCTAGCCGCGCCGCCGCCGCCGCGCTGAGGCTGACCGCGACCTCAAAGGAAGGACCGGCGACCGTATCGGCGGGCGCCGCTCGAGCCGGCGCGAGCGAGAGGACGGCCGCGGCGAGGGTCAGCGCGCCGAAGCGCCGGTTCGTTTGCTGCATCAAGGCGGCGCCTCCTTACTCGACGCGGCCCGTTCGCGGCCGCAACCGTCCCGCGGGCCTCATCCCCGACTTGAGAATGGGCCTCGGGACTCGTTCGCCAAATTCGCGCAACTCGCTCCCCTTGGCAACGTCGTCCCTCGCGCCGCGGCGCGCTAAACGTCCTCCCGCGCGCGCTCCTCGATCCACGCCGCCGCGCCGCGTCCGGCGGCGGCGCCCGCAGCGAACGAGGCTTGCAGGAGATAGCCCCCCGTCGGCGCCTCCCAGTCGATCATTTCGCCGGCGACGAAAACGCCCGGCAGCTTTTTCAGCATGAAGGCGTCGTCGATCTCGCGCCATGCGACGCCGCCGGCGCTGGAAATGGCGCGCGCGATCGGCGCGGGCGCGAGGAGGCGCAGCGGCAAAGCCTTGATGCGCGCCGCGAGCGCTTCCGCCTCGTCGGGAATCTCGCCCGCTTCGCGCAGCAGCGCGATCGCGACCGTCGCGAGGCCGGCGGCCTTGCGTAGATGCGTCGACAGCGATTGGCCGGGCCGGCGCCGCAGAAGACGCTTGGCCAGCGTTTCATGGTCGAGGTCCGGCTTGAGGTCGAGAGTGAGGATCGTCGACCCCTCGGCTTCGATCGCGTCGCGCAAGGGCGCCGACAGGGCGTAGACGGCGCCGCCCTCGATTCCGTACGCTGCGATCATCGCCTCGCCGCGCACTTTTTCTTCGCCATGGCGAAGCGCGATCGTCTTCAGCGGCTGGCCGGCGAAGCGTTGGCGAAAGCCCGGCGACCAGTCGACCGCGAAGCCGCAATTGGCGGGGCGCAGATTCGCGACCGCAATTCCCGCCGCGCGCAAGATCTCGACCCATGAGCCGTCGGCGCCGAGCCGCGGCCAGGAGGCGCCGCCGAGCGCGAGGACGGCGCCCGCCGCTTCGACCTCCTCGACGCCCTCGGGCGAAGCGAAACGCAGGGTCCGGCCTTCGCCGAAGCCGACGAAGCGGCGGCGCGCTCTGAGCGCGACCCCGAGCGCGTCGAGGCGCCTCAGCCAGGCCCGCAGCAGCGGCGTCGCCTTGAAACTCCGGGGGAAGACGCGGCCGCTGGAGCCGACGAACGTCTCCTCGCCGAGCCCGGCGCTCCAGGCGCGCAGCGCCTCCGGCGAGAGGCGCTCGATCGCCGGGCGCAGCCGCTCCGCCGCCGCGCCGTAGCGCGACATGAAACGCTCGAACGGCTCGCTGTGCGTGAGGTTGAGGCCGCCGCGCCCGGCGAGCAGGAACTTTCGCGCCGGCGAGGGCGCGCCGTCGTAGACGAGGACGCGATGGCCGCGCGACGCCAGAACCTCCGCCGCCATGAGCCCGGCGGGGCCGGCGCCCACGACGATCGTTCGAAGCGCGTCCGACATCGATCGATCCGACTTCACCGTTTGGCTTTCGTTGAGCGGCGTACGGCCGTTTGCCGCCCGGCGCGCCAGAATTTCGCCCGGGCGAGGTAAGCCGGTCGCCGCGCCGATGACAATCCTTGAATTCCGTCATCGGCCGCCGCATCGCCAAGCGGCCGGCCCGGCCGCGGCGTTTCCCTTTCGTCAGGCCGGACGTTACTGAATTGTTGCTATTCAAGTACGACGCTCGCAGCGATAATACTGCGTTAAGCAAATCCATCGCGGTTCCTTTTGCCGTTTTGTCGATTCACCCTCCATTAATACCGTCGGCATAACGTCCATAAACTTATGCAAAGGGGCGCGGTTCCATTCGCTTGGCGCGGATCGCCGCGGCGGAGGATCGTCTGTTGCGCGCAAATCCGATACGGCGTGTCGAAGGCCCGCTCGACGAATCCCGCGTGGTCGCGCTCGCGCGCGCAGCGGCCGAGTCCCATGAAGCCGTCGCGCGCGAGCAACAGGCCGCGATCGCGCAATTACAGGCGCAGGCGCTGCGCTATCAGACCGCCATCGACAACATTTCGCAGGGTGTTTGCTTTTTCGACGGCGAGGGGCGGCTGATCCTCTGCAATCGCCGCTTCGCCGAGATCTACCGCCTCGGGCTCGACCAGGTTCCGCCGGGCGCTAGCCTGCGCGAGATCGCGGAGCGGCGCGCCGCCGTCGGAACCTGTCCGACGAGCGTCGACGCCTATCTCGCCCACAGCGCCGCGATCAATTCGGGCGACGAGCCGAAGATCTGGACCGCCGCCCTGCCGGACGGCCGGACCATTCGGATCCACCACCAGCCGATGCCCGACGGCGGGTGGGTCTCGACCCACGAGGACGTCACCGAGTTTCAGGAAAAGCGCGCCATCGCCGACGAGCGCATTTCGTTGCAGGCGTTGATCGACTGGGCGCCCGACTATCTCTGGATCAAGGACGCCAAAAGCCGCTTCGTCGTCGTCAACAAGGCGCTGGCGTCGGACAACGGCCGGGTCAGGACGAGCGACATGATCGGCCTGACGGATTTCGATCTTCACGCTCCCGAGGCGGCGCGCGGCTTTCGCGCGCTCGAGCAGGACATCCTCGCCACCGGCCGGGCGATGATCAATCGCGAGGAGAGCGTGATCACCGCCGCGGGCGACCGCAAGTGGTTCGCCTCGACCAAGGTGCCGCTGCGCAACGACAAGGGCGAGATCTTCGGTCTGATGGGCATCTCGCGCGACATCACCGAACTCAAGGCCTCGCGCGCGGTGGCGAACGAGCGCCTGTCGCTCCAAGCGCTGATCGACTGGCTGCCCGACAACCTCTGGGTCAAGGACGTCGAGAGCCGCTTTATCATTTGCAACAAGGTCACGGCGACCCGAATGGGTTTCGCCGCGCCCGCCGACCTGATCGGCAAGACCGATCTCGAGCTCCTGCCCAGCGAGATCGCGCAGAAATTTTTCGCCGACGAACAGACGATCGTCCGCTCCGGGCAGCCGATGATCGACATGGAGGAATGCGTATTCGGCGCGTCGGGCGACAAGACGTGGATCCTGACGACGAAAGTGCCGCTGCGCGACGATCGCAACGAAATTTTCGGCGTGGCCGGCATCTCGCGCGACATCACCGCGCGCAAACTCGCCGACGCTCTTCGCGACGGGCAGGCGCAACTGCTCGAGATGATCGCGATGGGCGCGCCGCTGGAAGCGGTGCTCGATCGTCTGGTGCGCCTGATCGAATCTCAGGTCGCCGGGATATTCGGTTCGATCCTGCTGCTCGACGAAGATCGGGTCCATCTGCGCCACGGCGCGGCGCCGAACCTGCCGGAGGCCTTCGCGCGGGCCCTCGACGGCGTCGCGATCGGCCCCAATGTGGGGTCCTGCGGCGCCGCCGCCTATAGGCGAGAGCCGGTCGTCGTCGCCGACATCGCCGACGATCCGCTTTGGCGGGACTTTCGCGAACTGGCCGCCGCGCATGGGCTTCGCTCGTGCTGGTCGACGCCGATCCTGTCGAAGAACGGCAAGGCGCTGGGCGCCTTTGCGATGTATTCGAAGGCGGTGCGCGAACCCTCGGCCGCCGAAACGCGCCTCGTCGAGGTCGCCACCCGCATCGCCGGCATCGCGATCGAGCGCAAGCGCGCCGAAGACCGCATTCAATTCATGGCCACCCACGACGCGCTGACCGGCCTTCCCAATCGCGCCCTGCTCAAGGACCGTCTTTCGCAGGCTCTCTTGTACGCGCAGCGATACGACCGTCGGGTCACGGTGCTGTTCATCGACCTGGACAATTTCAAATTCATCAACGACAGCCTGGGCCACAACGCCGGCGACGAGCTATTGAAGACCGTCGCCGGCCGGATGGTCGGATGCGTGCGGGCGACGGACACGGTGGTGCGGCTCGGCGGCGACGAATTCGTCGTCCTTCTCGTCGATCAGCCCAGGAGCCAGGAGGTCATTGCCGCGAACGTGCAAAAACTGCGGGCGGTCATCGCGCAGTCGGTCCGTCTCGAAGGACACGATTTCGCGGTGACGAGCAGCGTGGGGATCGCGAACTATCCGGGCGACGGGGCGGACGCCGACACGCTGATCGCCAACGCCGACGCGGCGATGTATCGCGCCAAGGAAATCGGGCGCGACGGCTTCCAGTTCTATACGCCGGAGATCAACACCAGGGTTCACGAGAGATTCCTGCTGCAGGAAGAACTGCGCGGCGCCCTCGGCCGATCCGAGTTCGTCCTGTTCTATCAGCCGCAAGTCGATTTGCGCACGGGACGCATCTTCGCGGTCGAGGCGTTGATCCGCTGGCGACACGCGACCCTGGGCGTGGTGGCGCCGGCCCGATTCATTCCCATGGCCGAGGAAACGGGCCTGATCGTGCCGATCGGCGACTGGGTGCTGCACGAAGCCAGTCGTCAGAACAGGGCCTGGCAGGACGCCGGGCTGCCCGCAATAACCATGTGCGTGAACGTGTCGGCGCGACAATTCAAGGAAAAGAACCTGGTCAGTCGCGTCGTCGGGGCGCTGAAGGCGAGCGGCCTGGACGCCAAGTATCTCGAGTTGGAGCTGACGGAAAGCCTGATCATGCAGGACGTCGATCAGGCGGTGGCGACGATGGCGGAATTGCAGGGCCTGGGCGTGCAGCTCTCGATCGACGACTTCGGAACCGGTTATTCCAGCCTCAGCGCGCTGAAGACGTTTCCGGTCGCGCGGCTGAAGATCGACAAGTCGTTCATCGACGGCCTTGCGACCGACGAGAACGACAGGGCCGTCGCCAGCGCCGTGATTTCGTTGGGACAGAAGCTCAATCTCAGGGTCATCGCCGAAGGCGTCGAAACGGAGGAGCAGCTCGCGTTCCTGCGCGCCAACAATTGCGACGAAATGCAGGGATTCCATTTCAGCCGGCCGGTCCCGGCGCAGGAGCTCGAGGCTCTCTTGAAGGAGCGGGCGCCGATCGACGCCGGCGCCCCTCGCTAAGCGGGCGCGCGGCCTCCCGACGAGCGGTCGCACGTTCAAAGCCTGGAAAGAATCGGCAGTTTCGGCGCGCTCGCGACGAATTGTGTCGAAAGCGACCGCCGCGCTCTGGCGACGAAGCCGATTTTCGCCGAAAACGGCGAAGGCGGCGCCGGGGTGGGCGCGGGCCGAGAAACGGAGTTCGCCATGGATTTGGGCATCGCCGGGCGCAAGGCGATCGTCTGCGCCTCGAGCAAGGGCTTGGGGCGCGCCTGCGCGATGGCGCTGGCCGAGGCGGGCTGCTCGGTCATCGTCAACGGCCGCGATGCAGCGACGCTGGAAGCGACCGCGCGCGAGATCGCTCAGGCGACGGGCGCTAAGGTCGTTGCGGTCGCCGGCGATCTCGACTCGGCCGAAGTGCGCGCCGCCTTGCTCGAGGCCTGCCCGACGCCCGATATTCTCGTCAACAACAACGGCGGCCCGCCGCCGGTGCCCTTCGCCGAGCTGACGCGCGAGCAGATCCTGCGCGGGATCGAGTCCAACATGCTGACGCCGATCGCGCTCATTCAGCGCGTCGCGCCGGGCATGGCCGAGCGGCGTTTCGGGCGCATCGTCAACATCACCTCGGCCTCGGTGCGCGCGCCGATTGCCGGCCTCGACGTGTCCTCGGGCGCGCGCGCCGCCCTGACGGCGTTCGTCGCGGCGAGCGCGCGGGCGCTGGCCAGGGACAACGTGACGATCAATTCGATCCAGCCCGGCGCCTTCGACACCGACCGGATTCGCTCGATGCTGGAGAGAACCGCGGCGGCGACCGGCGGCGATCCGGCGGCGATCCGCGCTAGGCGCGAAGCCTCGATTCCCGCCGGCCGGTTCGGCGCGCCGCAGGAGTTCGGCGCGCTTTGCGCCTATCTTTGCAGCGCCCAGGCGGGCTATGTCACCGGCCAGAACATTCTCATCGACGGCGGCGCCTTTCCCGGCGCGTTTTGAAACGGTCCGATGTTCACCGGGATTGCGCTGAAAGTCGCGGCGACGTTCGTCTTCGCCGCGATGTCCGCCATGATCAAGATCGTCTCGCCGGTCTTTCCCGTCGGCGAAGTCGTGTTGTTTCGTTCGCTCTTCGCCTTGGCGGTGCTGGCGGCGTGGCTGGCCTCGCGCGGCGAGTTCCCGCGCGCGCTGCACACGCGGCGCAAGCTCGGCCACATCGGGCGCTCGATCGCCGGTTCGGGCGGCATGTTCGCCAATTTCGCCGCGCTGTCGCTGCTGCCGCTCGCCGACGCCACCGCCTTCACCTTCGCCGCGCCGCTGATGGTCGTTCCGCTCGCCGCGCTGACGCTCGGCGAGACCGTGCGCTTCTATCGCTGGGCGGCGGTGGGGCTCGGCTTCGTCGGCGTCGTCGTCATGCTGTCCGATCACCTGGGCGAGGGGTTCGGCGACCCGGCCGGCGCGGCGGGCGCGTCGCTCGGCGCCGGAATCGCGCTCGCCGGGGCCGCCTGCACGGCGGTGGCGATGATCCAGACCCGTCGGCTGACGCGCTCGGAGCCGACCGGCGCGATCGTCTTCTACTTCTCCTCGCTGACGGCCGTGGTCAGCGCGGCGCTGATCGCCCTCGCCGCGCTGTGGCCGGCCGATGCCGCCGGCGCGGCGTTCCTGGCCGGGCAGCGCTGGGTCGCGCCGTCGGCCGGCGAATTCGTCCTGCTCGGCTCGATCGGCGTTCTCGGGGGCGGCGGGCAGATCCTGATGACGGCGAGCTACCGTTTCGCCGACGCCTCGATCATCGCGGCGTTCGACTATGTGGCGATGATCTGGGCCGCCGCGCTGGGCTATGCGCTGTTCGCCGAGGCGCCGTCGCCGAGCATTCTCCTCGGGGCGGCGATCGTCGCGGGCGCGGGCGTCTTCGTGCTGTGGCGCGAGCATTCGGCGCGCCGCATCCGCCGCGCCGCCGCGGCCGCGATGGGCGGCGAGGCGCCGCGAGCCGCTTGACCGCGGACGAAAGCGTTCGATATTCCGGACGTTCCGCCCTATAAGACGGCGGAACATCTCAAGGAATCGCCGACATGGGCGTCGAGGGCAAGGACAGAGCCAAGGTTCTGGAGGCGGGCGCGGCGGCGCTCTCCAACCAGTTGGGCCGCACCGTGTTGAAGCTGCGCAAGGGCTACGGCCTTTCGCTGGCCGATCTGTCGATCCAGTCCGGCGTCGCCAAGTCGATCATTTCGCAGATCGAACGCAACGAGACCAATCCGACCCTGGCCACCATCTGGCGGCTCGCGCACGCGCTCGACGTTTCCATCGAATCCATCCTGCACGGCGGCGAGGATGGGCCGTTCATCGAGCACGTCAGCCGCGGCGGCACGCCCGTTCTGTTGTCCGACGACGGATTGTGCCGGCTGGCCGTCATCGGCTGGCTGAACACGGTCGATTGGCTGCAATGGTACGACTTTCGCGCCGAGCCGGGAGGCGAACTGGGCTCGCAGGCCCACCCGCGCGGCTCGATCGAGTGCCTGTCGGTGCTGGAGGGCGAGCTCGAGGTCGAGGTGGGCGAGGTCGTCGAGGTCGCCCGCGCCGGCGAGACGCTGCGCTATCGCGGCGACCGGCCGCACCGCATCCGCAACCCCGGCGCCGCGCCGGCGCACGCGACCATGGTGTGCATCCTCAAGGCGGCGGTGATGGATTGACGGATCGGCGGAGCGCCGTTTTCGATGGGATTCGCCTGTGCCTGAGCCGACGCCCGTCCTGAAATCCACCCTTACGTGTCCGAACTGCGGCCATCGCGCGCTGGAGACGATGCCGACCGACGCTTGTCAGTTCTTCTATGACTGCAAGGCCTGCGGAGCGGTTTTGAAGCCCAAGCGAGGGGATTGCTGCGTCTTCTGCTCCTACGGCGACGTTCCTTGCCCGCCGGTTCAAGGCGCGAATGGTCGGTCGGTGCGCTGCTGCGGCGACGGGGCGAGCCGCCACGACGGCCGCCGTTAGGCCCGCCGCGCTCCACCGGCGCTCTCGCCCCCGCGAATCGCGCCGTCGCCGATTCGCGCCGCTTTTGTCCCCGCTTCGAACCCGCGGTCCCGCGCCGGGACCGTCGGCGCGGGCCGACGTTGACGATAGGGAAACCATAAACTCCGAACGGACCGCTCGATCGTTCGTAAGGGCTTGCCGGCGCTCTCTTTTCCCGAGCGAATCGCGGCGCCCGCGATTCGTGCGCGCTTTGTCCCGCGTTTCGTCCCGCGCGCGCCATTTCGACGCGCGCCGCCGCATCGGGGCGTCGCAAATCGGTAACCAAGGACGGGCGCCGAAATTGTCTCGCTCCCGCGTAAGATTCGACTCGCTTTTTCCCGAAAAAGCGGAGTCGCTTTGCGAGTCGCCGATTCGTGCCGGTTTTGTTTCCGCCCCGCCGCCCGTTGACGGCGCCTTTGCGGGGCTCGACGAGGCGGCCGGCGCAGGCCGCCCGGCCCGCTCGGCTCACTTCTCCCCGCCTCGACAGGGCCGGCGCGTCCGGCTATGAGCCTGAAGGCGAAGAGCGAAACGGCCGGCAATCGCCGCTTCGTTCACGGCTTTGTCCCGCGCGCGAGGGATCGCGAACGCTTCCTTAGCGCCAGAAACCGAGCGCCCGATGCCCACGGCTCCCGCCATCACCAGCCAAAGAACCGCGGGCGGCGTTCGCGTGGCGCTGGCCGGGGGGTGGACGGTCAACGCCGGCTCGCAACTGGAGAAGCGCGCGAACGCGCTGTTGGCCGCCGCGCGCGGCGCGCGCGAGGCGACGATCGATCTTTCGCAAATCGACCGCTTGGACACGGCCGGGGCGTGGATCATCGACCGCTCGTGCGAATCCCTGACCGCGCAGGGCGTCGCCGCCGAGTTCGTCGGCGTGCGGCCCGAGCATGCGATCCTGTTGCGCGAGGCGCATTTTCGCCCCGTCGAGACCCCGGCGCCTCGGGAGGCGCCGACCTTGACCTCCCTCGTCGCCGACGTCGGCGAAAGCGTCTACACCGCGGGCGCCGATCTCGTCAGCGGCCTGGGATTCCTCGGCCGTATGGTCAGCGTCGGATTGACCGTCGCCGTTCGCCCGCCGCGTTGGCGCTGGACCTCGACGGTGTTCCATCTCGAAGCGTTTGCGCTGCGCAGCGCTCCGATCATTCTGTTGATCAATTTCCTCGTCGGCGCCATCGTCGCCCAGCAGGGCATCTTTCAGTTGGCGCGATTCAACGCGACCCCCTTCACGGTCGATCTGGTCGGCATTCTCGTCTTGCGCGAATTGGGCGTGCTGTTGACCTCGATCATGATCGCCGGCCGTTCGGGCTCCGCCATCACAGCGGAAATCGGCGCCATGAAGATGCGCGAGGAGGTCGACGCGCTGATGGTGATGGCGCTGGACCCGATGGAAGTGTTGATTCTGCCGCGCATCCTGGCGCTGATCGTCGCGCTGCCGCTGCTCACCTTCCTGGCGGACATGTCGGCGCTGTTCGGCGGCCTGTGCGTCGCCTGGGTCTACGGCGGCATCAGCCCGGTGGTGTTCATCGAGCGCCTGCACGACGCCATCGCGCTCAACACCTTCGAGGTCGGCCTGATCAAGGCGCCGTTCATGGCGCTGGTGATCGGCCTGATCGCCGCGAGCGAAGGCTTCGCGGTGCTCGGCTCCGCCGAATCCCTGGGCCGCAAGGTGACGGGCTCCGTCGTCAAGTCGATCTTCATGGTCATCGTCCTCGACGGGATCTTCGCCATGTTCTTCGCGGCGGTGCAGTTTTGACCGGCGAGGGCGGCGATTCCGGCGCGCCGCCTCCGGGCGCCGGAGAGCCCCGCGAGGCGGTGATCCGGGTGCGCGGGCTCAAGGTCGGCTTCGGCGAGAAACTCGTCATGGACGGCCTCAATCTCGACATCTACCGCGGCGAGGTGCTCGGTTTCGTGGGCGGCTCGGGCGCCGGCAAGTCGGTCCTCACGCGCACGATCCTCGGCCTGCTGCCCAAGCGGGCGGGCGTGATCGAGGTTTACGGCCGCGACGTCGACACCCTCTCCATCGCCGAGCGCGAAAGGGTCGAACGGCGCTGGGGCGTCCTGTTCCAGCAGGGCGCGCTGTTTTCGAGCTTGACCGTGCTGCAGAACATTCAGGCGCCGATGCGCGAGCATCTCGATTTGTCGCCGCGCCTGCGCGACGAATTGGCGATGCTGAAAATCGACCTCGTCGGCCTGCCGCCCGACGCCGCGGGCAAGCTTCCCTCCGAACTCTCGGGCGGCATGGTCAAGCGGGCGGCGCTGGCGCGCGCGCTGGCGCTCGATCCCGACCTGCTGTTCCTCGACGAGCCCACCTCCGGGCTCGATCCGATCGGGGCGGGCGAATTCGACGAACTCATCGCCACGTTGAAGCCGACGCTCGGCCTCACCGTCTTCATGGTGACCCACGACCTCGACAGCCTCTACGCCATTTGCGATCGCGTCGCCGTGCTGGGGCAGGGGCGGGTGACGGCGATCGGTCCGATTTCCGAGCTCCTGCTCTCGCGGGACCCCTGGATCAACGCCTATTTTCACGGCAAGAGGGGTTCGGGGCGCGAAGCCGCGTTCAACCTCGCCGCCGCCGCCAAGCGCCGGCCTTGATCGCCCGCGCCGCGCCTTCGCCCGTGACGAACTGTCGCGAGGCGGCCCGGTCGGGCGCGGTTTCCTCGCTCCGCGTTGGGCGTCGGGGCGAGAAATCTGCTATGCGAGTCGGCGTGGGCGGTCGGCGGCCGGGTTCGGCGAGCGATGGGACGGCGCGTTCGGGGCGTTCACGAGGGCGGTAAGCGGCGATGGAGACGCGGGCCAATTTCGTACTGATCGGCGCTTTCACCCTGGCGGTGATCGCGGGGGCGTTCCTGTTCGTCCTGTGGTTCTCCGGCCTGACCCGGATTTCCCAGCACAAGACTTACGAAGTTCTCTTCACCGGTTCCGTTTCCGGGCTGTCGCAAGGCAGCGTCGTGCTGTTCGACGGCTTGCGGATCGGCGAAGTCACGCAGATCGGTTTCGTCGCGACCGATCCCAGACAAGTCCAGGTCATGATCGACGTCACCGGAACGGCGCCGATCCGCAAGGACACCAAGGCGCGCCTGGAGATCCAGGGACTGACCGGCGGCGCGGCGATCGCGCTGACCGGCGGCGCCCCCGACGCGCCGCCGTTGCTCGGGGAGAACGGCGCGCCGCCGATCATCGTCGCCGAACCCTCCGAACTGCAGAATATCATGGAGAGCGTGCAGAGCCTTTCCGCCAGAGCCGAATCGGTGCTGGACAAGGCGGACAAACTGTTGAGCGACAACCGCGCCGCCATCGACGACGCGATCAAGAACGTCGACACCTTCTCGAAGGCGCTCAGCGACAATTCGGCGGGGATCAGCTCCACGCTGGCGGATTTCGAGTCCCTGATCAAATCGATCGACCGCGAGAAAGTCGCGACCTTCGTCGACGGCGCGGCCTCGCTCGGCGAGACCGTCCGCGACAACAAGGGCAATATCGACCGCATGCTGAAGAACGCCTCCGAACTCGCCGCCAAGCTCAACGAATCGGCGGACAAGATCGATTCGCTGATGGCCAGCCTGCAGGGGTTCGTCGGCTCGCCCGAGCTCAAGGGCCCGTTGGGCGATTTGGGCGACGCCGCGCGTTCGGTGCGGCAATTCGCCGACGATCTGGACGTGCGCGCCAAGGAGATTTCCGTCGGCCTGGCCCATTTCACTTCGTCCGGCTTGCGCGAATACGAGGCGCTGGCGATCGACGGGCGGCGCACGGTCAACGACCTCGACCGCGTGCTGCGAAATTTCCAGCGCAACCCCAACGAGCTGATCTTCGGCGCCAAGCCGAACCTGCCAGAATTTCACGGCGGACCGTGATGCCGGCCGCCCCGCTCCCGACGCGCGATTGCGCCCTCGCGCCCGCCGAGCCTCGGCGCCCGAGCGCCGGCGGATTCGGCGCCGGCGCGCGCGGCGCGGCGGCGATCGCCATGGTCTTGCTTCTCGCCTCCTGCGCCGGCGGGCCGGCCGAGGACACTTTCGACCTCAGCGCGGCCAGACCGGCGCCGGCGCGGCCGCTGCGCGGGCAATTGCGCGTCGCCGAACCTCTCGCCGCGATCGACCTGGACAGCGAAAGCATTCTCGTGCGCACCGGCCGCCAGGAGGTCGCGACGCTGGCGGGCGCGAAATGGTCCGACCGCCTGCCGCTCCTCGTGCAATCGCGACTGACCCAGACGTTCGAGAACGCCAATCTCTCGGGTCAGGTCGGCCGCCGCCCGGCGACGGCCGCCGACTACGATCTCGACATCGACATCCGAGCCTTCGATCTCGACGCCGCCCGATCGCGGGTCGAGGCCGATTTCGCGGTCAAGATCGTCTCGGCCGGAAGCGGGCGGGTGGTCGCGGCGGAGATCTTCACCGACGAGGCCCCGGTCGCCTCCACCAACGGCGCCGAGGTTTCGGCGGCGCTGGACGGCGCCCTTTCGTCGGTCATGACACGGATCGTCGCCTTCGTGGCGAGGCGATTGTAACGACGCGGGCCGGGACGGCGCACGCCCGCCTTCGGCGAGCGCCGCTCCTCCCGGGTTAGAAGCTCATCCCAGCCGACCCGAGGCGTGCGCCAGCATCGTGTAGACCTTGCCGGCGTCCGACAGGAGCGAGGCGCGCGACTGCGCGCCGTCCCGGTCGTTCTGGCCGATCCTCGCCAGAAGACGCTCGAATTCCTGCGTGTAGCGCGTGACCGAGGCCTGGAACTGCGGATCGTTTCGGTACTTGCGTCGGATTTCGTCGAAGGTCTGTTGGCCTTGCGCCGTGTAGAGGCGTCGCGACACCGCGGTCGTGTCGCCGCTGCGCCAGCGATCCCACATCTCCGCGGCGGCCTCGGCGTCGACGAACTTGGCGATGTCGAGCGAGATTCCTTCGAGCGCTTCGTTGGCGCCGCGGTTCGGCGCCGGCGGCGTCTCGTCGCGCGAGGCGGCCGCAAGAAGGTTCGACAACCAACCGGATTGATTGCGCTCGGGGATCGAAGGCGCCGTCGGCGGCGCGACGGCGGGGGCTTGGGCGGCGCGCGCGCGCGGCGGCTGGGCGGCGGATCGCGCCGGCTCCGCCGCGGCCGGCGCCGCGATGAGGAGCCGCTCGTCGTCGTCGCGGGAGGAATCGGCCAGTCGCGACGTCGCGAAGGCGCGCGCCGATTCGAGGCGCGCTGGCTCGGCGGGCTCGGCGACGTCGAAGTCCGCGCCGGACGCCGTAACCACCGCGGTCAATTCCTTGAGCGCCTTGATCTGGTCGGAGACGACGCGCCGCATCGCGCTCGTCGCCTCGGTGGTTTCCTCCGGCAGTTCGAAGACGCCGCGGCGCAGTTCCTGGCGCGTCGCGTCGAGCTGACGCTGGACTTCGCTCGCCATCTGCTTGACTTCGGCGACCGACTGGCGAAACCGCTCCGCCGTCTTGCCCATGACCTCGGCGAGCTGAGCGTTGGCCTGCTCGTAGGTGGTCTGCAGCGCCTGCGCGGTCTTTTCTCGCTCCTTGCCGGCGTTCTCGCGGATCGCGTCGAACTGGCTGGCGACCGACGAGGCCGTCCCCTTCGTGGCCACCGACAGGGCGGCGCTGATCTCCTGAGCGCGCACTTGCGCCTTGTTGAAGCTCTCTTCGAAAGACGAGGTGAAATGACGCGTCACCGCGTCGAACTCTTGGCTCTTGGCGGCCATATCGGCGAAGAATTTCTCCAGGACCGCCTGACGGTGCTCCAGCGCCAGATCGATCGTCTGCTGCTTGGCCGCCAAATCGCGCGAGACCTCGGCGAGCGCGGTGGTGTGCGCCGCCATGCGTTCGACGAGCTCGCCCGATTCGTGTCGCGTCGCCGAAGACATTCGGTCGAGCGCGTTGACTTGCGCCGCCATGGCGCCGAGGGAGCGCTGCATTTCGTCGATCTTGCCGCCGAGGTCGCCCTGGATCGCGCCGAGCGTCTCGCCCGCGCCGCCGACGACCCGATCGAGCGCGACGCTGGCCTGGCCCAGGCGCTCGAGAACCTGACTGAGCTCGTCGCGCATGCGCACGCCGGCCATGCTCAGCGCCGTCACCGACGCGCCGGCGTTGCGTTCGACCGCGTCGCGCAGCGCCGCGCCCGATCGCTCGATTTCGTCGGTGAGCCGTGCCAAAAGCTCGTGGATCGTCGCCGACGATTGCGACTGGGCCGCCTGCGCCGCGGCGTGCAACGCGGTCGTCGACGCCTCGACGTCGCCCGTGAGCCGGGTCGAAAGGTGATTGATCGCGTCGGAGGATTGCGACAAGGCGGCCTGCGCCGCGGCGTGCAACGCCGTCGTCGAAGCCTCCACTTCGGCGCTGAGCTGGCCCGTCAGCGCGCCCAGCGAGCGGACCGAGCCGGCCGCGCCGGCGGTGATCGCGGCGAGCAGATCGTCGCCGCGTCGCGTCATCAGAGCGAGGAGGTTCGACGCCTGCTGCTCGAACGCCTGCGCCGCGTGTTCGTTGACGCCGGCGATCCGGCTCGAGACTTGCGCGCCGCGCGCGTCCAGTTGGGCGAGGAAGTTGGTCGCCGGTCCGTCGACGAGCGCGCGCAAGTCCTCGATCCGCGCGGCGAGATCGGCGGCCATCGCCTCGCCCCGGCTCTCCATCGTCGCGTCCAAATTCGCCACGGCGGCCGCCAGCCTCGCGGCGATCTCGTCCCGCTGCGCGGAAATCTTCGCCACCAGGTCGTCGACGCCGCCGCCGATCGACTGCTCGATCGCGGCGCCGCTGGCGTCGAGCCGGGTCGAAAGGTCGTGCAAGGGCGCAACGATCTGGTCGCGGAAGCGGTCGACGCTGTCGCCGAGCGCGCCGGTCATGTCGTCGAGCTTGCCGGTCAGAGAGGCGGTGATCTGCGACGAGAGTTGCGATAGCGCTTGCGTCAGGAGTTCCGCGCGAGCGCGCAGCGATTCCTCGATCTCGGCCGATTTGGCGTCGATGCCTCGCGTGATCTCAAACCCGCCTTCGCTCAACGCCTTCGCCGTTTCGATCGTGCTCTTGGCGAGCGTTTCGTTCAGCGCCTTGCCGCGCGCCGCCAATCCGCTTTCGATTCGCGCCAGCAACCCGTCCAGCGTCGCGCCGATCTCCTGGAGTTTGGCGCTCGTGCGGTGGTCCGCGGCCTGCATCCCCGAGTCGTAGAGGGCGGCCGCTTCCTCATTGCGTTTGCCGAGCCGCTCGTCGAGCGCGCCGCCGCGGGTGACGATCGTCTCCTCGATCATCGACAATCTGCCGTCGAGCCGCGTCGCCAGCGACTGGCCTTCGGCGTCGAGGCGCGAGACCATTTCCTCGCTCCGTCGGGCCATGGTCGCCTCGAGGGTCTTCAATCCGTCGCGCATGGATTCGTCGACGGCGCGGGCGTGGGACGTCAGCGCGAGGTCGACGACGGCGCCATGGGCGACGGCCGCGCCCTCGAATTCCGCCAGGCGAGCGTCCGAGGCTTGTTGGAAGCGCGTGTGGTGGTCGGTCAGGCGGTCGTCGAGTTCGGCCTGACGGTTGGACATGATCGCATCGATGGCGTCGACGTGGGAGCCGAAGCTCTCTCCCAGGCGCGTGGCGTGGGCGCCGACCCGATCGACCACGCTGTCGCCGCCGTCGCCCACCAGGTTCGCAAGCGAATTCAGTTGCTCGCCGAATTTGCTGGTCTGGGAGGTCAAGGCGTCGACCAGCGCGCCGCCGCGCGCGCCCAGCGTTTCTTCGAACGTCCCGATCGTCGAGGCCAGCGTGTCGTGCACGCTGTCGCCGCCGACCGCGATCGCGGCGACGGCTTCGCTCGCGATGGCGGAGAACTTTTCGCCGACTCGCGCGACCTGGTCGGTCCATCGGGACAGCGACGCTTGCGCAGCCTCTTGAAGGTGGTCCTGCGAGGCCGCGCCCTGGTTCGCGATCGCTTCGACCGCCCGCTGCGTCGACTCGTCGATCTGGCCGCTCACCGCGCCGGCGGATTCGTCGATGAAGGCGCGCAACTGCGCGTGGCGCGCGTCGAAATGCTCCGTCCAAATGGCGCCGGCGGCGTCCAGGACGGCGCGCGCGTCATCGGTCTTGGAGGTCAAGGCGGACGTCAGCCGCTCGTTGGACGCGGCGAGCGCGTCTTCGAGCGTCTGCCCGCGCACGACGATCGTTTCGTGCAACCGATCCGACGCCTCGCCGAGCCGCGAGGCGAGGTCGTCGCCGTGGACGAGCACCGTCTCGGAAAGTCGGCGGCCGGCGCCGTCGACGCGATCGACGATGTCCTCGCTCCGTTCGCTGAAATCTCGGGCCACCGCTTCGCTGGCCGTGGCCAGGCGCGTCGCCACGGCCTCGCCGTGCAGCCGAATCGCTTCGGCGGCTTGAGCGCCGCTGGCCTCGATGCGGTTGACCAGGTCGTCGTTGCGCGCGCTGACCTCCGCGACGAGGGCTTCGCCGGTCGCCCGGATTTTCTCATCGATGTCGGCCGCGCGGGCGGCGATGTCCTCGCTCCGTTCGCCGAAATCTCGGGCCATCGCTTCGCTCGCCGTGGCCAGGCGCGTCGTTACGGCCTCGCCATGCAGCCGAATCGCTTCGGCGGCTTGAGCGCCGCTGGCCTCGATGCGGCCGACTAGGTCGTCGTTGCGCGCGCTGACCTCCGCGACGAGGGTTTCGCCGGTCGCCCGGATTCTCTGATCGATGTCGGCCGTGCGGGCGATGATCTCGTCCGCGCTCTGGCCGCTCGCTTCGGCGAGCCGCGTCGCGACGTCGGCGCCGACGGCGGTCAGGGCTTCGCGCACCTGTTCGCCCTGCGCCGCGATCCGGTCGACCGTCTCGGAACCCGCGCGATCCATCGCGATGGCGATCTCCTCGGAGGAGGCGCCGAGCGAGGTGGCGATGCGCTCGCCGACGTTGGAAATGCGCTCGCCGAGGCTCTCGGCGATTTTTTCGAGGTCGGCCGCGATCCCCTGATGCGCGTCGCCGATGACCGCGCGCACGCGGCCGCCGTTGGCGACGATGGCCTCGCGCTGGTCGGCCATTTCGGCGATCAGCGAGCGAATGCGGCGTTCGTTGTCGGAATAGGCGCGCTCGAGCGTCGAGACCTCGGAACGCACGAGCGTCTCCAACTCGGCGGCGCGGGCCAGCGCCCGCTCGATGCCGTCGCCCATCGTGGCGATTTCCCGGCGGATCGCCTGGGAAAGCGTGGCGACCTGTTCGCCCGCCACCGTTTCCGGCTCCGCCAGCCGCAATGCGACCTGAGTGATCGAGCCGGCCGAAGCGCGCAATTCCTGCAGCCGGCGCGCCAATGCGGCGAAGCCGAACAGAAGGATCGTCGGCCCGAGCGCCGCCAGCGCGAGCAACACGGTCTCCGGCCGGAGCAGGTAGTCGCGCGCCGCCGCGAGACCGACGCCGCCCGCAGGGAAGTGCAGAATCGCGTAGGCCACGCACAGCGCCAGCCAGACGAACGCCGCTGCGGTCGCCGCCACGAAGGGCGCCTGGTTGGGACGGCGCGACTGCATGGCCTGGACGATCGGGCCGATCGCCGGACGATCGTCATTGGCGGGCGGGGTGGGCGCGCCGAGAATCGCTTTGGCCTCTTCGGGTTGGGGCGGCTGGCGGCGGGCGACGGCCGGCGGCTCGCCGGGCTCCCGCGGCAAGGGCGCCTTGGGCATCGCGACGGACGCCGCGGGGGCGGCGGGCGAGGGCCTGGCGGGGGCGGCGGGCAAGGGCCTCGCCGGGGAGGCGCTCGGATCGGAAACGGGGAACGGGGGCGCCCCGGCTTCGCCGTGGCTTTCCTCAGGGGACAAGCTCAGAGCGTCCTCGATTGCCGACATCGCCGCGGAAACCGCGTCTTGAGCCGATTGTTTCTGCGCCATTGTGTCCGCCTCGTTCGATCGATCGCGACAAGCCGCAGCGCGTCGCGAAGCGCCCTCCGCGCGCGCGCCGTAACTGGCCTCCGGTCGCGGCGCGGGAGAACGTTAACCAACGCCAGTCTACAGGTCGCCGCGAGAGATTGAAACATCTACGGAATCGCATCTTTCAAACGTCGTTAACGCTTCGTTCACCATATTTCAGCAACCTCGGCCGCACGATGGGCGGTCCAGGGAGTTTCTTTCGGAATTCCGTGGAAAACTCATGGACTTCCGCCCATGTGGAGAAGGCCATGTCCGCAATTCACGCCGCGACGCGCGAGCCCCCGCTTCGCCCAGCGTTTTCTGGGTTGAACGCCGCGTCGGCCGGCGAACCGGCTATCGATCTCGTCCATTTGGCGCGCCAGACCGACAACGATTCGGCGCTGGAGGAGGAGCTTCTCGCTCTTTTCGACCGGCAATCGGCGAGCCTGCTGACGCAATTGTCGGCCGAGGACGCGCCGCGTCGACGGCGCGCCGACGCCGCGCACATGCTGCGCGGATCGGCGCTCGCCGTCGGCGCCGGACCGGTCGCGCGCGCCGCGCAGGCGCTGGAAACCGCGCTCGAAAGCGGCAACGGCGACAAGCTCGAGCTCGACCGCGCCCTCGCCGCGCTCGCCGAGGCGGTTCGAGAGGCTCGGGCGGCGATCGCGCGGCTGCGCGGCTGACCTTCCCTCGCCGCTCGGCGGCGCCCCCCCGAGTTCGCCGATCGTGAAAACGCGCTTCCGTTGTCCGGCGGCGCGCCTTATGTAGGCGCGCGAAAACGCCTCGGCGGGCGCTCGCGCCTCAGCGGCGCGGGGTTCGACGAGTGCGGCAAGGACAAGGAAGACGCCGTTCCCATGACGAAAGTGACCTTCAACGACGCCTCCGGCGCATCGCGCACGGTCGAGGCCCAGATCGGCTCGACGGTGATGGAGACGGCTCTGCGCAACTCCGTTCCCGGCATCGAAGCCGAATGCGGGGGCGCCTGCGCCTGCGCCACCTGCCATGTCTACGTCGCGCCGCAATGGACCGAAGCGGTCGGCAAACCCTCGCAGATGGAGGAGGACATGCTCGATTTCGCCGCCGACGTGCGGCCGAATTCGCGCCTCTCCTGCCAGATCAAGGTCACCGAGGCGCTCGACGGCCTCGTCGTGACGACCCCGGCCCGGCAAGGATGAATGCGATGAGCGAAGTCATCCGCACCGACGCGATCATCATCGGCGCCGGGCCGATCGGCCTGTTCGCGGTGTTCGAACTGGGCCTGCTCGACATCAAGGCCCATCTCATCGACATTCTGCCCAAGATCGGCGGTCAATGCGCCGAACTCTATCCGGAAAAGCCAATCTACGACATTCCCGGCTATCCCGTGATCACCGGCCAGGGGCTGGTCGACGCCCTTAACCAGCAGATCCACCCGTTCGGGCCGACCTTTCACCTCGGCGAAATGGTCGAGAAGCTGGACGTGCTGGGCACGCCGGAGCATCCGCTGTTCCGCGTCGGCACCGACGCCGGCACGGTCCTCGAGGCCAAGGTCGTGGTGATCGCGGCGGGCGGCGGATCGTTCCAGCCCAAGCGTCCGCCGACGCCGGGCGTCGAGCCCTACGAGGGCAAGAGCGTTTTCTACTCCGTGCGCAAGATGGATCATTTTCGCGGCCGCCGCGTCGTGATCGCGGGCGGCGGCGATTCGGCGCTCGATTGGGCGCTCAACCTCCACCCCGTCGCCAAAAGGATCACGCTCGTCCACCGCCGCGACGAGTTCCGCGCCGCGCCGCATTCGGTCAACGCGATGCGCGCGCTGGTGGCGGACAAGAAGATGGACCTGGCGATCGCGCAGCTCACCGGCCTCAAGGGCGCCGACGGCCAATTGAGCGCGGTGACGGTGCGCGGCGCCGACCAGACGACGTTCGATCTCGAATGCGACGATCTGCTGGCGTTCTACGGCCTGACGATGAAGCTCGGGCCGATCGCCGACTGGGGCCTCAACCTGCACGAGAACCTCGTGCCCACCGACACCGAGAAATTCGAGACCAGCGTCCCCGGCATTTTCGCCGTCGGCGACATCATCACCTATCCGGGCAAGCTGAAGCTGATCCTGTCGGGCTTCCACGAAGCGGCGCTCGCCGCGCAGAAGGCGCACCGCTACGTCTATCCCGACAAGAAGCTGTTGTTCCAGTACACGACGTCGTCGACCAATTTGCAGCGCAAGCTCGGGGTGAGCTGAAGGGGCGGGGCGCGTCTTTCTCGCGCGGCGAAGGGGCGGCGCCTCGCTGCGCCCCGACTTGCGCGATCCGCTTGGGCGCGGCGTTTGGGGCGTCAACGTTCGCCGCCGTCGGCGGCCGAGTCCCGATCGATTGACGCAAGTCATGGACGCGGGCCGCCCGGCGCCCCTTACTGGATCGGCGCGCGAACCAGGCCGCCCGGCGGTGTGTGGCGGAGGTGTGGGGGGTCCACGCGATTTTCGCCCTCGCGCGAAAGGCAAGGACCATGAGAGGCGGACCGCTCCAGGCGATCGCCGGCGCCCTGGTCGCCGCCGTTCTCGGGGCTTGGGGCGCCGCCGCGCAGAGCCCGGCGACGCAGGCCGAGGCCGTCGCGCAGTTCACCCCCGCGCAGCTCGATCAGTTGCTGGCGCCGATCGCGCTCTATCCCGACGGTCTCCTCGACGCCGTCCTGATGGCGGCGACCTATCCGCTCGAAGTGATCGAGGCCGACCGCTGGCTCGAGGACCCGCAAAACGCCGCGCTGCAAGGCGATCAGTTGATCGCGGCGCTGGAGCGCCAGAGCTGGGACCCGAGCGTGAAGTCGCTCGTTCCCTATCCGCGCGTCCTGCACATGATGGACGATCGGCTCGAATGGACCGAGCGCCTCGGCGAGGCCTTCCTGGCCGATCCGGCGGCGGTGATGGAGTCCATCCAGCGGCTGCGGCGGCGCGCCCGATCGGCGGGCGCGCTCGTGTCGGCGCCGCAGGCGGTGGTAAGCGTGGCCGAGCCGGAAATCACCATCGAGCCGCCGAACTCGGAGACGGTCTACGTCCCCGTCTGCGACCCTTCGGTCGTCTACGGGGCGTGGCCCTATCCGGATTATCCGCCGGATTATTTTCCCGACGTCTTCGACGGCGCGACGATCGGGGGGTTCGGCTGCGGATGGTTCGGCGCGCCGATCATCGGGCCGCTGTGGGGCTGGCGGCACTGGAACTGGCGCCGACATCGCATCGAGATCGATCGCGACAGGTTCGCCGCGCTCGATGGCGGGCGCCCGCCGCCGGACGATGGCGTCTGGCGGCACGATCCGTCGCATCGCCGAGGCGTTCCCTACCGCGATGAGGAGCTGCGCGCCCGGTTCGCCGCGCCTTCGGCTTCGCCGGAGCGGCGCCGCGACTTGCGCGGCTATCCGAGCGACGTTGCGCCGCAAATCTACACGGTTCCCCGAACCGGAGCGGCGCCGGGCGCCGCGACGGCGCAGCCGAACACGGTCGCGCCGCCGGCGGTCAGACCCGCCCCGCCGGCCTTCGAATCCTTCGGCCGCGGCGCGGGCGTGCGCACTGAGAGCGAGCGCGGATATTCCAGCCGAATGTCGGCGCCGTCGCCCGGCGGCTTCGCGCCCCATTTCGCGCCGTCGGGCGGCGGCGTGAGGCTGCGAAAATGAGACGCCGCGATCGAGACGAACCTCGAGAGGTCGATATGCTGACCCCACGCCCGAGCGCCCCCGAACTCTCGCCGCGGCTTCGATTGGCCGGGGTCGTTCTGTCGGTCGCTTTGGTGGCCGCAGGCCTTGCTTGGTCAGCCGGCGGCGTCGCCTTCGCCGCGCCAGCGCGGACGTTTTCTTCGCCCGATGAGGCCGCCGCCGCGTTGGCCGCGGCGTGGCGAAGCGGCGGCAAGGCCGAGATCCTCGCGATCCTCGGATCGGGCGCCGATCGGCTGGTCAGTTCGGGAGATCCGATCGCCGAGAAGCAGGCGAGGGAGCGGCTCGCCGCGTCCTACGACGACGCGCATCGGCTCGAGAGGGAGGGCGCGGACAAGGCGGTCGTCGTCCTCGGCAAGGAGCAATGGCCCTATCCCATTCCGCTCGTCAAACGAGGCGCGCTCTGGCGCTTCGACGTCGCGGCGGGCGCCGAGCAGATCATCGATCGCCGGGTCGGCCGCGACGAATTGAACGCGATCGAGGTCTGCCGCGCCTACGTCGAGGCGCAGCAAGAGTACGCCGCAAAAAATCCTCTCGGCGACGGGCTCCACGAATACGCGCAACGCGTCGCGAGCGCCGCGAACACGCGCGACGGGCTCTACTGGCCGGCTGCGCAAGGCGAGCCGCAAAGCCCGCTCGGCCCGCTCGTCGCCGCCGCGGAGGCCGAAGGCTTCGGCGCAGCGAGCGCGCAGGGACGGGCGCCGTTTCACGGCTACTACTACCGGATCCTGACGCGCCAGGGGAAAAGCGCGCCGGGCGGCGCGCGCGACTACCTCGTCGACGGGCGCCTGACCGGCGGGTTCGCGCTGGTCGCGTTCCCGGCGCGGTACGACGATTCCGGCGTCATGACTTTCATCGTCAACCAGAACGGCGTCGTGTTCCAGAAGAATCTCGGCCCGAACACCGCCGCCATCGCGCGCCGCATGCGCGAATACGATCCGGACAAAACCTGGCTCCCCGCCATGCCGTGACGTGTCGGCTCCGCTCGGGCTCGTCGCTTCAAGCGCTCGGCGCCTGGCGGCTGTCGCCGGCGCGCGCCGCCCATCGGGGGGGCGCGGCGATGAGCCCGCGCGACTGCGCGGCCGGCAACGGCGGGCTGAACAAGTATCCCTGCATCTCGGAGCAGCCGAGGATGCGCACTTGCTTCAACTGCTCGTCCGTTTCGACGCCTTCGGCGGTCACCCGCATATCGAGGCTTCGCGCCAGCCGACAGACGGCGCGGACGATGGCGCGCGATTCTTTCTTGTCCGGCAGACCGGCGATGAAGGCGCGATCGATCTTGATCCGGTCGAAAGGGAAGCTCTGGAGGTAGCTCAGCGAGGAGAACCCGGTGCCGAAATCGTCGAGGGCCAGGGTGACGCCGAAGTCGAGCAACTCCTTGAGCGTGGAAAGGCTGGCCGAGGCATCCTCGAGGAAAATCGTTTCGGTGACCTCGATCTCCAGCCTTCCAGGCGGCAGGCGCGCCGAGCGCGTGGCCTCGGCGACGGCGGCGACGAGGTTCTTGTCGGCCAACTGGATCGTCGACACGTTGACGGCGACTCGAACGTGATCCGGCCATCTCGCGGCCTCCGCGCAGGCCGTTCTCAACACCCATTCGCCCAGCGCGACGATGAGGCCGATGTCCTCCGCGACCGGGATGAACTCGCTCGGCGGGATCAGCCCTCGCTCGGGGTGGCGCCAGCGCGCGAGCGCCTCGATGGCGACGATCGCGTCCTCCTCGAGATCGACGATCGGCTGATAATGCAGCTCGAACTCGCCGTCGGCGAGCGCGCGGCGCAGGTCGCGCTCCAACTCGACCCGCGCGCGCATGCGCTCGTTCATGTCGGTTCGGAAGAAACAATACGAGCCGCGTCCATTGTTCTTGGCTTCGTAGAGGGCGACGTCGGCCATTTGCAGCAATTCGTCGCATCGCCTCGCATGGGCCGGAGCGAGGCAAATGCCGATGCTGACGCCGGCCACGACCTCGTGGCCGTCGCAGGAAAAGGGCGCGCGCAGCGCTTCGGCGATTCGCTCGGCGAGCGCCGCCGCATCCGAGGACGAACCGAGCGAGGTCTGGATGACGGCGAATTCGTCGCCTCCCAGGCGGGCGACCGCGCCGTCGCTTCCCACGCAGGCGCGCAGCCGGTCGGCGACGCCTTCGAGCAGCCGGTCGCCGATCGCATGCCCGAGCGTATCGTTGACGCGCTTGAAATGATCGAGGTCGAGATAGAGGACGGCCAGCCGCTGTCCGCGTTCGAGGCGTTCGAGCGCCCGTTCGAGCAGCCCGAAGAAAAGCGCGCGATTGGGCAGGCCGGTCAGAGCGTCGTGATGCGCCGCGTGCGAAATCTGCTGGAAGACGCGGCGCTTTTCGATGACGACCGACAATTGGTTGGCGATCTGCTGAAAAGTGGCCTGGTGCAGGTCGCGGTAGGCGTTCCTTTCGCGGCTGGTGAAGAACAGGAAGCCGATCGCGCGCCGGTTGTCGATCAACGGGCAGGTGAGGCTGGAGCGGCCTCCTTCGGCGACGATCCGGCGCGTCGAATCGGACTCCGGCTTGTCTCTCAGGTAGGCCTCCAGATCGTTGATGATGCGCGGCTGGTTGGTTTGCAGAATCGTCTCCAGGCTGCTGTCGGCGAGCGGTTGGGAATATCCCACCGATATTTGGGCCGGCCCGAGGGTCGAGCGAGCCCAGTGCGCGGTCAATTGCGCGCCGTCGGGGGAGATGAACGCGCAACCGATGCGATCGTAGGGGATCAGCCCGGAAAAGCCGTCGAAAATTCGATTCAGCACGTCGTCCGGCGAAACGCCCTGCTCGACGGTTTGGACGAGACCGAAAAGCTGCCGGAGCTCCGCCTCTCGCCTGTCCAGCGTCTCGGCGAGCAGGAGAAGTTCGCGCCCGAGCCGGGCCAGGGGATCGTTCGCGCCGAATGGAAGCCTCGGGACCGGCTTGCCGGAGCGCAGGCGCTTCACCCAAGCGGCGTATCGGTCGACGGTTTCGAAGTGCGGACTGGATGGCTCGACGTGCTCATAGGGAATTGCCGCCACGCGTCACCTGGGGCGGGCCGCGCGACAAATCTCGTCGCCGCCGGCGCCGCGTTCGAGAAACTTCGCGTCGCCGCCGGCGGCGCGAAGCGAGCGTCGCGAGACTAATTCACGTCTATTAGCAATCGCTTAACGGCGCCGCTGGCGGCCGTGCGGGCGATGTCGCACCCCGTCGGTCGGGCGGCCCGCACGGCGTTCCGACGACAGGTCCCGATCGACGTCGCGCCGGACAGCGCGGCGGAGCGTCGTCGTCAAACGTGCGGCGGAACCGTTCGCTGCAGGGGTCGCCGCGTCGCGACAGGTCGTCGAACGTCAAGAAATAGTAACGTCGCTATTGACAAAGAATTATACGGTATCACCAACCGGCCAGAGTAAATTCCTAAGGCCTTGGCCGCGCGGGAAGAATCCTTCTGACAGTTGAGCCTGCGTTATATTGTCGCATGTCGAGTTCTTGCTTAACCGACCCAACACAGTTATAAGAATTCCAGCGCCAAGCTCAATTTCACGCGATCCTCGGCGCAGGCTAGCTTTATAAACAGCCGCGGTCGCGATCTACGGCTTGAGAAGCGTCCGAGAAGTTTATGTATTCTTAACAACGCGTTGTGCGACGGCCAATTATGGTTCGCTCAACGGGTGCTGCCGGCAGGCCGGCGAACGCGTGGGAGAACTCGAGTGGCTTATCCCGTTGTCCCAGGCTCGTCTATATGTAGTGGATGCACTGGTTTGATGGGTTGATTTTGGTCGGTGCCGAGCGCTGGCGGCGCACCATCCTGTCGCATTCCGGTGGCCGTC
>JBEKLU010000040.1:0-37524 GCA_050010035.1 Roseiarcus sp.
TCCTGAGCCTCAACGCCGACGACGCGTCGCTCGCGTTGCTCAGCCGCCGGCTCGTCGACATGCCCGGCTGGGTGTGGCTCAGCGAACTCACCGGCCTGGGCGTCGCCGAGCGTCAAGCGGTCAACCCGCATTTCACGCCGCGCAAGGTCGTCCTGAACATCGACGGGGAGATGCAGGTGTTGAAGCCGCGCACGGTGTTCCGCGGCGTCGCGCCAGGCAGCGGCGGCCAGTTCATGCTGATCCTGCAGGTCGCGAGCCGGACCGCGACCTCCTATCAGAACGGCCTCGACAGCGTCGGCCTCGTCTACCACGAAGCCGACGAGGCGGAAGTGGTCGCGCTGGTGCGAGGTCTGTTGCAAGAGACGAACGTCTTCAAGAACCGGATCGTGCTGGTCAATCGCGATCTGCGCACGGTGCGTTCGCGCATGTCCGACCGCTCCTGGGCCGACGTGATCCCGCACGAGCGGGCGCGCGAGGAGCTGGATTTCATCGCCGCCTCGATCCGTGACCGAGACATGCTGAAGGCGGAGGGGCTGACGATCAAGCGAGGCCTCTTATTGTCGGGGCCGCCGGGCGACGGAAAGTCGACGGCCATCGAGTGCTTCGTCAACGGCGTCGCCGGCGAGGCGACGGTCATCATCGTCGAGGCGGTCGACCACATCAGGGCCATCTACCATCTTGCGCAGATGCTGGCGCCGACCGTGGTGATTCTCGAGGACCTCGATTTGATGACCAAGTCGCGGCAGAGCCTCTATGCCATGACGGCCAAGGACGACGTGACCGGCGAATTGCTGCAAGTGCTTTCCGGCGGCTCGGCTTACGCCGACATCATTACGATCGCCACCACCAATCATCCCGAGGCGATCGACGACGCGCTGGCCAAGCGGGCCGGCCGCTTCGACGCGCATGTGCGCATGGGCTATCCGAGCGACGAGGCGAAGCTGCGCATCCTCGATCTCTACCTTGGCCGCTTCGGCGTCGCGGACGAACTGACGCGCCGACGCCTGCAAATAGCCCTGGCCAAGGATCTGGGCCGGCTGCACCTCGTGCCGGCGCATATCGAGGAATTCGTCAAGGCCGGCGTCAAGCGCGCCCGGCTTGCGCGCCGCGTCCCCGAATATTCGGACTTCGAGCCGGGAATCGAGGCGACCAAGTCGATCGCCGCGGCCAAGGCGGTCACGCGGGCGGGCGTATAGGCCGTCCGCGACCTGCGCCGCGGCGCGGCTCCAGCTTTCGTCGAGTTGCCAAACCGAGAGCGCGCCCTCAAAATGCGCCCACGCGCAGCGACGGCGCGCGGACGGCCTCGTACGGCGTCATCGAATTGGAGGGACACGAGGCCAATATGGAAAACGCCGAGCCCGTTCGCCTCCCGCGGGCTTGCCGCCGCGCATCTACGACCCCTCGCCCTTTCGATTTCGCCATCCCCGCCGATCGCCACCCGTTTTCAAACCAGGAACAGGCTAATGACCGATAGCACCCAGGGCCCGCCCAAACGCGCCTCGATCACCGATCAGGAAGCGTTGCAATTCCATTCGCGCGGTCGGCCGGGCAAGCTCGAGATCGTCGCCACCAAGCCGATGGCGACGCAGCGCGATCTGTCGCTCGCCTATTCGCCCGGCGTCGCGGTTCCGGTGAAGGCGATCGCCGCCGATCCTTCGCTCGCCTACGACTACACCGTGCGCGGCAACATGATCGCGGTCATCACCAACGGCACCGCCATTCTCGGCCTCGGCAATCTCGGCGCCTTGGCGGCCAAGCCGGTGATGGAGGGCAAGGCGGTCCTGTTCAAGCGTTTCGCCGACATCGACTCGATCGATCTCGAAGTCGACACCGAGGACCCCGAAGAATTCATCAATAGCGTGCGTCATCTCGGGCCGTCGTTCGGCGGCATCAATCTCGAGGACATCAAGGCGCCGGAATGCTTCATCATCGAAGAGCGCCTGCGCGAAGCGATGGACATTCCCGTTTTTCACGACGATCAGCATGGAACCGCGATCATCGTCGCCGCCGGCATGATCAACGCCATTCAATTGACCGGGCGCGACATCAAGACGACGCGCCTGGTGTGCAACGGCGCGGGCGCGGCGGGCATCGCCTGTCTCGATCTCATCAAGTCGATCGGCTTCGAGCCGTCGAACGTGATGCTGTGCGACACCAAGGGCGTCGTCTACCGCGACCGCAAGGAAGGCATGAACCAGTGGAAATCGGCGCACGCCGTCGACACGCCGCTGCGCACGCTGGCCGAGGCGATGGTCGGCGCCGACATCTTCTTCGGCCTCTCGGCCAAGGGGGCGCTGACGCCCGACATGGTCAAATCCATGGCGCCCAACCCGATCATCTTCGCCTTGGCCAATCCCGACCCCGAAATCACGCCCGAGGACGCGAAGAAGGTGCGCGACGACGTGATCATGGCCACTGGGCGCTCCGACTATCCCAACCAGGTCAACAACGTCCTGGGCTTTCCCTACATCTTCCGCGGCGCGCTCGACGTGCGCGCCAAGACCATCAACATGGAGATGAAGATCGCCGCGGCGCACGCGCTGGCCGATCTGGCGCGCGAGGACGTGCCCGACGAAGTCGCGGCCGCCTATCGCGGGGCGCGGCCGCGCTTCGGGCGCGACTACATCATTCCCGTGCCCTTCGATCCCAGGCTCATTCATGTCGTGTCGATCGCCGTGGCGAAGGCGGCGATGGAATCGGGCGTCGCGCAGCGCCCGATCGTCGACATGGACGCCTACAAGGCGCAGCTTTCGGCGCGCCGCGATCCGATCGCCGGCGCCCTGCAGCGGATCATCGAGCGCGTGCGCCGCATGCCCAAGCGCGTCGTCTTCGCCGAAGGCGAGGAAGAGCAGGTCATCCGCGCCGCCTATTCGTTCGTCAATCAAGGTCTGGGCACGGCGATCCTGGTCGGGCGCGAGGACCGCGTGCGCGCGGTCGCCGAACGGTCCGGCTTCGATCTCGCGGAGAAGGGCGTCGAGATTCACAACGCGCGGCTTTCGAAACGCAACGCGCTCTATGCGCAATTCCTCTATGAGCGCTTGCAGCGGCACGGCTTCCTGTTCCGCGACTGCCAGCGTCTCATCAATCAGGACCGCAACTCTTTCGCCGCCGCGATGGTCGCGCAGGGCGACGCCGACGCGCTGGTGACCGGCGTGACGCGGAATTTCTCGATCGCGCTCGAGGAGGTCCGTCGCGTCATCGATCACAAGCCGGGCCATCGCCTGATCGGCGTTTCCCTGATTCTGGCGCGCGGCCGGCCGATCCTCGTCGCCGACACGGCGATCACCGAGATGCCGACCGCCCAGGACCTCGCGCAGATCGCCATCGAGGCCGCCGGCGTCGCGCGCCGGCTCGGCTACGAGCCGCGCGTGGCGATGCTCGCCTTCTCCAATTTCGGCCATCCGCCGGGCGAGCGCGCGCAGCGCGTGCAGGATGCGGTGGGAATCCTCGACGCACAGCGCGTCGACTTCGAATACGACGGCGAAATGGGGGCCGACGTCGCGCTCAACCGGGAATTGATGAGCGCCTCCTATCCGTTCTGCCGCCTCACCGGCGCCGCCAACGTGCTGGTGATGCCGGCCTTCCATTCGGCGGCGATCTCGACCCGCATGGTGCAGGAGCTCGGCGGCGCGACGGTGATCGGGCCACTGCTGGTCGGCCTGGAGAAGCCGGTGCAGATCGTCTCGCTCGGCGCCAAGGATTCGGACATCGTCAACATGGCGGCGCTGGCGAGCTTCAACATCGGGGGGTGAGCCGAGCGCTACCCTCCCCCCTCTCCCGCTCGCGAGAAGGGTCGGGGGTGAGGGGCCGGTCGATTGTCCGCTCCGGCGGCCTGGCGCCCCCCAACTGCGATCGAGGCGTTCGCCGGCGCCTGTCGGTCGCGGCGCCGCGCCTTCGTCGCCCGCCGGACGGCCGTTTCGAGGCCGTGCGCAAGTCAACCATCTGGACGCCGCCGCCGCGAGGGGCCGGGGAACGCGGGACGGTTTTTCGATCCCGACTTTATCTTTCTGAAAAACAAAAAGTGTGCTACGCTTTTTCTTGTCGCTCCCCAAATGCGCGTCTCTCGGCGGCGCGGCGTTTGGAACGGGGAGCGGCGCAAAAATTTGGCGGAAGTCGGAATTTTCCTTTTTTGCCTTGCAAGCTTCTGATTTTCCACAAAACGGCCAAAGGAATCTTTGGAAATGCTTGGAGAAGAGGGCCGCAAATTTGGAAAAGTTTGGCGTCGATGAGGAAAGGTTTGGCGGGCGGCTTCACACCTTCATCTGCGCGCCGAGCTCGACCACGCGATCCGACGGGATGTTGAAGAAGTCGGGCGCGCTCGCCGCCTGTTTGGCGAGCGCGATGAACAGGTGGTCCTGCCATTTCGGCATGCCGGAATTGGACGCCGGCTTGAGTGTGCGCCGGCCGAGGAAGAACGAGGTCGTCATGATGTCGAATTTCAGCCCCGCCTTGCGCAGCGCGGCGAGAGCGACGGGGACGCGCGGCAATTCCATGTAACCGAAATGCAGCGTCAGCGACAGGAAGTCGGGCGAAAGCGCGCGAACCTCGAAGCGTTGGTCCGGCGGCACGCGCGGCGAGGTTTCCGTCTTCACGCACATCATCACCACCCGCTCGTGCACGACCTTGTTGTGCTTGAGGTTGTGCATGAAGGAGGAGGGGGCGACGCTGGGGTCGCTGGTCAGGAAGATCGCCGTGCCGCGAACGCGCACCGGCTTCGATTTCTCCAGCATCTTGATCAGATCAGCCATCGGGATCGAATCGCGATGGCTCTTGGCGCTGAGGATCGCGCTGCCGCGCGCCCAGGTCCACATCACCACGAACATCACGCCGCCGAGCGTGAGCGGAACCCAGCCGCCGTCGAGCACCTTGTAGAGATTGGCGATGAAGAAGCCGACGTCGACCGACAGGAACGCGCAGACCAGCGCCAGCGCGCCCCACAGCGGCCAGCGCCACAGCCGCCAGACGATGAAGAAGGACAGCGCGGTGGTGGCGACCATCGTTCCCGAGACCGCGATGCCGTAGGCGTTGGCGAGCGCGTTGGCCGAGCGGAACACCAGCACCAGCGCCAGCACGCCGAGAAACAGGATGCGATTGAGGCGTGGAATGAAGATCTGTCCCTCGAGTCGGTCGGAGGTGTGGATGATTTCGAGGCGCGGCAGCAGGCCGAGTTGAATAGCCTGGCGGGCGAAGGAAAAGGCGCCCGTGATCACCGCCTGGCTGGCGATGACGGTCGCGGCCGTCGCCAACAGGATGAGCGGCAGCAGGCCCCAGCCCGGCGCCAGGAGGTAATAGGGATTGGCGACCGACTTGGCGTTGGCGATGATCAACGCGCCCTGACCGAGATAACTCATCATCAACGCCGGCAACACCAGGAAGAGCCACGCGGCCTGAATCGGCCGGGGGCCGAAATGACCCATGTCGGCGTAGAGCGCCTCGGCGCCGGTGACGGCGAGGAAGACGCTCCCCAGCGCAATGAAGCCGATCGCGCCGTGGTCGTGAAGGAACGCGATCCCCGGCGCCGGGCTCAGCGCGCGCAGGATGATCCAGGCGTCGGGAATATGCATGACGCCGAGCGTGGCGTTGACGACGAAGAACAGCGCCATGATCGGGCCGAAGAACGCCGCGACGCCCGCCGTCCCGCGGCTCTGCGCCGCGAACAGCGCAATGAGGATGACCACCGTCGCCGGCAAGACGAACGGCGCGAGTTCGCCATCGACCTGCTTGAGCCCTTCGAGCGCGGAGAGCACCGAAATAGCGGGGGTGATGAGCGCGTCGCCGCAGAACAACGCCGCGCCCGCCACCCCGATGAGGAAAACGACCGTCGTGCGCCGGCCCAACGCGACCTGGGCCAGCGCCTTCAGCGACAGAATGCCGCCTTCGCCCTTGTTGTCCGCCTGCATGAGGAACAGCACGTATTTCGCCGTCACGACGATCAGCAACGCCCAGATGATCAGCGACACAACGCCGACGACCTGACCAACGCCGAGGCCGGAATCCTTGAAATGGCCGAGGGCGGTTTGCAGCGCGTAGAGCGGGCTGGTGCCGATGTCGCCGAACACGACGCCGACCGAGCCCAGCGCCAGGAGCCAGAAATTGCCGGAGGCGCGCGCTCCGCCCCCCGCGCCGTGGCCATTGGCCGAGGGCGCGAGCGCGGCGGGCGATGAATCCTGCGACATGAATCTTCCGAATAGGGCGCCATAGGGCGCCGCGCCGAGCGTGGCGCGGCCGGAACGGCCGGCTTCTATACAGCTTCGCCGTCGGCGCGGGAAGGGCGCCCCGGTTAGCCGTCGGCGGGCCGGGTCAACCGCTCGCCTTCGGACCTGCGCCGCCCGGCCCGATGAACCGCAGCCCATGGCAAATCGTCGCAGCGTGGCGCAGCGCCGCCGCCGTCGCCGCGACCATCGGCGGCAGAGTGAGCCATTCGAGCGTCCAGGCGGCCCCGGAGCGCTCGTTTTCGTGGACGAGCGCTTGAAAGTGGGTTCCGAGCTGACCGGCGCTGAAGCGCGCGAGCGCCACGAGAATCTCCGCCGCGACGGGATTGGACTTGTGCGCCATCGCCGACGAACCGCCGCCGCCGGCGAGGCGAACCTCGCCGATTTCGTTCTGCGCCATCAGCGCCACATCCTGGCCGAGCTTGCCGAGCGAACCGGCGACGAGGCCGAGCCAGGCCGCGAATTCGGCGAGGTTGTCGCGCTCGACATGCCAGCACGGCGCGGCGCGAAGATCGAGCCGCCGCGCCAGTTCCGCCGCCACCGCCTCGCCCTTGCCGTCGAGATCGCCGCGCGCGCCGACCGGCCCGCCGAACTGCACGACGAGCAAGCGCGGCTTCAGCTCGGCGAGCCGAACGAGGCTGCGCTCCAGCGGCTTGCGCCAGGCGCGCAGCTTGTCGGCCGCGGCGATCGGCAAGGCGCGCTGCATGCGCGTGCGCGCCATCAGGGGGATATTCCCGTCGCGCGCGGCGAGTCGGCGCAGCGTCTCGATGAGCGCCGCGAGCCGGGATTCCATCAGCGCGCAGACCGGTTTCAGACGGATCGTCAGGCTCGAGTCCATGACGTCCTGGCTGGTCGCGCCGCGATGAACGAACGCCGCGTGGGGTTCGCCGACCGCCTCGCGCAACATCGCGACGAGCGCCGGGACGACGACGCCGTCGCGCGCGACGCCGTCGGCGAGGCGTCGGGCGTCGGGCGCGAAATCGCGACAGCTCTCGCCGATGCGCCGCCCCGCCTCGGCCGGGATGAGGCCGAGCGCGGCCTGCGCCCCGGCGAGCGCCGATTCGAAGGCGAGCATCGCCGCCAGGTCGGCCTCGAAGGAAAAGCATTTCGCGGCTTCGGCGTCGCCGACGAGCGCGCCGAGGATCGGGTGATCGAAAGCCGAGAAGGTCATCGCGCCTGCCTGCGACGGCTCGAGGTCGCCGCGCGGCTCACGCGGCCGCTCCCAGGGCGTGGGCTTCGATGAGCGCGCGCAGCGCGTCCGGCTTCTCGAGGTTGGGCAGATGTCCGGCGCCGGCGATGACCTCGAAACGCGCTCCGCGGATCGCCCCGGCGAGCTCGCGCACCAATGGCGCCGGCGTCGAGCCGTCCTCCTCGCCGACGACGCACAGGGTCGGAACCTCGATGCGGCCGCAGGTGGGGCGGAGGTCGGCCCGCATCAACGCGCCGCACGCGGCGAGATAGCCGTCCTTCGGCGTGCGCGTCAGCATCAGGCGCCAGCCCGCGAGCTCGTCGAGCCGACGCGCGCGAAAATCGGCGGTGAACCAACGCTGCATCACGCCGTCGGCGATCGCCTCGATGCCGCCGCGCTCGATCTCCTCCATACGTTGGCGCCACGATTCCTCGGTTCCGATCTTGGCGGCGGTGTCGCACAAAGCGAGCGCGGCGACGAGATCGGGCCGCAGGCGATAAAGCTCCTGCGCGACGAGCCCGCCGATCGACAGGCCGACGACCACCGCGCCGCTCACCCCCAACCGGTCGAGCAGGCCCGCCAGATCGCCGGCGTAGTCCGCCATCAGCGCCGGGCCGGCGGGCAATGCGGAGAGCCCGTGCCCGCGCTTGTCGTAACGAACGACGCGATAGGTCGAGGCGAGGGGACGCGTGACGTCGTCCCAGATGCGAAAGTCCGTGCCCAGCGAGTTGACGAAGACGATCGCGCGCGCCTCGCGCCGACCTTCGTCGGCATAGTGCACGACCGCGCCGCCGACATTCGCGAACGCCATGGCGGAACTCCCTCCTCTTGGCGCGTCGCGCTTTTCGCGACGCGGCTTGGCGTCAATCCGTTTCCTCTTGCTTCAAGAGGAACGGAACGATCCACTTGGAGCCGGCGTCCGACAGGTGGTGAAAGTCGGCGTAGAGCCCTTTGCCGTTCACGACCGCGTAGCAGCGCTCGGCGTCGCACAAAGCGCGACGCGGATCGAGGACTCGCATGCTGGGCGCGGCGGCGCGCACGGCGGCGAAGATCGCTTCGGCGTCGCGTTGGCGCTCCATCACGGCCGGGCGCGTCACGGTGCAGCGAGTCTGCGCCTCGGCGGGCGCCAACAGCTCCGCACAGCGCCTGGCGTCGAATCCCATCTCCGGCGTCTGCTCGATCAAGGCGACGGTCTTTCCCGCCGTCAAAAGCGTCTTCGCCACGCCGATCAGGGATTGCCGCATCAGGTCGCGCGAATTCTCGGCGCTTGCGCGCGGGTGCGCTTTGCTGATCAGAAAGTATCGTCCGCCCGATTCGTTGCCGAAGCGGGTCGGGTCCGAGTAACCGGCCCAGCGGCCCGCGAGATAGACCGTTTTGATCGACGGGGTCGCGAGGATATAGGCGAGCACGCGGGCGTTTTGCGCCTCGCAGTCGACGCGACCGCCGAAATTGTTGGTCGTGACCCGCAGGCCGGGCAATGGCGGACAGGACGGCTTGGTGAAGGCCGCGATCGTTTCGCGCCGCGCGGCGAAGACTTCGCCAAATCCGCTGGCGAAATGCCCTGCGTGCGAGTCTCCCCAAAGCGCGGCGACCGGCGGCGCATCGCCGGCGCCCATCAGGCACGCGTCGGGCCACGGCGGGACCCAATCGGTGCCGCGGCATGTCGACAGCGATCTCCCCGGCGCCTCGGCTTCGTGCGGCGCCGGCAGGGCGGTCTGCACGCCGAACCACCCGGCAAGACCGAGCGCCGCCGCCGGCATGCCGGCGGTGAGCGCCGTCCGCCAGCGGCGATCCGAGCGGTAGGCGCCGCGCAGGGGCGCCTCGACGAAGCGGTGGAGCAGCCACGCCAGCGGGAACGAGGCGAGCATCAGCGCGGCGCGCAAGAGCAGGCCGGCCGTCGGGAAGACGGCGTAAGTCGCCAACGTCAGGAGCGGCCAATGGACGAGATAGAGAGAATAAGAGATGCGCCCGACCCAAACCATCGGCGCGAGCGACAGCAGGCGCTGAGCGAAAGACGTGGGCTGCTGTGCGCCGAGGATGAGCGTCGCCGTCGCCAAAGTGACGATCAACGCGGTCGGCGCCGGCCAGAGCGCCCCGTTGTTGACGAGAAACGGCGTGGCCAGCAGCACGGCGAGCGCTCCGGTCGTCGCCCAGCCCAATTTTCGCCACAGGGCGTCGCTCGAGGCGGGACCCGGCGCGAGCGCCACGCTCGCCCCCAGGCAGAACTCCCACAGTCGCGACGGCAGCGAGAAGAACGCCGTCTTCACGTCGTGGATCGACAAGAGGGTCGAAGCGGCGAATGACGCCAGGCCGATCGCCGCGACGAGCAGGAGTTGCACGCGCGTCGGGCGACGAAGCGCCAGCCGCAGCGCGAGCGGCCAGATCACGTAAAACTGCGCCTCGACCCCGAGCGACCACAAATGGAGAAGCGGTGAATAAATCGCCGAGGCTGCGAAATAGCCCATATCTTGATTGAAGTAGACGTTCGCCGCGAACAGCGCCGAGGCCAGCGCCGAGTGTCCCATTCTCCGAACGTCGTCGGCCAACATCAGGCGCGCGCCGATCGCGACCGTCAGCAGAATGACGACGTAATAGGCCGGCGCAATGCGCCAGAAGCGGCGAATGTAAAAGTCCCGGATTTGCGCCCATCGCAGGTCGCCGCCGGATCGCGCGCATTGAACGGTGATCAGAAAGCCCGACAACACGAAAAATATGTCGACGCCGGCGAATCCCCCTTCGACCCGCCCAATCCCAAAATGGTTGAAGAGAACGGCCAGGATCGCGATGGCGCGCAGACCGTCGAGTTCGGGGCGGTATTGCGTTTTCATGCCAGCCCAGGGGCGCCCTTGCTCTCGGCCGCTCGCGCCGGGAACGGAACGGCAGGCGTCGGCGGTGCGCGGTTTCCAACCTTGACGGCTCTTATCGCAAACCCCGGAGCCTGTCACGCCTCGGCCGGCGCTAGGCAAGGCGCCGGCGATCGGTTACATCATCGCGCATTTCGCGCCGCGCATTTGTGAGAGAGGCCCATGCGTCCCGTCGTCGTCGCCGTCGCGATCACCGGCTCGGTGCCGCGCAAGAAGGACAACCCGGCGCTGCCGACCACGCCCGCCGAGCAGGTCGAATCGACGCGCCAGGCCTACGAAGCCGGCGCGAGCCTGACCCACATCCACGTGCGCAACCCCGACGAAAGCTCGTCCTCCGACCCGGCGCTGTTCGCTGAGGTGATGGGGGGCGTGCGCAAAACCTGCCCGGGCATGATCGTGCAATTCTCCACCGGCGGGCGCGGCCGCGACCCCTCCGCGCGCGGCTCGGCGCTGCCGCTGAGGCCCGATATGGCCTCGCTGTCGACCGGCTCGGTCAACTTCCCGACCATCGTCTACGAGAATTCGGCGGCGCTGGTCGAGGACCTCGCCGCCAAAATGCGCGACAACGGCGTCAAGCCGGAAATCGAAATTTTCGATCTCTCGCACATCCACGGCGCGCGCCGGCTCATCGACGCCGGCGTGATGGGCGAGGTGCCGCACGTCCAATTCGTCATGGGGGTGAAGAACGCCATGCCGGCCGAGGAGCGCCTGCTCGACATTCTGCTCGGCGAGACGCGCCGCGTGCTGCCGAAGGCGACGTGGACCGCGGCGGGCATCGGCGTCAACCAGGCGCGGGTGATGGAATGGGCGCTGGCGCGGGGCGCCGACGGGGTGCGCACCGGGCTCGAAGACAACATCCGCCTGGCCAAGGATCGGCTCGCGCGCTCGAACGCCGAACTCGTCGAAGCCGCGGTCACGCTGATGGCAAAGCACGACGCGCGGCCGGCGACCTGCGCCGAGGCGCGCACGATGTTGGGGCTGGCGGCGGGGTGAGGCGGCGCGCCTCTTGCGCGCCCGCCGCTCGGCTGCGATCAAGCGCCGATGCGCGCCTTTCCCGACAGCTTGCCGATCGACGAAGCCCTGCCGCGGCTCTGCGCGGCGCTGAACGCTGGGCCCAACGCGATCCTCGTCGCGCCGCCCGGCGCCGGCAAGACCACCCGCGTTCCGCTGGCGCTGCTGGACGAGCCCTTCGCGGGGACCGGCAAGATCATTGTTTTGGAGCCGCGCCGCCTCGCCGCGCGCGCCGCCGCGGCGCGCATGGCGGCGAGCCTCGGCGAGAAGGTCGGCGAGACGATCGGGCTCAGGGTGCGCCTGCAGAGCCTCGTCTCGGCGCGCACGCGCGTCGAGGTCGTCACCGAGGGCGTGTTCGCGCGCATGATTCTCGACGACCCGGCGCTCGAAGGCGTCGCGGCGGTGCTGTTCGACGAATTCCACGAGCGCTCGCTCGACGCCGATCTCGGCCTGGCGCTGGCGCTGGACGCGCAAGGCGCCTTGCGCGAGGACCTGCGCCTCCTGGTGATGTCGGCGACGCTGGACGGCGCGCGGGTGGCGAAGCTGATGGGCGAAGCCGCGCTGATCGAAAGCGAGGGGCGGTCCTTCCCGGTCGAGACGCGCTATCTCGGCCGCGACCCGGCGGCGCGCATCGAGGATCAGGTCGTGCGCGCCACGCTGAAGGCGCTCGCGGAGGAAACGGGGTCGATCCTCGCCTTCCTGCCCGGCCAGGGCGAAATCGCGCGGGTCGCCGCGGAGCTTGCGAGCCGCGTCAAGAATCCCGCCGTCGACGTCGCGCCGCTCTACGGCGCGATAGACGCGCGCGCGCAGGACAAGGCGGTTGCGCCCGCTGCGCCGGGACGGCGCAAGATCGTGCTGGCGACCGCGATCGCCGAGACTTCGCTGACCATCGAAGGCGTGCGCGTCGTCGTCGACAGCGGCCTGATGCGCGTGCCGCGCTTCGAGCCCGACATCGGCCTGACGCGGCTGGAGACCGTGCGCGTCTCGCGCGCCAACGCCGACCAGCGGCGCGGGCGCGCCGGGCGCGTCGAGCCCGGCGTCTGCTATCGTCTGTGGGAGGAGGCGGGCAATGGCGGCCTCTTGCCCTATGCGCCGCCGGAAATCCTCTCCGCCGATCTCTCGGGGCTGGCGCTCGATCTCGCGCTGTGGGGCGTCGCCGATCCCACGAGCCTGAAGTTCCTCGATTCCCCGCCGCGCGCCGCGCTCGAGGAGGCGCGCGCGTTGCTGACCTCGCTGGGCGCGCTCGACGGCGACGGCCGCATCACCGAGGAGGGAAGGGCGATGTCCCGGCTCGCCCTGCCGCCGCGCCTGGCGCGCATGGTGGTCGACGCCGCGCGCGAGGGACGCGCCGGCGTGGCGGCCGAGATCGCCGTCGCGCTGACCGAGCGTGGCCTCGGCGGCGACGCCGTCGATCTGACGCATCGGCTCGAAAATTTCCGCCGCGACCGCTCGCCGCGCGCCGAGGACGCGCGCCGGTTGGCGCGGAGCCTCGCCGCGCGCGCGCCCTCACCCCAGCCCTCTCCCGCAAGCGGGAGAGGGGGGCGGGTCCCTTCTCCCGCCGGCGGGAGAAGGTGGCGCGAGGCGCCGGATGAGGGCCTTTCCGCCGCCTCCCTATCCGACGTCGGCGAATGGCTCGCCGCCGCGTTCCCCGACCGCATCGCGATCGCGCGCGGCAAGCGCGGCGAGTTCCTGATGGCGAACGGCCGCGCGGCGGCGCTCGAGCCGCACGAGGCGCTGGCGGGCGAAAAGTTCCTGGCGATCGGCGAAATCGTCGGCCGCGCCGCTTCGGCGCGCATCCTCACCGCCGCGCCGCTGACGCTCGAAGAGATCGAGGAGGTCGCGGGCGCTTCGATCGCGACGGTCGACGAACTGACCTTCGATCGCGCCTCGGCGTCGCTACGCGCGCGGCGCCGCCGCCGGCTCGGCGCGCTGGTCCTGGCCGAGGGGAACCTGAGCGTCCCGACCGACGAGCAAAGCGTGCTCGCGCTGGCGCGCGGCGTGCTCAGCCTCGGCGTCGCCCGGCTGCCGTGGACCAAGAGCCTGAAGCAATGGCGCGACCGCGTGACGTTCCTGCGCCGCGCCGAGGGCCAGCCTTGGCCCGACCTTTCGGACGAGGCGCTCGCCGCCTCGCCCGACTGGCTCGCGCCTTATCTCCTCGGCAAGACGCGCCTCGACGAATTCTCCGGCGACGAACTCGCGCAGACGCTCCATGCGAGGCTGCCCTACGAGCTCTCGCGCCGCCTCGAGGCCGAGGCGCCGACGCATTTCATCGCGCCGACCGGCTCCTCCGTTCCCGTTGATTACGAGGCGGAGGGCGGGCCGAGCATCGCGCTACGCGTGCAGGAGTTGTTCGGCCTTTCCCAGCACCCGGCGCTGGCGGGCGGCCGCGTGCCGTTGACGCTGCGCCTGCTGTCGCCCGCGCATCGCGAGATCCAGATCACCCGCGATCTGCCCGGCTTTTGGAAGGGCTCGTGGGCGGCGGTGCGCGCCGACCTGCGCGGCCGCTATCCCAGGCACTTCTGGCCCGAGGACCCGGCGAACGCGGCGCCGACGAGCCGGGCGAAGCCGCGCGGGACGTGAGGGGAGCGAAGGGCGCCGTTCCCGGTCGCGATCGCTTGTTTTCAACAACCTGAGTGCGATCTTCTGTCCCGGCGCCTCGTTGACATCATTCATCATTCTATGCGATCATCGATATCGGAATAGCAGGAGAGATATCACATGCCCGCCGTCACCATTCGCAATCTTTCCGCCGAGACGCATCGCGCCCTGAAATTGCGCGCGGCGCGTCACGGGCGCAGCGCCGAGGCCGAAGTCCGCGCGATCCTGGACGAGGCGGTGCGCCCCAAGGGGCGGCTCAAGGTCGGTGCGGAGCTGGCGGCGTTCGGGCGGCGCTTCGGCGGCGTCGACCTCGAGACGGTCCGCGATCCCTCGCCGACCGAACCGGCGTCGTTCGAGTGATCATCCTCGACACCAACGTCGTTTCCGAGCCGGTGAAGGCCAACGGCGCAAAAGCCGTCGTCGACTGGCTCGACCGGCAGGCGGCGGAGACGCTGTATTTGACGGCGGTGAATCTGGCCGAATTGCTGGTCGGCGTCGAAACGATGCCCGCCGGCAAGTGCCGGGACGGCGTCGGCGCCGCGTTGGCCGCGCTGATATCCAAGCTGTTCGGCGCGCGCATTCTCCCCTTCGACGAGGACGCGGCGAGAGCGTACGCGACCTTGGTCGCGCGCGCCCGCGCCAACGGCTGCGCGCTGTCGGTGGCCGACGCCGAGATCGCCGCCATCGCTACGGTGAGGGGGTTTACGGTGGCGACGCGCGATACGGCGCCGTTCGTCGCGGCCGGCGTGCCGATACTCGATCCCTGGCGACTTTAAGCATCCTCTCGCGCCTCAATCCGCGATCGGCGGGGCGTGCGCCTCGGCGACGCCCGCGAGCGCCATTCGATCGAGCGTCGCCTTCACCCCGATCGTGTCGGGGCAGATCGCCAGGCGCGTCGCGCATCCCCAGCTTAGATGCATGACGTGGACGCCGCTGTTTTCGACCCGGACGCCGTCGGTCCCGGAGTTGGTCTCGTCCCATTCGACGAGGACGAGCGTTTTCCACGGGGCCCCGCTGACCCAAATGCGGCGAAGGTCGAAATGGATGTCGGGCAGCAGCCGATAGAGCCTTTCGTACCATCGCCGCGTCGCCGCGAGCGTGCGTCGCGATCCGCCCAGAGCGTGGTCGCCGAGGAGTGAATGCTCGAATTGGCCGGCGAAGGCGCGCAGGACCGGCTCGGCGTCGGCGCGGTTGACGGCGCCGAAGAGTTCTCGGACGCGGCGGCGGACGATGGCGTGATACATCGGAGGCCCCTTGAGTTCAATGATTGAACGAACCTAGCCCATTGAGTTCAATCAGGCAACTGACTATCCTCCGCGGCATGGAGAGAACCAGCTTTGCGCAAATGCGGTGCTCGCTCGCCCGCGGCCTCGATCGGGTCGGCGACTGGTGGTCGCCCTTGATCGTCCGCGATCTGTTCCTCGGCCTCGCCCGCTTCGACGAGCTCGTCGAAGATCTCGGCATATCGCGCAATCTGCTGACGCGGCGGCTCAAGGCGTTGGCCGAGAACGGCGTCGTCGAGCGGGCGGCGTATCAAGGGCGTCCGCCGCGATACGAATATCGCCTGACCGAGGCGGGACGCGATCTCGTCCCCGCGCTTCTGGCGCTGACGGCGTGGGGCGACCGCTGGGCGCGGCCGAAGGAGGGGCGCCCGATCCTCTTCGCGCACAAATCCTGCGGCCATCGATTCGAGCCGCGGGTCGTCTGTTCGCATTGCGGGGAGCCGATCGCCGCCGACGAGGTGCGGCCCCTTGCCGGACCGGGCGGGGCGGCGAAAGCGGGGACGAAACTGATCGCCAAACGGCTTCAGGCCGTGGCATCGCCCGCCGACCGGCCGCGCCAAGCGCGGCGAACGTGAACGCCGGTCAGCGCGCTTTCACGTAGCGGCGCCAGTCGTGCGCCTCCTTGAAGCCGAGCACCTCGCGCGCCTTGCGGTTCGACAGCGGCGCCTCGAACTTGTCGAGTGGGCGCGTGATCGGAACGTGCGGGCAATGGCGCGCCAGGAAGTCGCGCGTCGGCGTGTCGAGGGTGATGGTGTCGTTGACGGCGTTGAACACCTGGAAGCCGAGGCCGTTCTTCACGAGGCACAGATGCACGATCTCGCCGAGGTCGCGCGCGTCGATGTAGCTCCAGGCGTTGCGCTTGCGCATCATCGGATTGGCGAGGAAGGCCTCGAAGTGGCCGTACTCGTGCGGCTCGATGACGTTGCCGATGCGCAGGGCGTAGACGTCGGCGCCGTAGCGCATGGCGAAGGCGCGCGCGGTCTTCTCGTTGCACACCTTGGACAGGCCGTAGCTGTCCATCGGATCGACGTCGTAGTCCTCCTCCAGCGGGAAGCTGTGAAAGTCCTTGTCGCCCTCGGCGAAGCAGACGCCGTAGGTCGTCTCGCTCGAAGCGATGACGACCTTGCGCACGCCGAGCTTCATCGCCGCCTCGATCACGTTGTAGGTGCTCATGACGTTGGTGGCGAAGGTGGCGTTGTCCGGCTGGATCAGCACGCGCGGGATCGCCGCGAAATGCACGACGGCGTCGGGCGCGTGCGGCGCGTGGCCGAGATCGAAGCCTTCGAAGCCGAAATGCGTCGACAGCGCGTTGAAGGCCTGGCCGCTGTCGGCGAGATCGGCGATCAGCGTGTTGACGCCGGGCAGGTCGAGCGGCTTCCGATCGACGTTGAGGACGTGATGGCCCTTGACGACGAGATGGGCGATGGCGTGCCGTCCGGCCTTGCCGGACCCGCCGGTGAAGACGATGCGCATGGGCGAAAAGCTCCCTGTTCGTGCGTCGTTGACGCTGGGAGAACCATATCGCACCGACGCGCGCGTGTCGCGCCGAGCGCGGCGTTCACGCGCGCGGGTGCGCCGCCCGATAGGCCGCCAGCAGCCGCGCGCCGTCGACGGCGGTGTAGATCTGCGTCGTCGACAGCGAGGCATGGCCGAGCAGTTCCTGAATCGTCCGGAGATCGCCGCCGCGCGCCAAGAGGTGGGTGGCGAAGGAATGGCGCAGCGCGTGCGGCGTCGCGCTGTCGGGCAGGCCGAGCGCGCCGCGCAGACGCTCCATCGCGAGCTGGAGGATGCGCGGCGACAGCGGCCCGCCCTTGGCGCCGACGAACAGCGGGCCGTCCGGCTCGAGGACATAGGGGCAGAGCGCGAGATAGTCTTCGATCGCCGCGCGCACCGGGGCGATGATGGGCGCCTGCCGCGTCTTGGCGCCCTTGCCCAGAACCGTGATCGCGTCGACGTCGCCGATCGGCGCGTCGGCGCGGCGGATCGATAGGGCTTCGCCGATGCGCAGGCCCGCGCCGTAACACAGCGCGAGGACCGCCGCGTCGCGCGCCAGGATCCACGGCTCGCGCGCTTCGCCCGCGCGAACGGCGGTGGTCGCGACCGCCTTGGCGTCGGCGACGGCGAGCGGGCGCGGCAGGCGGCGGGCGGCGCGCGGCGCGCGGATCGCGGCGAAGGCGGACGCCGTCCCTAAGCCCTCGCGCTCGCAATGGCGCGCCAGTGAGCGCAGCGCCGAGAGCGCGCGTTGCAGCGAGCGCCCGTCGATCCCTTCGGCGCGCCGGCGCGCCAGGAACGCGCGCAAATCGCCGGTGACGAGGCCGACGAAATCGGCTTTTCCCGGCGGGGCGTCGAAGCGCTCGCTGAGGAAGGCGAGAAACTGCCTGACGTCGCGGCCATAGGCCTCCAGCGTGTGTCCGGCGAGGCGGCGCTCGCAGCGCAGACGCGCGAGCCACGCGGCGACGATCGCCGCGAGATCGGGCGCGGCGGGCAGGGCGGCTTGCGCGAGGCTGTCTTCGGGGCTCGGGCGTGCGGGCCGGCGGTTTTGCGGCATTTCGTGCGAGAACCTGGCCGTGGCGAGGTCTCGCCACGCGGCGATCCTGGCAGGCCGGCGTTAACCGGGCGTTGCCGTTCCCGCCGAAGGGGCGAAATCGACGAGCGCGGCGGAAGGCTCGCGGCGCTCGCCGCCGGCGCCGGCGACCGGCGTCACCATGGCGGACAGAATCCGTCGCAGGTCGACCTGGCCGACGCGCCGACCGGCGCCGTCGACGACGGCGAGCGCGGTCTGGTCGGCGCCGGCGAGCAGGAGCGCCGCGTCCTCGAGCACGGCGTCCGCGGCGATGGTGAGCTTCGGCGGTTCCGCGCCTTCCGGCGCGGGGCCCATGATCGCCTCGACCTTGACGACGCGGCCGCGGTTCACTTCCCTAACGAAACTGGCGACGTAATCGTCGGCCGGCCTGAGCACGATGTCCTGGCTGGTGCCTTGCTGGATCACCTCGCCGTCGCGCAGCATCGCGATGGCGTCGCCGAGCCGCAGCGCCTCGTCGAGATCGTGGGTGATGAACACGATGGTCTTGCGGATTTCTTTCTGCAGATCGAGCAGGACGCTCTGCATGTCGACCCGGATCAGCGGGTCGAGCGCCGAAAACGCCTCGTCCATCAGCATGATCGGCGCGTCGTTGGCGAGCGCGCGGGCAAGGCCGACGCGCTGCTGCATGCCGCCCGAGAGCTGGTTGGGATAGCGGTCCTCGAAGCCGTCGAGCCCGACCCTGGCGAGCCACCGCATCGCCGACTCGACCTGGGCGGCGCGCGCGAGGCCCTTGATCTCAAGGCCGAAGACGGCGTTGTCGAGCACCGTGCGATGCGGCAGCAGCGCGAATTTCTGGAACACCATCGCCGTGTGTCGGCGGCGAAACTGGCGCAATTCGCCCTGGCCCATCCTGACGACGTCGACGCCGTCCACCCACACCTCGCCGGCGGTCGGATCGATCAGCCGGTTGATGTGGCGGATGAGCGTGGACTTGCCCGATCCCGACAGCCCCATGATGACCTGGATGCGGCCGGGCTTCATGTGAATGTTGACATCCTTGAGGCCGAGCACGTGTCGATGGCGCGCCATCAGCTCGGCCTTGCTCATCCCCCGTTCGACCAGCTCGAGACAGGCGCGCGCGTTCTCGCCGAAAATCTTGTAGAGGCGCCGGATGTCGATGCCGCCGGGCTCGGCCGGACGTTCAGCCATGGACGACGCTCCGGTGCTTTTGCAGCCGTCGGCCGTAGGCCTGGCTGACGCGGTCGAAGATGATCGCGATGCCGACGATGGCGAGCCCATTCATCACCCCGAGCGTAAAATATTGATTGGAGATCGCCATCAGCACCGGCTGGCCGAGGCCCTCGACGCCGATCATCGAGGCGATCACCACCATCGCCAGCGCCATCATGATGGTCTGGTTGACGCCCGCCATCATGGTGGGTAGCGCCAGCGGAATCTGAACCTTCACCAGTTTCTGCCAGCCCGACGAGCCGAACGCGTCCGCGGCCTCCAGAACGTCGCGGTCGACCAGGCGAATGCCGAGATCGGTCAGCCGGATCATCGGCGGAATGGCGTAGATGACGACGGCGATGAGGCCGGGAACCTTGCCGATGCCGAGCAGCATGACGACCGGGATGAGGTAGACGAAGCTCGGCAGGGTCTGCATCACGTCGAGGATCGGGTTGACCGCCTTTTGCAGCCGATCGGACCGCGACATCGCGATGCCGATCGGGATGCCCAGCACGATCGACAGCACGGTGCACACGACGATCATCGAGATCGTCTTCATCGTGTTGTCCCACATGCCGAACAGGCCGATCGCGACGAGCGTCGCGATGGTTCCCGCCACGACGAGCCAGCTCCGCCCAGCGAACCAGGCGATCGCCGCGAAGACGAGGACGACGATCGGCCACGGCGCGCCGAGGAGGGTGCGCTCGGAGTGGATGAGAAAATATTGCAGGGGGTCGAAAAAGTGTTCGATGGCGTCGCCGTAGGCCCGCGTGAACGCCAGGAAGCCGCCGTCGACGGCCTTCTTCCAAGCGGTGAGCAGGTCGTCGCTGAGGTGCGGGAAAGTGATCAGCCAGTCCATCGAATTGCCCTTTGGCGAAAGGCGATTAATTCCAGGGGTCGGCGAGGGTGGCCGGTTGCGAAATGCCCCTCGCCGTCATGGCCGGGCTTGTCCCGGCCATCCCAAGGCGATTCCGAAGCAATCGTCCGCACGCCGTTCCGTCGCGCTTCGCTTTGGACGTCTCGACGAGGCGGCGCGGCGTGGATGGCCGGGACAAGCCCGGCCATGACGCCGAGGCGGCTTCTTGCGACCGTCCGCCGCAATCGTCGGCGCGCCCGGCGAAGGGCGCGCCGACGGGTTCATTTCACGGCGAACTCAAAGGCCGGCTTTGACTTTCGCCGCGACGTCGGCCGGGACCCAATTGGTCCAGACGTCCTCGCTGGTCTTGAGGAAGTGCTTGGCGCCGTCGTCGCCCGTCGCCTGGTTGTCGCTCATCCAGGCCAAGAGCTTGTTGACGGTGGCGTTCGCCCAGGAGCGGTGCTTGAGATACTCCATCGCGACGCTGGCTTGCCCGGCGAATTTCGCCGTCACCAAGGTGTCCACGTTGTCCTTCGACCAGGCGTCGGGCTTCGGATCGGGACAGACGACGGTGTAGCAGCGTTTCCATTCGGCGTCGTCGAAGGGAACGCCGGGGTCGAGCTTGACCATTTCGTACTTGCCGAGCAGCGCCGTGGGCGCCCAGTAATAGCCGAGCCAGCCCTGCTTGTGCTCGTAGGCCTTGGCCAGCGAGCCGTCGAGGCCGGCCGACGAGCCGGTGTCGACCAGCACGAACCCCGCCTTCTGCGCGTCGAAGGCCTTGTACATCTGGCCGGTCACGCGCGTGCCGCCCCAGCCCTGCGGGCCGTTGAAGACGGCGCCTTTCGACGGGTCTTCCAGAGCCGGGAAGAGTTCGGGATGCTTCAGCGCGTCGGCGATCGTCTTGATGTCGGGATGGGCGTCGGCGATGAACTTCGGGATCCACCAACCCTGCACGCCGCCGTCGGAGAGCGCCGGCCCGGCGATCACCAGCTTGCCGTCCTTGACCCCGTTGTTGACGACGTCGGGCAGCAGGTCGATCCACCCTTCCGGCGCGATGTCGGGCTGGCCCTTCTCGGTCATCGAGGTGATGGTGGGCACGGTGTCGCCTTGCACGATGCTGGCGTTGCAGCCGTAGCCTTTGCTCAAGATGATCTTGTCGATGCTCGCCAGCACTTCGGCGGACTGCCAGTTCATGCTGGCGATGGTGACGTCGCCGCAGCCCGCGGCCCACGCCGCGCCGCCGGGAGCCAAGACCGCCGCGGCCAGCGCGGTCGACGCAAGCAATGCCTTCATTGTCGTTCCCCTATCACTGCGGCGCTCCACGCTCGCAGAGACGAAGAGCAGCGCCGTTTCGCTCTCCGCCCCATTTCCTCATTCGCTCGCGCCTTCAAGACGCCTGCGCGCGCGCGATTGCAGGCCGTCTGGCTTTGAAGCCGTGGCGGGCGAAGAACCGTTCCACTTCGCTCGCGCTCGGCGGCGCGCCGGCGAAGGCGCCGATGTATTCGGGAATGCGCCTCATGCGGAGCGCCACCTTTTCCTCCGTCTTCATCGAGATATAGCCGATTTGCGTGAGATAGATCGCCCGGCTTCTCACGTCGGCGGCGAGTTCGTCGAAGCCGAAGCGAACGAACATATCCGCCAGCGCCTTCAGCCGCGTCGCGTCGGCGAGGGCGATCTCGCCCGCGACGTCGGGCGATTGGTGCGCCCAGCTACGCACCGCGAATTCGAGGCGCGAATCGAACAGGGTCGCGTCGAGCCAGCAATCGAACACGTTGAGGATCGCTTCGCAGATGGTCTCGGCGTAGCTGTCGGCCTGCTTGACGAGGTTGCCGGTGTTCTTCGCCCGCCAGAGGTCGATCAGGGCGGCGAGGAGCGCGTCGCGATCCCTGAAGAACCAGTAGAAGCTGGTTCGGGAAAGATTGAGCCGCTTCGACAGCGGCATGATCCGCACCGCGTCGACGCCGGATTCGACGAGGCTGTCGTAGGCGGCCGCCAGCCATCCCTCGCGCGAGCCGCGCCAACCCGTTTCGCTTTGCCTGGACCGCCGCATGGGCTCGATCCTAGGCGCCTGCAACGCGGCGCGCAACGGGATTGTACGGTCCTGTCGCCGAAATTGACACCGGTGAACAGCCTCCCTAGGCTCGCCGCCAAAGAGCCGTTCGCGAGGCCTTGGGGATGACCAACGATCCGCTTCTGCAACCGTTTCGGCTGAAGCATTTGACGCTGCGCAACCGCCTGATGATCACCGCGCACGAGCCCGCCTACGCCGAAGACGGCATGCCGAAGGCCGCCTACCGCGCCTATCACGTCGAGCGCGCCAAGGCGGGCGTCGCGCTGACGATGACCGCCGGCTCCGCCACGGTGTCGCGCGACAGCGCGCCCGCCTTCAACAACATCCTCGCCTACAAGGACGAAGTGGTCGGCTGGATGCGCGACCTCGCCGACGCCTGCCGCGAGCACGGCGCGGCGGTGATGGTGCAACTGACCCATCTCGGCCGTCGCACGCGCTGGGACCGCGGCGACTGGCTGCCTGTCGTCTCGCCCTCGCACAACCGCGAGGCGGCCCATCGCGCCTTTCCCAAGCAGCTCGAGGACTGGGACATCGCGCGCATCCTCGCCGATTACGCCGACGCCGCCGAGCGCATGAAGGCGGCCGGCCTCGACGGCGTCGAGCTCGAGGCCTACGGCCATCTGATCGACCAGTTCTGGTCGCCGCTGACCAACACGCTGGACGAACCCTGGGGCGGCTCGCTCGACAATCGCCTGCGCTTCGCCTTCGAGGTGATCGCCGCCATTCGCCGGCGCGTCGGGCCTGAGTTCATCCTCGGCGTGCGTCTGGTCGCCGACGAGGCGCTCGCCGGCGGTCTGACGAAGGCGGAGGGCCTGGAGATTTCGCGACGCCTGAAGGCGTGCGGCATGGTGGACTTCCTCAACGTGGTGCGCGGCCATATCGACACCGACGCCGGCCTGACCGACGTCATCCCGGTGCAGGGCATGGCGAGCGCGCCGCATCTCGACTTCGCCGGCGAGGTGCGCGCGGCGACCGGGATGGCGACCTTTCACGCCGCCCGCATCGCCGACGTGGCGACGGCGCGCCACGCGGTCGCTTCCGGCAAATTGGATATGGTCGGGATGACCCGCGCGCACATCGCCGATCCGCACATCGTGCGCAAGATCATGGAGGGCCGCGAGGACGAAATCCGCCCCTGCGTCGGCGCCAACTACTGCCTCGACCGCATCTACCAGGGCGGCGAGGCCTTCTGCCTGCACAACGCCGCCAGCGGGCGCGAATTGACCATGCCGCACGAGATCGCGCTCAGCGCCGAGCGGCGCAAAATCGTCATCGTCGGCGCCGGGCCCGCCGGGCTGGAGGCCGCGCGCGTCGCCGCCGAGCGGGGACACGAAGTCGTGGTGTTCGAGGCCGCCAGCCGGCCGGGCGGACAGGTGCGCCTGACCGCGTTGAGCCCGCGCCGGCGCGAGATGATGGGGATCGTCGACTGGCTGATGGCGCGTTGCATGGCGAAGGGCGTGACCTTCCGTTTCGACGTCTGGGCCGAGGCCAGCGATGTCCTTGGCGAACGTCCCGACGTCGCCATCGTCGCCACCGGCGGGCTGCCGCACGTCGAGATTCTGGCCGAGGGGAACGACCTCGTCGTCTCCGCCTGGGACATCCTGTCGGGCGACGCGAAGCCGGCGAGAAACGTGCTGCTGTTCGACGACGCCGGCGACCACGCGGCGCTGCAGGCGGCCGAAGCGATCGCCGCGACGGGCGCGAAGCTGGAGATCATGACGCCGGATCGGACCTTCGCGCCCGAAGTGATGGCGATGAACCTCGTGCCTTCCATGCGCGTCCTGCAGACGCGCGACGTGACGTTCACCGTCGGCTTCCGCCTGATCGGCGCGCGGCGCGAGGGCAATCTTTTGATCGCGAGCGTCGGCAGCGATTACGCCGAGATGGTGAGAGAGCGCGTCGTCGAGCAGATCGTCGTCAACCACGGAACGCGGCCGCTCGACGAGCTCTACTTCGCCCTGAAGCCGCTTTCGAGCAATCTCGGCGCGGTCGACTACGGCGCGCTGATCGCCGGCCGGCCGCAGACGATGCGCGCCAACCCCGCGGGCGTTTTCCAGCTCTTCCGCATCGGCGACGCCGTCGCCGCCCGCAACACCCACGCGGCGATCTACGACGCGCTGCGGCTGGGGATGTGCCTTTGAGGGGGACTCGCCGCTGTCGGCCGATCTCCTCGGCGCTCCTGGCTCGCGCGGCGTCCGGTGCGGCCATCAAGAGGTCGCACGTCCGGAGAGAATGCAGTATTGTCGAATGGTTTGGAGACCTCCCGTCATGACCGCCGCAGCTTCCGCCATCGCCCTCGATCCGCAAATTCTCGCGGGAAAGCCGGTGGTCGCGTGAACGCGCCTGTCCGTCGAATTCGTCATCGGGCTACTCGCCGACGGATGGAGCGAAGCCGAGATCATCGCCAACTATCCGGCGCTGACGGCGGACCGCATCCGCGCCGTCGCGGAGTCGTCAGCCGGGCCGGCTCGGGCCGATCGTGCAGCTCACGCTATCGGCGCGAACCGAGCGCGCCACGGCCGGCACCGCTGACGGCTGAGAGCGGTATTCGTAATCGGAGAACCCTGGTTTCAGCTCAAAATCGATCTGGGCTGTGCAGTTCGTTCCATGGACCGTCACGAGGATAGCTCGGCTGAACGATTTGTAGTCGTATATATTGATGAGAGAGTCTTTGTCGACCACTCGCCATTCCAATTTCTCGTTTTTGCCGAGACGCATTGTCTTGTCGACGGCGAAAATCTGTGTGCCTCTAATATTTGAATGGCCCTCCCTGTGAGCCACGCTGCCGCCCGACGATAGCGTTATCGCCATTTCGTAATGGGTAGTGGTGAACCCAGGCCTGGGCTCAACGCGATCGAAAGACTGATTGAACGAAATGTTGATCTCGACTTCACCCGCATGAACCGGCGCCGGCAGGTCGACGACGCAGCCGATAACCAACGTCATGGCCGTCGTCCGCCAGAATGGAACTCTTGCCGACATGCACGGGAGGAAGGTCATTTTCCGCATGAGCTTAGCGCGACGAGCGCCAACCAGCAATTCGAGGCGACGCCGCGACGCGCCGGCGGCGCGGGAGAATTCGGCGCGGCGTTTCAGCGTCGTCGATTCCGGCCGCCTCCATGCTCAGATCGGCGCACATGCATTTCGTCAACGCTTCACCCCAGCAAATCCACCAGATGCGGAATCAGCGGCTCGTCGGCCGGCGGCATGGGATAGGCGCGCAGCTCCTTCGGCCGCACCCACTTCAGCGCCTGGCCCTCCAGCGGCTGCACAAAACCTTCCCAGCGGCGGCAGATATAGAGCGGCATAAGCAAGTGGAAGTCGTCGTAGGCGTGGCTGGCGAAGGTCAGCGGCGCGAGGCACGGCGCCTTGACCTCGATGCCCAGTTCCTCGCGCAATTCGCGGATCAGCGCGTCCTCGGGGGTCTCGTTCGCGCCGAGCTTGCCGCCGGGAAACTCCCACAGGCCCGCCAGCGCCTTGCCCTCCGGGCGCCGGGCGATCAGGACGCGGCCGTCGGCGTCGACGAGCGCGACGGCGACGACGAGCAGCAAGTTCAAGAGCGGTAGTCGCCGTTGATGGCGACGTAGTCCTTGGTTAGGTCGCAGGTCCATACCTTCGCCGTCGCGGTGCCGACGCCGACGTGGACGGCGATGACGATTCTCTTGCGCCTCATATACGCGGAGGCCGACGCTTCGTCGTAGGCGGGGTCGCGCATGCCGGCGTGGGCGACGCGGATGTCGCCGAAGAAAATGTCGAGCTTGTCGCGCTCGGCCTTTTCGCCCGCCTTGCCGACCGCCATGACGACGCGGCCCCAGTTGGCGTCTTCGCCGGCGCAGGCGGTCTTGACCAGCGGCGAGTTGGCGATGGAGAGCGCGATGCGCTTGGCCGCCTTGCGCGAGGTGGCGCCGGCGACGCGCACTTCGATGAACTTGTGCGCGCCCTCGCCGTCGCACACCACCTGCTGGGCGAGATCGATGAGCACCTTGTCGAGTGCGCGGCGGAACGCGGCAAGGCGCGGGTCGGCGGCGTCGGCGATTTCGGGCGCGCCGCGCGCCGCCGCGGCGCCGGTGGCGAACAGGAGCAGCGTGTCGGAGGTCGAGGTGTCGCTGTCGACGGTGATGGCGTTGAAGGAACGCTGCACGGATTTTGACAGCAGCGCTTGCAGCGCCGGGGCCGCGATCGGCGCGTCGGTGAAGACGAAGGACAGCATCGTCGCCATGTCGGGCGCGATCATGCCAGCGCCCTTGGCGATGCCGTTGATCGTGACTTCCACCTCGCCGATCTTCGCCCGCGCGGTGGCGACCTTGGGGAACGTGTCGGTGGTCATGATCGCCTTGGCGGCGTCCATCAGCGCGTCGGGCTTGGCGCCCGCGACCAGCTTATCGAGCGCTTGCGTGATGCGGCCCGCCGCCAGCGGCTCGCCGATCACGCCGGTCGAAGCCATGAAGATTTCGTGCGGGGCCGCGCCGGTCGCCTTGGCCGCCGCCGCGGCGACCTCGGCGACCGCGCTCGCGCCAGCAGCGCCGGTGAAGGCGTTGGCGTTGCCGGAATTGACGACCAGCGCGCGCGCTTGGCGCTTGGGCAGGTTGGCGCGGCACCAGTCGACCGGCGCCGAGGGGCACTTGGAGCGGGTGAACACGCCCGCGACTTGAGCCGGAGAATCGAACAGCGCCAGCATCACGTCGGTGCGGCCGGCGTAGCGCACGCCTGCGGCGACGGTGGCGAAACGCACGCCCTCGATCGCGGGCAGGGCGGGATATTTCTTCGGCGCGAGCGGGGAGAGCGGGGCGGGATCGGCCATCGGGCGCATTTCCTCAATTGCGGGCTCGACGGCGTGATCGCGGGAAAGCCGGGCGCGGCTCCTCCGAGATCACGCTCGCAAGACTTGCGGCGCCGTTCACGGCGTCTTGGGCTTGGCCGCGTCGGCGGGGGTGGTCGGCTCGGCCGCCGGCGCCGCGTCGGCGGCCGGCTTCGCCTCCTCGTCGAAGCGCTCGATCTTGACGCCCTGGTGCAGCGAGGCGATCAGGTCGCTCTGCGCCTTCTGCGCGACAAAGCGGGCCGCCTGGTCCTTGACCTGGTCGAACGTGGGGAACGTCTTCATCCGCCGTCCCTCGACCTTGATGACGTGCCAGCCGAATTCGCTCTTCACGGGGTCGGAGACCTCGCCGGGCTGGAGCTTGAACGCGGCGTCGGCGAATTCGGGCACCATGCTGTCCCTGGTGAACCAGCCGAGATCGCCGCCGTCGCCCGCCGGATCCTTCGACAGTTCGGCCGCCACCTTGGCGAAATCCTCGCCGGCCTTGACGCGCGCCAGCGCCGCCTTGGCTTCCTCCTCGGTCGGCAGCAGGATGTGGCGGGCGTGAATCTCCTCCGCCGGCGGGTGCGCCTTGGCGGCTTCGTCGTAAGCCTTGCGCTCGGCCTCTTCGGTCGTCGCCGCCTTCGCGACATTGCCCAGCATAGCCTCCATCGCCACCTTGTCGTGATAGTAGGCCATGCGGCGCGTGAAATCAGGGCCGGTGTCGAGCTTGTCGGCCTCGGCCTTCTTGGCGACCAGCCGCAAGTCGATGAGATAGTCGAGCACGTATTTCTCGCGCGCCGGCCCCTCGAGCTTTTGCGGCAGGCCCGGACCGATGTCGACGAGCGCGTCGGCGACGTCGTCGGCGGTGATCGGAACGCCGTCGACCTTGGCGAGAATCTTCGGGTCCGCGTGAGCGACGCCGGCCAACGCCAGGGCGGCGGCGAGGCCGGAGGCGAAGGCGAGGGCGAGCCGGCGGGTCGGCGCTGGCGGGGAAAGTTTCATGGAGGCTCCTGTCGAGGAGGCGTCCGCGCCTCCTGGTTTGATGTTCCGGCACGGGCCTATAAAGCGATTTGGCCGAATTTGCGAGTGGGGCGGCGACGGAGTTGCGACAGTCGCTGCGCGGATCGGCTGGCGCGCGCGGCGATTGGCCGCGGCGCGAGCCGGCGCGGTCGATCATCGTCCAAAGGGCGTAGACGCGCGAATCGACCGAAAGGGCAAGTCGACACGTCGCCATCGCGGACCCATTGTCGATCCGCGCGTGTCTCCCCCGGCCGCTTCGGCTCAGGGCTCCATGACGAGGGGCGCGGCGCATACGCGGCGATCGCCGAACCGAAACCCGGCGGCGGCGCCCTCGCCGCAAACGATGGCGAACGCCGCGCATCGACCGAAGAGCCGAATAGACGCGAAGCGCCGGCAAACGCACAGTTTGTTCGTGCGGGGGCTCTGGCCCGCGCACCAGAGCACCCCCTCTGCCTGAGCCCTCCGGCCCGCACCGGGGGGCTCTCGACCGTTTGGGGACTCGCCGGCCCTCACCTCGTGCGCCGCCTGAGCCGCGCCGACCGCCTCGGCCGCTTGGGGAGGACGATCACCGCCAGCGGTATTCGAGGGGCGGCGCGAGCGGCAACGGTCCGGGCGCGCGGCCGCTCGCAGCGGGAGGCGCGTCGCGACAACTCATTGATCTCGCCGCCCGACCCAATAACATCAGCCCGCTCGAGGATGGCTCCAGCCGACAGCAGCACCCCTCGCGATGGCGCCAAGCCATGTATGCGACGACGCTCAGCGGCACACGCTACGTCTTCCCGGACTTAAGACGCCTGTTGGCGAAAGCCTCGCCGTTGCGTTCGGGGGACAGCCTCGCCCCCGGGCTCACGCCGGAAATGGCGGCGGCAGTCAGCAAAATCCGCCGAAAGCAGGATCTCGTCGCCATCGCAAGAAAATGCCGCGTCGTCACGCGCCTTCGCAACACCATCGGCTTGCCGGGCCGCTTGTCCTCGCGTCTGCAGCCGAACCACCCGACCGACGATCCCGAGGGGGTTCTGGCCAGCATCGTCGAGGGTCTTCTCCTGGGTTGCGGCGACGCGGTCATCGGCGACGAAATCGGCGAGCTTCTCGATGCGGCGCTGGTCGCGGCGCTGATCGGCGAACGGCCGAGCCTGACCTCGCCGAAAAGCCTCGGCGTCTATTTGACCTGGTCGCCGAAAATCGGCCGCAGCGATGCCGAGCGCAACTGCCTTTCCAATATCCGGCCGGAGGGCATGTCGTACAAGGAAGCCGCGAGCCGGCTCTTCCATCTTTGCCGGGAGGCGCGGACGAGACGCATGACGGGCGTCGGCCTGAAGGACGAATTCAAGGCCGACGCGATCGAACCGCGGTAGACGTGCGAGCCGCTCACGTCACGCGGCTGCGGAACAGCCATGCCGCCGCGGCCTGACTGACCGCGCCGATGACCGCCATCGGCCAATATTGTTGGACGAGCGACGAGGCCCCGGCCCCTTCGAGGAACACCGCGCGCACGATGACGAGGAAATAGCGCATCGGGTTGATTAGCGTCAGGTGCTGCTCCCACACCGGCATGTTGGCGATCGGCGTGGCGAAGCCGGAGAGGATGATCGAGGGCACCATGAACAGGAAGACGCCGAGCAGCGCCTGCTGCTGCGTCGCGGCGAGCGACGAGATCATCAGTCCGATGCCGGTGACGGCGACGACGAACAGCAGCAGGCCGAAATAGAGGGCGAAGAGGCCGCCGCGCAGCGGCACCTCGAACCACCACGTCGCGGCGGCGACGATCACCGAGGCTTCGATCATGCCGATCAGCACGCCGGGCAGGCCCTTGCCGAGCAGGATGTCGATCTGCCTGAGCGGCGTCACCAGCAGCTGGTCGAAGGTGCCCGTCTCGCGCTCGCGCGCCACGGACAGCGAGACGACGAGCAGGGTGACGATCTGGGTGAGCAGCGCCACGATGCTCGGCAGGAAGAACCAGCGCGAGCTCAAGGTCGGGTTGTAGCGCGCCCGCACGTCGAGCAGCGCGGGCGGCGGCGCGCCGCCGTGGGCGGCGCTCCAGGCGAGCGAGAAATCGGTGACGATCGAGTTGACGTAGCCCTCGATCAGCAGCGCGGTGTTGGAGTTGCGGCCGTCGACGATGACCTGCACCGGCGCCGGCTCGCCGGTCAGGAGGTCGCGGGTGAAGCGGCGGTCGATCGTCAGCACCAGCGCGACCTTGCGCGCGTCGATCAGCTCGTCGATCTGCTCGGAGCTCTTCAGCATCGCCACCAGGCGGAAGGTCGGCGAGCCGAGGAAGCGCGCCACCAGGTCGCGCGAAGCTTCGCTCGGGTCCTGGTCGTAGATGGCGGTCGGCACGTGGTCGAGGTCGTAGGTTGCGGCGTAGCCGAACACCATGAGCTGGATGAGCGGCGGCAGGATCAGCACCGAGCGACTCTTCGGGTCGCGCAGCACTGCCAGCAGCTCCTTGACGACGAGGGCGAGGACGCTGCGCCACATCGCTTCAATCCAGCCGTTTGCGCGCGAGCAGGCGCGCCGCGCCGAGGAAGATGGTCGCCATGATCGCCAGCGCCAAGGCGTTGGGCAGGATGACGCTCCACACGTCGCCGGCCAGGAAGGTCGATTGCAGGATGGCGACGAAGAAGCGCGCCGCAACAATGTTGGTGATGATCTGCACCACCCGCGGCATCGAGTTGATGTCGAACAGGAAGCCGGAGAGGATCAGCGCCGGCAGGAAGGTCGCCATGATCGCCACCTGGCTGGCGACGAACTGGTTGCGGGCGAAGGTGGAGATGAGGAGCCCCATGCCCAGCGCGGCGAGCATGAACAGGGCCGACGCGGCGGTCAGCGTCAGCAGCGAGCCGCGCAGCGGCACCTCGAAGAGGAACATGGCGATCGCCACCGTCGCCGCCATGCCGCCCATGCCGAGGGCGAAATAGGGGATGAGCTTGGAGAGCATGATCTCGCGGATCGTCACCCGCGTCACCATCAGCGCTTCCATGGTTCCGCGCTCCCACTCGCGCGCGATCACGAGAGCGGTGAGCAGCGCGCCGGTCAGCGTCATGATCAGCGCGATCAGGCCGGGGACGAGGAAGTCGCGGCTGCTCACCGCCGGGTTGAAGCGCATCTGCGGCTCGACGGCGATCGGCATCGGCGACGGCCGGCCCGCCTTGCGCGCTTCCGCGGCCAGCCAGCCCGCCCACACCTGCTGCACGTAGCCCTCGACGATGCGCGCGTTGTTGGTGTCGACGCCGTTGACGATGACGCCGATTGGTGACTGGCCGCCCGAGCCGGCGCGGCGCGCGAAGTCGCTGGGCAGCCAGACGACGCCTTGCACCTCGCGCGCGTCGAGGGCGCGCTCGGCCTCCTGGACGTTGAGGTAGCGTCGCGACTGGAAATAGGCCGACTGGTCGAAGGCGGCGGCGAAGCTTTCGGCGAGCGCGCTCGGTTGCTGGGTCACCAACGCCACCGGCACGTTGGCGGCGTCGAGCGAGACGCCGTAGCCGAACAGCAGCAGCAGCACCGCCGGCAGCAGGAAGGCGATGGCGATCGAGGACGGATCGCGCCAGATCTGCACGAACTCCTTGCGCAACAGCCCGCGCAGCCGACCGAGCGAGCCGCCGCTCATGACGCAAGCCCCGGCGCGGCGGCCGCCTCGATCATCGCGATGAACGCATCCTCCATGGTCGGATCGGGCCGCGCGGGACTCCTCGCGGCGGCCTTGATCTCGTCGGGCGCCCCTTCGGCGAGCACCGCCCCCTGGGCCATGATGGCGAGGCGGTCGCAGTATTCCGCCTCCTCCATGAAGTGGGTGGTGACCAGCACGGTGACCCCGGTCTCGGCCAGCGCGTTGATGCGCCGCCAGAACTCGCGCCGGGCGAGCGGATCGACGCCCGAGGTCGGCTCGTCGAGGAAGAGGATCTCCGGCTCGTGCATCAGCGCGCAGGCGAGCGCGAGGCGCTGCTTGAAGCCGAGCGGCAGGTCGCGCGCGCTGGCGCTCATCTGCTCGGCGAGGCCGAACTCGCTCACCGCCCACTCGATGCGCCGGCGTTGGCGCGCCCCGAACAGGCGGTAGGCGCTGCTGAAGAAGCGTAGGTTGCGCTCCACGCTGAGATCGCCGTAGAGCGAGAATTTCTGCGCCATGTAGCCGATCCGCCCGCGCGCCGGCGCGGCGGCCGTACGCAGATCGAAGCCGGCGACGCGCAAGGAGCCCTCCGAGGGCGGCAGCAGGCCGCAGAGCATGCGGAAGGTGGTCGACTTGCCGGCGCCGTTGGCCCCTAACAGGCCGAAGATCTCGCCGCGCGCGACGCGGAAGCTGACGTTGTCGACCGCGACGAAGTCGCCGAAGCGGCGGGTGAGGCGGTCGACCGCGATGATGTCTTCGGCGGGCGAGGCGGCGACCCGCGCCCGCGCGCTCGGCGCCTCAGCGACTGGGGTTGCGGGTCCATGAGCGCGTAACTGGGCGACGAAGCTGTCCTCGAAGCGCGGGGGCGTCGGCGCGATGGTCAAGCCCGGCAGCTCCGAGGCGAGCGCGGCGACGTCGGGCGGCGTCGGCGCGGCGGTGACCACCCTGACCCGGCTTCCCTGGATCACCGCGTCGATCACGCCGGGCTCGCGCGCCAGCCGCTCCTGCAGGCGTCGCTTGCCGACGTCGGCGCTGGCGAAGAAGCTGCGTCCCGCCAATTCCGCGGTGAAGGCGCCGGGCGGGCCGCTGCCCAGCAGCCGGCCTTCGTGGAGCAGCAGCACGGCGTCGCAACGCTCGGCCTCGTCGAGATAAGCGGTGCTGAACAGCACCGTCACTTTTGCATCGCGCGTCAAATGGTCGATGATCCGCCACAACTCGCGCCGCGACACCGGATCGACGCCGACGGTCGGCTCGTCGAGCAGCAGCAGTTCGGGCGGATGAACCAGGGTGCAGGCGAGGCCGAGCTTCTGCTTCATGCCGCCCGACAGCCGTCCCGCCCGGCGCTCGGTGAACGGGCCGAGCGCGGTCATGTGCAAAAGCTCGGCGTAGCGCGCGGGGCGGTCCTGCATCGGTACGCCCTGCAGATCGGCGTACAGATCCAGGTTCTGTCGCACGCTGAGGTCTTCGTAGAGCCCGAAGCGCTGCGGCATGTAGCCGATCCGCGCCTGCACGGCGAGCGGATCGCGCTTAACGTCGATCCCGAGCGCCTCGATCCTTCCGGCGTCGGCGCGCAGCAGCCCGGCGATCAACCGCATCAAGGTGGTCTTGCCGGCGCCGTCCGGGCCGATCAGCCCGGTGACGGCGCCGTGCGCCGCGCTGGCGGTGATCCCGTCGATCGCGGCGACCACGCGCTTGCCCGAGCGAAAGCTGCGGCGCACGCCCTCGAGCCGCAACGCCGGCGCGCCTTCATCGGGAGGCGGCATCGCTCGCTCCGCAACCGGGCGGCGGCGCCTGCGCCGGCTGGGCCAGATCGATGCGCACGGTGGCCGGCATCCCCAGGCGCAGCTCGCCGCGCGCGTCGCACACATAGACCCTGAGCTGGTAGACCAGGGCGGTGCGCAGTTCCGGCGTCTCCACCGTCTTGGGCGTGAACTCGGCGGTGGGCGAGATATAGCCGATCCAGCCGTCGTAGGTCCGACCGGGATAGCTGTCGGCGCTCACGCTCGCCTTCATGCCGAGCCGGATGCGGCCGAGCTCGTCCTCGGGAGCGTAGGCTCTGACCCACAGCGGGTTCAGCAGGGCGACGGTGAGAACCGGCGTGGCGGGAGAGGCCATGTCGCCGGGTTCCAGGATGCGGTCCTCCACCACGCCGTCGGACTGCGCATAAAGGCGGGTGTCGTCGAACTGCCGCTGCGCCAGCGCGGTCGCCGCCTGCGCCGCCTGATAGGCGGCGCGCTGCGCGGCAATGTCCTCGGCCCTCGGCCCTTCGACCGCCAGAACAAAGGCCTGCCTCGCCGCCTCGTATTGCTGGCGCACGGAATCGAACGCCGCTCTTGCGTCGTCGCGCTGCTGGATGGTTCCGGCGCTGGAGCCGACCAAGGCGTCGTAGCGCTTGTAGGTCGCCTCGTTGTTCAAATAGGTCACCTGCAAGGCGTCCATCGTCGCCTTCGCCTGCGCGATCTCTTCGGGACGAGACCCGGCGACGAGCTTGGCGAGCGCCTGCCGCTGGTTCTCCATCTGCGCCTTCGCCTGCGCCAGCGCCGCGGCGTAGCGAGAGTCGTCCAGCGTGGCGAGCAGATCGCCGCATTTCACGCTCGCGCCTTCTTGCACCGTGATCGTCGCGATGGGGCCGGTGTCGTTGAAGGCCGGCTGCACCTCTCGGATATCGACGTCGCCGTAAAGCGTGAGCGTATTCGTTCCCTTCGCGCCGTCGCGGTGCAGGTAGAGCCAGCCGCCGCCCGCGGCGAGAACGGCCAGAACGCCGAGAAAGATGAGTGGGCGTTTCGACATGGCGGGCGTCAACTCGTCAGGGCGCGCTGTCGCCGACATAGGCGGCAGACGTTCGGATTAGACGCCGCGGCGCCGGGCGGCCTTGAGGCAGCTCAATTCGGCGAGGGCGCGGCGCGGAGGTTCCGACGCCGCTCGGCGCGTTCGACGCCCGTCTCCTGGACGGACCGGGATCGCGAGGGGGCCGTTTCACGCGTCGGCGCGCCGGGTCGTCGCCGCGTCGAGAAGCGCCAGCGTCAATTCGTCCATGCGGCCGCCGCAATAGCGATCGAGCGCCCGCCGGTACGCGCTTTTCTCGTCGTCGGCGGCGCGCGCGAACAAGGTCATCGAGGAGTGGAACTTCATGTCGTCGGGCGAACCGAAAATGGCGCCGAGGCTTCGCCCCTCGATTGCCAGAACCGTCTCGGCGCACAGATTCAGGCGGGCGCCGAGCACGGGATGGGCGAGGTAGGCGCGCGCCTCCTCGAGCGAGGCGAGGCCGTAGAACTGCGCCGTCGCGGAGCGGCCGAGGCCGCGCAGTTGCGGGAACACGAACCACATCCAGTGGCTGCGCTTCCGGCCCGCCCTGAGTTCGCCGAGCGCGGCCTCGAAGATCGGCGCCTGCGCGGTCACGAAGCGTTCGAGGTCGAAGGGATCGTCGGCTTGCATGGAAAACCTCGGTCCCCCCGCCGCGAACGGCGAAAAATTCGGCCGTCAGATCGCGCTCGAGCCCCCTTCGGCCGGCGCCGGGCGGGCGCGCTGGTTGTAGAGCAGCTTCATCCGCCGCTCGCGCTCCTCGGCCGGTAGGCTTTCGGGGTCCTCCACCGGGCCGGCGGTGACCGCGAGGCCGCGCTGGATCGCCGGGCGGGCGCTCAGTTCGTCGAACCAGCGCTTGAAGTATGTGAACTCTTCGATGTCCTGCCCCTGGCCCTGCCAGTTCACCGTCCAGGGATAGCTGATCATGTCGGCGATGGTGTATTCGTCGCCGGCCAGATAGCGCCGATCGTAGAGCCGATTGTTGAGGACGCCGTAGAGCCGATTGGCCTCGTCGGTGAAGCGGCGCACCGCATAGGACTGGTCGCCCTGTTTGTCGCCGAGGCGCCGGAAATGGCCGCATTCGCCGAGCTTGGGGCCCTGATTGGCCATCTGCCAGATCACCCACTGATTGACTTCGTAACGGCGACGCAGGTCCTGCGGATAGAAGCGTCCGGCCTTCTCGGCGAGATACATCAGGATCGCGCCCGACTCGAAGACGGCGACGGGCGGCCCGCCGTCGGCCGGCGCATGGTCGACGATCGCGGGCATGCGGTTGTTGGGGCTGATGCTCAGGAATTCCGGCTTGAACTGGTCGCCCTTGCCGATGTTGCAGGGCACGATGGTGTACGGCGTTCCCAGCTCTTCGAGCAGGATCGTGACCTTCTTGCCGTTCGGCGTCGGCCAATAATGCAGATCGATCATAGCGAGCGCTCCCGAAGACGAACAACGATATCACACAAATTCGACCGGCGGCGCGCCGCGGGAAGCGCGTTTCGCGCGCCGCCCGCTCCCGCCCAGCTTCACCGCCGCGCCGGATGCGGCCTTCGCCTCGACCGCCCACTCATTCGCACTTGCGCCTTCTTGGGGCGAAGGCCTGCGGTTCCGTCCGTTCGCGACCCGATCGAGGATTCAAGCGGGATCGACGCCGCCCCGCCAAAGTCGCGCGTCGGCGGCAATGGGATAGGTCGCATGCCGGCGCGAGAGCTGTTCGCGGTACAGCGTCCGATAATCCGCGTCCGACATGGCGTCGGTCCTCTCGTGGTCGAGGCCCACCCCGATCTCGTGATAGGTGTCGAGGTTGGCGAGATCGGGTCGCGGCAAGTCGCCGTCCCTGAAATCGCGCAACATTTGCTGGAACAGCGCTTCCAGTCCCGCGACGAGGCGCCCGGTGTCGAACAGCAGGCAGGAGTCGCGGCCTTCGCGCAAATGTCTCTTCAGCTCCAGCAGGCTGTCTTTGTCGTTCGCATAGCCGACCGCCTTCGCGACGTATTCCGCGTCGGTCGAGCAAACCAGCCGCTCGAGGCCGGCGGCGTGGAGCAAGCTCGAACACACGCGCGAGGCGAAACTCCGGCCTTGCAGCGTCAGGACCGGAACGCCCATCCAAAGCGAGTCGGCGCCGGTGGTGTGCGCGCCGTAGGGAAAGCTGTCGAGAAACAGATCGGCCAGCGGGTATCGCGCGAGATGGTCGGGGTTGGCCAATTTCGCCGCGAATAGGATTCGCTCGCGGCCGACGCCGGCGTTCTCGGCGCAGGATCGCAGTCGTTCGTTGGTGTCGTCCGTCGCGCCCAACAACCAGAGGACGCTGTTCGCGGCGTTCTTGAGGATGGTCATCCACAGGTTGAATATGCGGGCCGTTAGCTTCTGGGCGCCGTTGAAGCTGCAATAGACCATCGCGTCTTCCGGCAACCCCATGTCCTTGCGTGAAGGCGCGCGCGGCGAGACCGTCCGTTTGCGATCGTTGGGTTGGTAGCAGGGCAGGCGCAGGACTTTTTCCGAATAGTAGACCTCGCTGTCCTCGGGAATGATGATCGGGTCGGCGATCAAGTAGTGATGGTACGGCGTCCCCATCGTGCCGGGGTAACCGAACCAATTGACGATGATCGGCGCCGGGCGCAGTGAAAAGACCCGGCTGCGGGCCGATTTCGTATAGCCGTTGAGGTCGATCAAAATATCGATCTTGTCCGCAACGATCTGGGTCGCCGCTTGTTCGTCGGTCAGCGCGTTGATGTCGACCCATTTGTCGACGGCGGCCTGAATGCGCTGCTTGGTCCCGTCGACGCGTTCGATGCCGCAATAATGGGCAAAAATCTCGAATTGCGAACGGTCGTGCAATTCCACCACTTCGGTCATGCCGAAGCCGACGGCGTGCTCGCGCAAATCGGATGAAACATAGCCGCTCGGAGATCGTTCGAGAACGCGTTGAAATGGATTGCTCGGCGTGATTGAAGCTTGGGATGCGGACCCCGGCGACGCGCGGCCGAATGGCCACTATCGGGAAGAAAACCAAGCGGTGTCCGAGCGATTTGACCGATGAGGAATGGGTGCGGGGTCACAGCAGTCGCAATGAATATCGGAGTTCGCAAACGCCTTGATTCGGTGCGCGCGCCATCTTGCCGGGCAGGATTCGAACCGCAGGCCGACATGGTCGCGGGTTGGCGAATGACCGCAGCCCTTGAAATCGTGTGGTCGCATTCCTAGATAAGCCGATCGAAATTCGGCCGGACCAACTTTGCCGTGGACGATTTAATCGGCTCATGGCGACGCTCTTCCCCCAAAAATCGAAACTTGACGATGATTTCGCGTCGCGGAGTCGCGTTCTTATGCTTACCTCCAAGAGGGGCGTCATGGCTATAGGCACAGTAAAGTGGTACAATTCCCAAAAGGGTTTCGGCTTCATTCAGCCGGATGACGGCGGCAAGGACGCCTTCGTTCATGTCAGCGCGATCGAACGGGCGGGCATGA
>JBEKLU010000041.1:0-37444 GCA_050010035.1 Roseiarcus sp.
GGCGGCCCGCAGGGCATGATCGCGATCGAGCGCGTGATGGACGCGATCGCGCGCGAGCGCGGGCTCGACCCGCTCGACGTGCGCAAGGCCAATTTCTACCGCCTCGGCGCCGATCGCACGCCGTACGGCCAGCAGATCGAGGACCTCGAGACGCTGCCGGCGCTCATCGAGGAATTGGAGGCCTCGAGCGACTACCGCGCGCGCCGGCGCGAGATTCGCGAATTCAACGCCAAGAGCCCGATCCTCAAACGCGGCCTCGCGTTGACGCCGCTGATGTTCGGCATCTCCTTCACGCTGATCCATCTCAACCAGGCCGGCGCGCTGGTCCACGTCTATTCCGACGGCTCGGTCCATCTCAACCACGGCGGCGCCGAGATGGGGCAGGGGCTGTTCACCAAGGTCGCGCAGGTCGTCGCCGAGGAATTCGGCATTCCCCTCGAATTCGTCCGCATCACCGCGACCAACACCGCCAAGGTGCCCAACGCCTCGCCGACCGCCGCGTCTTCGGGCTCCGACATCAACGGCATGGCGGCGCAGGCCGGGGCGCGGCAGATCAAGCGGCGCATGATCGAGTTCGCGGCTTCGCACTGGGGCGTCGCGCCGGAAGCGGTCGCCTTCCGCGACGGGCGCGCGTTCGGCGGCAACGCCTCGATGGCTTTCGGCGAACTCGCCAAGGCTTGCCGACTTAATCGCGTGTCGTTGTCGGCCGCCGGCTATTACAAGACGCCCGAAATTCACTGGGATCGCGCCCAAGCGAGCGGCAAGCCGTTCTTCTATTTCGCCTACGGCGCGGCGTGCTCGGAGGTCGTGATCGACGCGCTGACCGGCGAAATGAAGGTGCTGCGCGCCGACATCCTGCACGACGTCGGCGCCTCGCTCAATCCCGCGCTCGATCTCGGCCAGGTCGAGGGCGCGTTCATCCAGGGCATGGGATGGCTGACCACCGAGGAGCTGGCGTTCGACGCTCAGGGCCGGCTGACGACGCACGCGCCGGCGACCTACAAGATCCCCGTCGCCTCCGACGCGCCGCCGCAGTTTCACACGCGTCTGCATATGCGGCCGAACCCGATCGACAGCATCTATCGCTCCAAGGCGGTCGGCGAGCCGCCGCTGATGCTGGCGATTTCGGTCTATTCGGCGATCCTCGACGCGGTCCATGCGGCCGAGCCGGGCGGCCAGCCCCGGCTCGAGGCGCCCTGCACTCCGGAGTCGATTTTGAATGCGATCGCTTCGCTGGGCGCGTAGGGCGCGAAATGGGATATCATAAAAGGGTTGCCCGCATCGTCCCGGTCAATCGCGCCATGCAGCCGTTTCGCCGTCTTATTGAATCGATCGAGGCCGAGGGCGCCGGCGCGCTGGTCAGTCTCGTCAGGACCGAAGGGTCGAGCCCGCGCGAGGCGGGGGCGCGGATGGTCGTTCGGCCCTCGGGGGGCTTTCACGGCACCATCGGCGGCGGCGAGATGGAATGGCGGGCGCTGGCCGAGGCGCGCGCGGCGCTTGCGTCGGGGCGTGGGGCGGCGCTGCGCAGCGTCGTCGCGCTCGGCCCGGAACTCGGGCAATGCTGCGGCGGGCGGGTCGAGTGGCGCATCGAAACTTTTGACGCGCGCGATCGCGAAACGCTGGCGCCGCTCGCAGCCGCCGAACGGGCCGGCGCCTTCGCCGTCGTCGCGCGCAATGGGGCGGGCGGGCGCGTCGAGCGATCGATCGAAGGCGAGGCGGGCGCCGAGCCGCTGGCCCGGGGCGCCTGGCGGGAAACATTCGGCGACGGCGCGAGCGCGCTCTACCTCTTCGGCGCCGGTCATGTCGGGCGCTCGCTCGTCCTGACGCTGGCGCCGCTTCCCTTCGCGGTGCGCTGGATCGACTCGCGCGCCGACGCCTTTCCCGAGCGCGCGCCGCTGAACGCCACGCTCGTCCACGCCGGCGAGCCGCAGGGCGAGCTCGCCGGCGCGCCCGACGGCGCGCTCGTCGTGGTGATGACGCATTCCCATCCGCTCGATCTCGCCATCGTCGCCGAGGCTTTGCGCCAGGACCGCTTCGCCTACGTCGGCTTGATCGGCTCGGCGACCAAGCGCGCGCGCTTCGTCAACCAGATGCGCGCGGCCGGCCTCGCGGAGGAGCGCATCGCCAGGCTCGTCTGCCCGATCGGCCTGCCGGGGATCGAGGGCAAGGAGCCGGCGGTGATCGCCGCCTCGGTCGCCGCGCAATTGCTGATGGCGCGAGGGGGCGAGTGAGCGGGCGCCGTCGCCGTTCCGACCGTTCGGCGCTTATTTCCGCGCGACGGTCCTGCGGGTCTTCTTGCGCGTCGCCTTCTTCTTGCCGCCGCGCTTGGTCGCCGCCGCCTTCGCCTTGGCGCGCGCGCGCTTCTTGATCGGCGCACGCGCCTTTTGCACGGCGACCCCGCCGCCGTAGCTCTTGAAGCGCTCGACGATGCGAGCGACCTCCTCGTCCGACAGGATCGCCGGCCGGCCGACCGCGATGGCGAGATAGTACATGCGCGCCAGCGCCTCCAGCTCCACCGCTCGGTGCATGGCGCTCTCGAGGGTGGCGCCGGTGACGATCGCGCCGTGGTTGCCGAGCAGCACGCCGTGGCGCTCGCCCAAGCCGGCGATCGCCAGGTCCGACAATTCCTTGGTGCCGTAGGGCGCGTATTTCACGCACTCGATGACCGGGCCGCCGAACAGCGCGATCATGTAATGGGCGGCGAGGATCGGCCTGCCCAGCATCGCCAGCGCCGTGCAATAGGGCGGGTGGGCGTGGACGATCGCGCCGACGTCGGGCCGCGCGCGCATGATGTCGAGGTGGAAGCGCCATTCGCTCGAAGGCTTCAGCGGTCCCGACCAGGCGCCGTATTCGCCGCTCAGCGGCATCAACGCGAGCATCTCCGGGCGCAGCGCGTCGTAGGGGATGGCGGTCGGCGTGATGAGCATCGCTTCGCCGAGGCGCGCCGAGATGTTGCCCGCCGTGCCCTGGTTGAGGCCGGAGGCGTTCATCGCCCGGCATTGCGCGACGATTCTGGCGCGCAGGGCTTTCTCTTTGACCGGCATGGCGCTGCGCCTCCTCCGTTCGGCGTCGTCGCGAAGGCCGGCGCGGGGACTCTTCGAGGAAGATGCGCCGGCGCGCCGACCCTTGCGCCCTGGCGCCGCGCGGCGCGACCGCTATACTCGCGCCCGCCGGCAAGAGCCAAGCCCAAGCGATCGGCGCGCCATCAGCGCTCGCCGCGTCCGATTCGTCAACGTGAAAAGAGAAAGCGCGAGCGAGCCTTCATGTCAGCCAACCTCTTCGACCTCTTTCTCGCTCGCGCGCCGCGCCTCGACAAGCTCGCTCTCGACGCGCCGGGCGGGATGTCGGTGACTTACAGCGAATTGTTCGAGCGCGCGGGGCGCGCCGCGCGGGCGCTCGCCGACCTCGGCGTCGAGCCGGGCGACCGCGTCGCCGTGCAGATCGACAAGTCGCCCGACATGATCGCGCTGGCGCTCGCCTGCCTGAAGGCCGGCGCCGCGCTGCTGCCGCTCAACACCGCCTATACGCTCGCCGAACTCGAATATTTCCTCTCCGACGCCGGGCCGGCGCTGACGATCTGCCGTCCGGCCTCGCTCGCCGCGCTGCGCGAGCTGGCGATCCGGCTCGGCCTGAGGGCGGTCGAAAGCCTCGGCGCGAGGCGCGAGGGCACGTTCGCGGAACGGATCGCCGCCGCTTCGCCCGAGTTCGCGACCGTTCCTCGCGCGAGCGACGATCTGGCCGCCATTCTCTATACCTCGGGCACGACGGGGCGCTCGAAGGGGGCGATGCTCACGCACGAGAACCTCGCCTCCAACGCGGCCGTCCTCGCCGATTTCTGGCGCTTCACGGCGCAGGACGCGCTCATCCACGCGCTGCCCGTCTTTCATACCCATGGGCTGTTCGTCGCCACCAACGTCGCGCTGCTCGCCGGCGCGACGATGATCTTCCAGCCGCGCTTCGACGCCGACGCCATCGTCGCCGCCCTGCCGGGCGCGACCTCGCTAATGGGCGTGCCGACCTTCTACACCCGGCTCCTCGACCATCCCGGCCTGACGCGCGCCGCGACCGCGCACATGCGCCTCTTCGTCAGCGGCTCGGCGCCGCTGCTCGGAGAGACGCACCGGCGCTGGCGCGAAAAGACCGGCCACGCCATCCTCGAGCGCTACGGCATGACCGAGACCGGCATGATCGCGTCGAACCCCTACGAGGCCGAGCGGCGCCCCGGCACGGTCGGCTTCCCCCTGCCGGGGGTCAGCCTACGAATCGCCGACCCGGAAGCGGGCGCGCCGCTGCCGCGAGGCGAAGTCGGCGTCATCGAGGTCAAGGGCCCCAACGTGTTCAAGGGCTACTGGCGCATGCCGGAGAAGACGGCGAGCGAATTCCGCCCCGACGGCTTCTTCATCACCGGCGATCTCGGCCGGATCGACGCCGACGGCTACGTCCACATCGTCGGCCGCGCCAAGGACCTCGTCATCTCCGGCGGCTTCAACGTCTATCCCAAGGAGATCGAGAGCGAGATCGACGCCATCCCCGGCGTCGCCGAGAGCGCGGTGATCGGCGTTCCCCATCCCGATTTCGGCGAGGGCGTCACCGCGATCGTCGTGCTCGCGCCGGGCGCCGCGCTGAGCGAGGCCCAGGCGCTCGCGGCGCTCGAAGGGCGCCTCGCGCGCTACAAGGCGCCCAAGCGGGTGATCTTCGTCGACGCGCTGCCGCGCAACGCCATGGGCAAGGTGCAGAAGGCGGCGCTGCGCGAGACGTACAAGGGGATTTACGCGGGGTAGGGGAGGCGCAATTCAATTGTGCCCCTCTCCGCCGTCATGGCCGGGCTTGACCCGGCCATCCAAGCGCCGCGGTGAACTGGACCAAACTTCTCCAAGCCTTTCCAAGGAAAATCCAAGCTTTTCCAAGGAAATTCCAAACTTTTCCAAGCTTTTTCCAAGGAATTCCAAAGATATTCCTTGGCGGTTTTTAGCGAAATCAAGGGGTTGGAGGCGGCGCCGACCGATTTCGCGTTTTTCGATGCCTCCGCGCCAGAATTGCCCTCGCGTTGCGGCCGCGCCCGGCGAACGCCGCCGGCGCGAGCCCCCGCCGAAGTTTCATTCCTACCACGATTTCGGTTTTTCCGGAAGAGAATGTCACGGCGGTCCGGCGGGCGCTCGATCAGGGGCAGGCGGTCGCATCACCGAATTGACGGTGTCTTGCCGATGGGGCGCCCTCTCGGAGAGGCCGCCGCAATTCGCCGTCGATCTCTTGATGGCAAAAATTCCGATTGAAACGGGCTGTCAAGGGCGCACCTTTCGGCGCGCCGCCTCCGGCGGGCGAGACCCTTGACAGCCCATTTCAATCGGAAAAGGGTCTCTTCCAAGAGATCGACGGCGAATTGCGGCGGCCCGAGAGGGCGGCGGTGCGGCGAGAGAGCGCTGAGCTTGTTCCAGCTGCGCGACCGCCGGGGAGAAATCATAAAGTCGGTGGTTAAGTGCGGCGTCACCGTAACTCCAGTCAAACCGGTTTCCGCAGGTGCGCGCAGAAAAATAGTCAGTTACCGTCGTATGACGCACGCTTGGAAGGCGACGAACACAATGAGCATCCTCGACTGGTTCCGTCGTAAGCCGTCCGCCGCTTCCTCCGGAGAGTTTTACGATCCGAGCCAGCAAGAGGCGCTGAAAGGAAAGCGGCTCACAGAGGTTTTGCTGGAGATGGCCAAACACGGCAACTTGCTCTCTATCCAAGCAGGTTGTGTGTTCTGGCTACAGCAAAACGTCCGCGAAGCGCCCGGCGCGCGGGACCTGACGACCATGCACTTGATGGGTCGGAGTCTGAAGGAACACGGGCCAAAAAAGGCGCACGATCGGCTCGTGGGGGTGCTGATGATCCTCGAAGAAATGCGAGCGGCACATGAAGCAATCTCGAATTCAATCGGTGACGATCCGACACCAGGTCGCACGGGGGACAAAGCCCAGGCCGTTTGTATGATGCACGCGGCCGGTATCTGGCGGCACACGATCCTCTCCCGCGTGACCTTCTATGGCAAGCCGGACATCCCGGAATCACTAGCGCAAATCTGGACAATCCTCTTGCAGTTTCGTCCAGACGACTTAATGCGTTGGGAAAATCTCGTGAACGGGCAGTTTGGGCCTCCACGGACGGAGGCGCCTCGATTTGAAGATTGGGAAGCAATGCGCGAGGTGACCGGCCTCACTTAAGGCCACCACAAGCCGCGTTGCTCGATTGGCTGCAGTTACAAATCAGCCGGTGGACGATTTCGAGGTTGCCGGGCGATTGCGGGGACATCAATTGGACGGCACCCGCACCGTAAATAACGATCCAATATTATTTGATCGGGCGTTTGAGAGGGTCATTCATGTCCAGAAGAAACCGGAACCGGCGCGGGCCAAGTCAGGCTCGAAAGCCGGATCATGACCACGAACTCTCAATGCAACCCTCTCCGGCGCCACAACAGCCCGTTCTCGACACCGCATTAGAGGAATCTCGTCGAGCAATCGGACTGCCTCTAACAGACATTGAAAAGCGCGCGAGAAACGCCGCCCTTGGCTTCACTCGCCACCTTGTTCACCCGAACAAGCCCTAGCGACTGGTCCCGTCAAGTATAATATCTCCAAATAATATCCTTGGAAATGTTCGGAAAAAGCTTGGAAACCCTTGGCGTTACGGTGGGCGTTACGGCGCGCTTTATTGTCATTCCCCGCCACCGTCAGCTTCAACCCCAGCGCCTTGATGACGCCGAGCAATGTCGTCAATTGCGGATCGCCTTTTTCGCTCAGCGCCTTGTACAGCGACGCCCTGGTCACTCCGGCTTCGCGGGCGACTTCGGCCATGCCGCGCGCGCGGGCGACGACGCCGAGCGCCGCGGCGATGGTGGCGGCGTCGCCGCTTTCGAGCGCGTCGGCGATCAATTCCGCTTGCGAGCGCCGGCTCGCCAGATATTTCGTCGCATCGAAAGGAAGCGTTTCGAGGGTCATTGCATGAGGTCCCTGATTTCCGCGGCCAGGGCCTTGGCGGCCTTGATGTCGCGGGCCTGCGAGCGCTTGTCGCCGCCGCAAAGCAGGATGACGATCGTCCGGCCGCGTCGCACGAAATAGACGCGTTATCCCGGGCCATGATCGACGCGAAGCTCGCTTACGCCGCCGCCGACCGATCGAACGAACGCCGAATAGGCTCGCCTGCAATCGTACGAGGCGCTGAGCGATCCGCTCGGCGGCCCGGACGTCCGCCGGACCGTCGAGCCGGTCGCGGAAAACCGCCGTCTGACGAACTTCGATGATCCGTCTCCCATAGGAGACAATCGCCACTCGTCGACGAAGAGACGCGGCGCCGCGGCGCCGCGTTCGAGATCGCAGCCGCCGTCGGTCGTCGGCGAGGCGCCCGAATCAGCGCCGGCGCGAGGGGCGGCGCGACGCGAAGGCGCGCGGCGAACCCGGCCGCGCCCTCGCCGCCGTCGAGCGGCGGCGCGCCTTCGGCTCGATCTCCGTCGTTGATTTTCAAAGTCTTTCGGGACGGAGCGGGCGGCGCGGGCGTTTTGCACCGTTTTGTCGAAGTTCTCTTCTTGACACGCATAAGTTGTATCGCTTAGCTCATGACAACCCTGGGGATCGCCGCGGCGGGGAGTAGCGAGGGGCGGCGCGTCCAATTTGGGTCGCGATGCGAAGGCGCGGACGCGAAGCGCGAGCGTTTCGGCACCGCAAGCCTGTGCGTCGAACCTTCTCGCGTATCGCTCGCGTTTCACTGAGCCTTTCCACCGACTTCTCGAAAGTCGCCCAGCGACGGGGGGATGTTATGGGTGTGTTTTGGGATCAAGTCGTCACTTTCGTTCAGCCCTCCGACCGCCGGGCGGAGCGGCAAGACGCGATCGCGCCGTCGAGCGCCGCCGCCGCGCCGCCGCGCTATTCGCCGAACGCATCGCTCGAAGCGATCGGCATGCAGAACGAGACGTTGCGCAGCCAATTCGAGGAAGTGGAGCACGGGTTTGCGCATTTGGACCAGGTGAGGAGCCTGTTCCACGGCCTGCTGTCGCCGATATCGGAACTGCTGGGAGAGTTCGAGGCGGCCAAGGCGTGCTTGCATGAAACGAAGATCAAGCTCGGCTTCCTGGACGACGCGCATCAAGGGCTGAGCGCGCGCCATGCCGCGGCGCTCGAGGAGCGCGACCTCGTCTCCGAAGCGAGAAATGCGGCGCTGCGGGACAATCGCGAATTGGCGCAGCGCGCCCAGCGCCTCGACGCCGCGCTGAACGAGGCGCGGCTCGAGTTGCGCGAGTGCGAGGCCGGGAAGGACAAGTTCGAGCGCCTTTTCGACGCCGAGGCGCGCCAGACCGCCGGTCAGGCCGACGAGATTCGACGTCTCAAGGACGAACTTTCGAGCAAGGACCTGAGCCTGGCGAACCTGGAGCATTCGCTCAAGATGGCGAACGACCAGGGCGCACTGCTGGCGCAGGAGAACGGCGCGCTGCGCGAAGCCTCGCAGGCTCTCTCGAGCAGCCTGGAGGCCGCCAACCGGCGCATCGCGGATTACGAATCGCGTGTCGCGGAATACGAGGCGCAGGCCGATCAAAGCAGGCTTCGGATCACCGCGCTGGAGCAGGCGCTGTCGGAGGAGCAATCCGCGCATGCGACCCTGCGCGCCAAGCATCTCGAGCACGTCGAGCGCAGCCGCTCCGAAGCGTCGGCGCTCGCCAACACCGTCCACGCCGTGCGCGGACGGGTCGACGTGACGAACAGGATCCTCGATCAGACGCGCGGCCAATTGCGCGAGAAGATCGAGGAGTTGCGCGCCGCGGAGCGCCAACTGCTCGACAACGGCATCCAGGTCGACGTTCTCGAAAGGGCCACCCGCGCGCAGAAGGACGACCTCGCCGCCGCCAACGAACGCATCGCCGGCACGGAGCGGATGCGGGGCGCTCTCGTCGATCAGGTCAACGCTCTGACCGAGTCCGTCCGCGCCAAGGAGGCGGCGCTGCAATCGGCCGCGCGCGCCGTCGAGCAACTGACCGCCCGGCTCGAAGAAGCGACCAACGGCCGGCAGCGCGCGAAAGAGGAATGGGAGCGCCGCGCCGCCGTGCTTCAGGACGAGATCGCGCGCATGCGCGCCGAGCGCCAACTGGCCGACGGAGCGCTGGAGGCCTCGCGCGCCGAGCGTCAACAGGCGCGTCGCCCTCCGCCGACAGCCGGCGACGCCCAGCGCGAGGCGGCGGCGCCCGTCGCGCCGCGCCCGTCCCAGCAGACCAACGTCACGAAGTTGTCGCGTAGCGGCGCCCTCTGAGCGGGCGCGTCGGATCGAAAAGGGTCATGCGGCGCCCGCCAATTGCGTCGCCGCTTTCGCCGCGGCTTCGGCGCTCGCCGCGGAGGCGTCGGAGAGCATGCCCGGCTCCCCGACCCAATCGCCCGCCAGGAACAATCCCGGCGCGTCGTCGAGTTCGACCGGAGCGCGCCTTTCGCGAGCGGCTCGAAGCGGTCACCATCGCGCAAATCGCGCTCCAGGTCGCCGGCGGCGCTGACGAGCGGACGCGGCGAAGGTCTTTCAAATGGGTCGAGGCGGTTCGCTGAAGCGGCGGCCGAGCTCTTGGTTCGGCCTCGGCCGCCGCCCCGCCTTCCCATCCGCCCGCCGCGCGCTTAGAACCGCCGCCATGAGCCCCCGTGGCCCCGCGCGCACGCTGAAGTCGCCCGACGATCTCGTCGCGGCGGGCCTCGTCGCGCTTTCGCGGCGCGGCGAGATCGAAAGGATCGCGGCGCGCTACGCGATCGCGCTCACGCCCGCCGTGGCGCGGCTGATCGCGAGGGGCGATCCCGCCGACCCGATCGCGCGGCAATATGTTCCCGACGCGCGCGAACTGGTCCGCGATCCGGCCGAAGACCCCGATCCGATCGGCGATGAGCTGAAGAGCCCGCTTCCCGGCGTCGTGCATCGCTATCGCGACCGCGTGCTCATCAAGCTCGTCTCGGTCTGCGCGGTCTATTGCCGCTTCTGCTTCCGGCGCGAGATGGTCGGGCCGGGCGCGGGGGCGTTGAGCGAAGCGGATTTCGCCGCCGCGCTCGACTACGTCCGCGCGCGCCCGGAGATCTGGGAGGCGGTGCTGACCGGCGGCGATCCGCTGATGCTCTCGGCGCGACGCCTCGCCGCGACGACGCAGGCGCTGGCCGCGATTCCGCACCTCAAAATCTTACGCTGGCACACGCGCCTGCCGGTCGCCGCGCCCGAGCGGGTGACCAACGCGATGGCCGCCGCGTTGACGCGCGGGCGCGACAAGACCGTCTATGTCGCGCTGCACGCCAACCACCCCCGCGAATTGACGCGCGAAGCGCGCGCGGCGTGCCGGCGGCTGATCGATCGCGGCGTGGCGATGGTCAGCCAGAGCGTGTTGCTCAAGGGCGTCAACGATGACGCCGACACGCTCGAAGCGCTGATGCGCGCGTTCGTCGAGACGCGCGTCAAGCCCTACTACCTTCACCACGGCGATCTCGCGCCGGGAACCGCGCATCTGCGCACTTCGATCGCCGAGGGCCAGGCTTTGATGGGCGAATTGCGCCGGCGCCTCTCTGGGCTCGCGCTGCCGACCTATGTGCTCGACATCCCCGGCGCGCACGGCAAAGTCCCGATCGGGCCCACCTATATCGCCGCGCGCCCCGAGGGCGGCTGGGACGTCGCCGATCCCGAAGGAATCGCGCGCCGTTATGAAGATCGCGTCGCCGCGGACGAATCGAGGCGATGACGCGAACCGATCGGATCGCGCTGCGTTTCGGCGTCGGCCTCGAGCGCGTAAATCTCGATCGCTTGGCTCTTGCCGCGCAGCGGCAGCGAGCCCAGCGTGCGCTTGGCGACCCCGGCGGGAAGCGCGGCGAGGCGCTCCAGCAGCGCCGCCGAGGCGAGCACGCGGCAATCGGTGTCGCGGCAGGCCTGCTCGATGCGGGCGGCGGTGTTCATGGTGTCGCCGATCAGCGCGATCTCCTTCTTGAGATAGCCGAGCTCGCCCACGACCACCGGACCGCAGTGAAGGCCGGCGCGGAAATCGGCGCTGAGGCCGAATTCGCGCTCATAGTCGCCGCCACGCGCGGCGAGACGGTCGAGCGCGGAAAAGCAGGCGCGCACGCAGCCGGGCTCGTTCGTGCCGGCGGCGAGCCTCCAGGTGGCGATGATCTCGTCGCCGACATATTTGTGGATCTCGCCGCCCGCCTCGGCGACGGCGAGCGACAGGTCGGTGATGAAGCGGTTGAGGAAGTCCATGAAGCGCAGCTCGCCGAGGCGCTCGGCGATCGCGGTGGAGGAGCGCATGTCGATGAACAACAGCGCGCGCTCCTCGACGCGCGGGTGGTGATAGCGACCGGCGACGAAGGCGAACAGCACGCCCGGGCCGAGCAGCGCGTTGACGCCGAACAGCAGGTTGAAGCCGAGGCTGAGCCCGATCGAGAAGATCATGTCGGCGCGGGTGATGGGGGCGATATCGCCGGCGGCGCTGGGCATGAGCCGGTTCACGGCGCCCTCGATGATGAGGAAGACGCCGAGATAGAGCAGCGAGCGAAGGCCGAGATAGACGAGAAACGGCAATTGGCGGAGGAACGCGCCGGAGGCGCGGCGCAACACGAAAATCTCGAGCGAGGAGAGGACGCCGCCGGTCAGGCCGCCCACCAGGGCGCCGTGCAGATAGGCGTTCGCGACATCGGCGGCGTCGAGCGATTGATATTCGGCGCGGGCGAACAACGCACCCAGCAGAATGCTGCTAAGGGTGATCCAAAGGACGAGGCGGAGCGGGTTGGGCGGCGGCATCGCCGGCATCATAGCCCGGATTTGGTTTCGCCGCCGAAGAGTCTACCCCTTGACGGCCTTGGCGATGGCCTCCTGCAAGGCCGGCGGCGGCGCGCCGAAGAACTCCGGCTCTTCGTCGCGGCCGCCGAGCGCGCCCCAGGCGTGTTCGCCGTCGAGGTCGAACAGAACCTCGAACTTACGGCTCGCGCATTTCGTCGGCTCGCAGACGAAGGAGAGCAGGTAGGCCTTGCCCTCGATCGTGATCGGCTTGAACTCGCCGGCGACGCCGTCGAAATTCCTGTTGAATTGCGCCAGCCAGTCGGGCGTCGGCTGCACGTCCTTCATCAACTTGTCCCAGGCGACCCGATAGGGGCCGCCCTGCAGCGCGTCGAAGAGGTACGACGCGTTGTCCGCGAGAGCGGCGCCGGCGGCGAGCGTGACGGCGAGAATGGCGGCGAGGCGCATGGCGGGCTCTTGCGAAGGGTCGGCTGGGGCGTTCAGAACGCCTTGAAGGTGATGATCGTGCGCGTGTCGACGATGCCGGGAATCACCTGCACCCGGTGGCCGACGAAGTGGCCGATGTCGACGTCGCGTTCGACATAGAACTTGGCGAGAATGTCGAAGTCGCCGGCGGTCGAATAGATCTCCGAGGCGATTTCGGCCTCGGCCAGCGCGCTGGCCACTTCATAGGTGCGTCCGAGCGCGCATTTGATTTGAACGAAGAACGTTTGCATGGCGTCGCTATTCCTGCTTGGCGTCCTCTTTTGCAACAACTTCCACGTCGCGGTCCAGACCCGATTGCACCTGGAAGGTCGCCTGATAGGTTTTCGCGTCGTGGCGGGCGATGACGACGTATTCGCCTTCGGCGAGGACGAGCGAGGGAAAGGCGCCGATGAGTTCGCGGATGAGGTCGCCGCCGGGCGTCAGCACGGTGAAGCTGCTGTTGGCCAGCGCGTCCGCGCCGGGGGCGTTGACGAGCTTGATGGTCACCGTCGCGCAACGGTGACGCAAGGTCACGTCGATGAGCTTGCCGGCGACGACCTTGATGTCGGCGGCGACGATGGAATTGGTCGGCGTCGGGGCGCTGGGCGCGCCGCCGCCGGGCTTGCCGACGCCGACCGAACCGACGCCGACCGAATCGAGGAAGGTCGAGACGATGTGGTAGGCGCCTTCCGGCAGGGCGACGATTTCGCCGGCGCGCGCCTTGGCGTCGACCAGCTTGGCCTGGGGATTGTTGCGCTCGGGCACGTAAATGGCGAGCGAAAGCTTCGAAGGGTCGATCGGCGCGCCGCCCAAGGTGCCGGTGATGCGCAACGCCCCGGCGTTGAGCGTCAGCCGCTCTCTTCGAATATCCTGCGCCAGCGACACGCGCTTGGCCGCGCTGGCGAGGCCGAGGGCGACGTGAACGACATAGTCGCCGGGCGGCAGCGTCAAGGTCGGCTGCGCCTCGCCCGATTCGACCACGAGCGAGTGCGAGCCGTCGAGATCGGGGCGGGCGGCGAAGACGCGCCAGCGCAGGCCGCCCGTCAGCGGCGCATCCGAGCCGGCGAGCGTCGCCCACAGGCGCAGCGTGCCTTGGCCCGCGTCGGGGCTCAGGGTCTGCGCCGGACCCGAGGCGCAAAGGCCGCCCAGGGCGACGAGCGCCAGCGCGAGGGACAGAAGGCGCCGAATCATTTGCAAGACGCTTTGCCGCGATCGAGGACGCCGGTCAATCCGCTCGAACGCCGGCTCGAGGCTCGTGCCGGCACAATAGGGCGGTTCGAAGGCGATTTACTCGGGGCGGGAAACTCGGCATGGAGGGGCAGCGCCGCCATGCGCTGAGAAAACCGTTCGGGAACAAAGACGGCCATGAACGAAACGATCGCCTTGCTCCGGCGCCGCCGCTCGCTCGCTCCGCCCGAAATGACCGGTCCCGGGCCGAGCGGCGGCGAGATCGAGACCCTGCTGAGGATCGCCTCGCGCGTGCCCGATCACGGCAAGCTCGCGCCCTGGCGATTCATCGTGTTCGAGGGCGCCGCGCGCGAGCGGGCCGGGCGCATCGCGCTCGAACTCAAACTCGCCGACGATCCGGCTCTCGACGAGGCGGCCCAAGCGATCGAGCGGATGCGCTTTTCGCACGCCCCGCTCGTCGTCGCGGTCGTCTCCCGCGCCGCGCCGCATGTGAAGATTCCCGAATGGGAGCAAGTGCTTTCGGCCGGCGCGGCGTGCATGAACCTGGTGATCGCCGCCCACGCGCTCGGCTACGCCGCGGGCTGGCTCACGGAGTGGTGCGCCTACGATCGGCGCTTCGGCGCGGCGATCGGCCTCGCCGAGCGCGAGCGCGTCGCCGGCTTCGTCCATGTCGGCCGGCCGAGGCTCGTCAGGGAGGATCGCCCGCGCCCCGCGCTTTCCGAGATCGTCACCGTCTTCCCGGCTTGATGGGAGCTCGCCATGTTTTATGAAACCCGCCAACGCGACAAGAGCCTGCTGCCGCACGATCCCTTCAAGGCGATCGTCGCGCCGCGCCCGATCGGCTGGATTTCGACGCGCAGCCTCGACGGGCGGATCAATCTGGCGCCCTACAGCTTCTTCAACGCCTTTTGCTCGGCGCCGCCGATCGTCGGCTTTTCCAGCGAGGGGCTCAAGGACACAGCGTCTTTCGCCCGCGAGAGCGGCGAGTTCGTCGCCAATCTGGCGAGCTACGATCTGATGCAGGCGATCAACGCGACCTCGGCGCCCTTGCCGCGCGGGCAGAGCGAATTCGAACATGCGGGGCTGACGATGGCGCCCTGTCGGCTGGTGAAAGCGCCGCGCGTCGCCGAATGCCGCGCGGCGATGGAGTGCAAGGTCGTCGAAGTCGTGAGGCTGAAGAACCATCGCGGCGAGGCGCTCGACAATTACCTCGTCCTCGGCGAAGTCGTCGCGTTCCATATCGACGACGCGCTCATCCGCGAAGGGCGCTTCGACACCGCCGCCGCTCGGCCGCTGGCGCGTTGCGGCTATCAGGACTACGCCGTGGTCGACGAGTTGATCGCCCTCGCGCGCCCGCCGGGCGGGGGCGGGAGCGGCGCGGCGTGAAATGACGCGCCCGTTCCGCCGCTCCGCCGTCTATTGTCCTCACTGGCAGATGTAAACGCGCCGCCAGCCGATGAGCTTGCGGTGTTTGTTGTAGACGCGGCGCAACACCCAGCAGTCGCTCTCGTCGTAATAGTACCCGTTGTCGTAATAGTACCCGTTGTCGCAATAGTAATCGTCGCACCACAGGGGGCCGGTCACGCCGCCGACCCATGCGTGGCGATAGCGCCTGCCGGCGTAGGGGTAATGGCGCGACGGGCCGCCGGACGGAAGGACGCCGGTGTACGGAGGGGCGGTTCCGTGCGGTATGAAGCTTCCCGACGGCACAGAGTTTCCCTTTGAAAACGAACCGCCGAACGACGGGGAACTGCCGAACGACGAGGGGCCGCTCGGCCGGAAGGACCCGCTAAAGCCGGCGCCGTGCGCGCCCGCAGGCAACGCCGGCGTCGCCGCGAGCGCGCCGCCAAGAAGAAACGGCGTAATCGAAACGGCAAAAGCTTTCCACACTGAAGTGCGCATCGACGCCTCCATGATACGACGAGAGCGTCAGCCCCTCTTCAGCCGCCCTGGCCCAGTGAGGGCGAAGCGTCTGTTTACAGATTACAATCGCCTGTTTCATGGCTACGACGATCGACGCTCGGTTACCTTGATCGGCGTCAATAGGACCGAGCGATTTGTCGGCGGCGCGCCGTTTGTGGCTTGCAAGCTGGCGGCCGGCTCCCGACCCCGCCATCGCCGGTCGATCCGTCGATTTTCGGTGCGCCGACGGGCGCCGGGACGCGCCGGGCTCGGCGGATTGGCCTTGTCAACAGGCTCGAACCGTCGCAGGTTGCGGTCGGAGCCGAGTTGCGCCCGGGGCGTCGGTCGCACATGCCGCCGAAGGCCGTTCGTTCGAGGGCGGAAGCCGCTCGTCGAAGCATCGCGACGGGCGGCGCGCGCGCCGAGGCCGTGAACGCGTTCGGTCGTTGCATCGAGGTGCGCGAAGCCGAATACGACGCTGCCGTCGACCGCCTCGAGAGGGATCGCGATGTCTTGTTCGCCTTGCCATGTTTTTCCGGTCGACGGCTCGAAGCCTGAGCAAAGGGCGGCGTTGCGCGCCGGCGCCGTCAAAACGATAGGACTCCCGAAGGAGAAAGGAAACAGAATGTCCATGAGAGTTGTTTCCAAGCCGTGCGCCGTAAGCGTATTGACGCTGGCCGCATTTGTCGCCGTGATTCCCGTGAGCGCTCAAGATAATGCTCACATTCCAAGCGTTGCCGGGACGACTTGGGCGGGCGTAGATTCTGATAATGATTATTACGAGTACCAATTCCAAAGAAATCACGAATTGGACTATAAATCTCCCACAGGTTTCTATAAGAACGGCACCTGGAAGCAAATGGGCGACATCATCTACATGGAAACAAATCACAAATTCAGCGAGCGACAAGGCCGGATTTCCGGCACGCACATGAGCGGCAACGCGTGGAACGTCAAGGGCGAAAAGTGGACTTGGCAGGCCGACGAGAAATAGGTCGATTGTCCACCGCCGCCGTTCTCGCGCCGCAAAGCGTCGAGCGCGACGGCGTGGCGGCGCCCAAGCAGGGGCGCATGCCGCGTGAGAGCGGGCGTCGCCTGCGCCGCCAGCGCGGCGTTGCGGGGCCGACACGGGGGTTGATCCAAGTCATGACGATCGACGTCGATTTCTCGCATGAATGGCCGGTGCGAATCTGTGCGCGCCGGCGGTTCGACTCAGCAAAGCCGCGCATGAACTCAACGATGGGAGAGCCAGATGAATCTTCGCGTCCCGACGCTTGCGATCGCCTTGGTCGCGCTGTCCGCCCTCGTGCAACCCGCTCTGGCCCAGTCGAACGTCAAAGTCGGCACGTTGCGCTGCGACGTCGCCGCCGGCCTGGGCTTGATCGTCACCTCGGCCAAGGAAATGCGATGCACCTTCACCTCGGCGCACGGATTTAGCGAGCGCTATTACGGCACGATCCGCAAATTCGGCCTCGATATCGGTGTGACCGGCCGCGGCGTCCTGGCGTGGGCGGTGTTCGCGCCGACCGCCGGTCCGCGGCGCGGCGCGCTGGCCGGCGATTACGCAGGGGCCGACGCTTCCGTCACCGTCGGCGCCGGGCTCGGCGCCAACGCGCTCGTGGGCGGCTTCGATCGTTCGTTCACCCTGCAACCGCTGTCCGTCGAAGTTCAGTCGGGCGTGGCTCTCGCCGCGGGCGTCGCTTCCTTGACCCTGCGCGCCGCGCGCTAACGGTAACGGCGGCGACGGATCGCACTGAAGACGGCGCGCTGCGCTCACTCGTAGCGCAGCGCCTCGATCGGATCGAGCGCGGCGGCCTTGCGGGCGGGATAGAAGCCGAAGAAAACGCCGACCGCGGCGGAGAATAGGAATCCGCCGACGATCGCGGTCAAGGAGATCGGCGCCGGCCAGCCGAAGATCAAGGAAATCCCGGCCGCGACGGCGATTCCCGCGACGATGCCGGCGACGCCGCCGCTGACGCTGAGGAACACCGCCTCGGCGAGGAATTGCAGCAGCACGTGCAGCCGGCGCGCGCCGATCGCCATGCGCAGGCCGATCTCGCGCGTGCGCTCGGTGACCGAGACGAGCAGGATGTTCATGATGCCGATGCCGCCGACCACCAGCGATATCGAGGCCACCGAGGCCAGCAGCAGCGCCATGATCCGGCTGCTGCTCTCCGCCGTCTCGGCGAACTGGCTGAGGTTGCGGACGCTAAAATCGTTGATGCCGCCCGGCTTGATGCGATGGCGGCGCGCCAGCGTCTGCGTCGCCTCGTTGATCGCCGCCGGCACGCGCTCCTGGCTCGCCGCCTGGACGTAGACCATGTTGGCGTAGCCGGTCAGGCGCGGCGTCAAATTGTAGGGGTTGGGCGGCGGCAAATAGGGCCAGTTGTTCTGCGCCTGCGTTTGCGTGGGCGCCGCGACGCCGAGCACCTTGCGTTCCGCCGTCGTGAACGGCGTCATGACGAGATCGTCCTGGTCCTGGCCGAAGGCGGACTGGCCCTTGGCGGCGAGGACGCCGACGACGCGCAGCGGCACGCTGCGCACCTGGACGAAAGCGCCGAGCGGGTTCTCGCCTCCGGCGAACAACTGGCGATAGACGGTTTGGCCGAGCAGGACGACGAGTTCGGCCTTGCTCTCGTCGTCCCGGGTCAGTCCGCGGCCCGCCGCGATTTGCCAGTTGGTGATCGGCGGGTAATTGGGGCTGACGCCCTGAATCGTCGTCGTCCAGTTCTGGTTGGAATAGAGCGTCTGCCCTTGTTGGCGGATGAGATAGCCGACCTGCGCGACCGCCGGGTCCTCGCGCCGGATCGCGTGCGCGTCGTCCACCGTGAGCGTGCTGGCGCTGCCGAAGCCCCCGCGCATGCCTCCGGTGACGACCGCGCCCGGCAGGATCACCACGACGTTGGTTCCCAGGCTCTCGATCTGCTTGCGCACCGCGTCATTGGCCCCCTGGCCGACGGCGACCATGACGATCAGCGCGGCGACGCCGATGAAGACGCCGAGCATGGTGAGCGCGGAGCGCATCACGTTGCGTCCGATCGCTTGCGCCGCCGCCGCGAGGATCATCAGGCCGAACGCCCACGACCGTCCGGCGGGAATCTCGGGCCCGCCCGCTTCCCCGGGATGGAGCTGCGCCGCGCTCGCAGCGCCTCTTTCGCGCTCCGGCGTCGGCGGCGAAGGCGCCGCTTTGGCGGCGCGGTCGTCGGAGATGATGAGGCCGTCGCGCATCGTGACGACGCGTTTCGCATAGCCGGCGATGTCGGCTTCGTGGGTGACGACGACGACGGTCACCCCCTGGTCGCGGTTGAGCGCGACCAGCGTATCCATGATTTCGTGGGAAGTGCGCGTGTCGAGATTGCCGGTCGGTTCGTCCGCGAGCAACAGGCTCGGCGCGTTGATGAGCGCGCGCGCGATGGCGACGCGCTGCTGCTGGCCGCCCGAGAGCTGGCTGGGCGTGTTGCGCTCGCGATCGCCCAGGCCGAGCAGCAGCAGCGCCCGGCGCGCCCGCTCGACGCGCGCCCCGCGATGCGCCGGGCCCGTCGGCGCGTAGTAGAGGGGAAGGCCGACATTATCGATGGCGCTGGTCCGCGCCAGGAGATTGAAGCTCTGGAAGACGAAACCGAGGCGCGAACCGCGGATGCGGGCGAGCTCCGGCTCCTTGAGCCCGGCGACATCGACGCCGGCGAGGAAGTACCGCCCGCCGGTGGGACGATCGAGACAGCCCAGGATGGCCATCAGCGTCGACTTGCCCGACCCCGACGAGCCCATGATGGCGACGAACTCGCCGCGCTCGATTCTCAGGCTGACGCCCCTCAGCGCCTGCACCTGCGTGTCGCCGACGACGAACGTCCGCGTCACGTTTTCGATTCTGAGGATCTCTTCCGGCATCGCCGAACCTTCACTGGCGTCCGCCGCGGCTCTACAGGCGTGGCAAAGGCGTTCCTGATTGGGCGCCGGTCGCGCCGCGATCCTCGGAGAGGATGACGGCGTCGCCGGCGTTGAGGTCACCCTTGACGATTTCGGTGAAACTGTCGTCGTCGAGCCCCGTGGCGACGTCGACGGGCACGGGCTTGCCGTCGCGAAGCACCCAGACGCGCGCGGTTTCGGTTCCCCCTGCGACCTCGCTCGTCCCGGCCCTGGGGAGACCGCCGGGGACGTAGCGTAGCGCCTGGTCGGGGACGCGCAGCGCATTGAGCCGCTGGTCGACGACGATGTTCGTCGAGGCCGTCATGCCCGGAAAAAGCGCCAGGTCGTCGTTGGCCGCGCTGACCACCGAGTCGTAGGTGACGACGTTCTGCACGGTCTGGGGGTTGACGCGAACCTGGGTCACCGCGCCGGAGAACGTGCGCTTGGGGTAGGCGTCGACGGTGAAGGTCGCATTGTCGCCCGTCTTCACGCCGCCGACGTCGCTCTCGGAAACGTTGGTGTCGATCTGCATCGTCTTGAGGTCGGTGGCGATGAGGAACAAGGTCGGCGTCTGCAGGCTCGAGGCGACGGTCTGCCCCTGGCTGACGTTGCGCGACACGACGACGCCGTCCACCGGCGAGACGATGTCGGTGTAGCCGAGATTGAGTTTGGCGGCCTCCAGCGTCGCCGTGACCTGCTGGATGCTCGCCGTGTCGAGGCCGACCTGCGCCGTGGCCTGGTCGAACGCGCTCTTGGCCTGATCGGCCACGTCCTTCGACACCGAGTCCTGCTTGAGCAGCGTCTGGTCGCGCTGATTGGCGACGTCGGTGTAGGCGAGGTTCGCCTTGTCCTTCACGAGCTGGGCGTTGGCCACCGCGAGGTTGGCGGTCGCCTGGTCGACCACGGCTTGGTAGGGCCTGGGATCGATCTTGGCGCAGACCTGCCCCGTTTTGACCGGCGTATTGAAATCGCAAGACAATTCCTGAATGACGCCGGACACGTAGCTGCCGACGATGATCGTCAGGGTGGGGTTGACCGTTCCGGTCGCGGTGACCGTCTTGGCGACGGTTCCGCGCGCCACCGGCTGGGTCACGTAGCGCACCGTCGGCGCTTGGCGCAGGCCGAACCACGCCGCCGCCGCCCCGACCGCGACGACCAGCAGCACGATCGCGACGAGGCGCCCGAACCGCCGTCGCGGCGCCGACGCCGGCGGCGGCGAAGGCGCTTCCGCGGCCGGGTTCACGTTGACTCTCTCGTTCATCCCTGCCGGTCCCGCACGATCCAATGCTATGTGTTTACGGCAATTCGATCGGCGGTGACTGATTTGCATCAAAGCTCGGCGAGGGCGCGGGCGGTCGCGCCGGCTTCACTTCGCCTGGGGGGCGAAGGTCTGGTTGCTGAACGGCGAGGCAGTCGGCACCTGGATCTCGATGAAGCCGAAATGCGTCGCCCGATGGCAGGCGTTGCAGGCCTGCGTGAGCTTGTCGAACTCGACGCCGAATTTCGAGCTGCTGCGCGCCTCGACCGCCCCTTTCACCGCGTCCAGGGCCGCGTAGCCGTCGGTCTTCATCATTCCCGCCTCGTCGACGTCGCCCGATTTGGGATAATAGATCGCCGCGGCTTCGAAGCTCTTGCGGATCTGGTCGATTTCGTAGCGGGCCAATTCCCAGTTCTGCGATCGGCCGGCGAACCACAGCTTGAAGTGACGCAATTGCGTGGCGCCCATGAGGTCGCCGAGATCCGGAACATAGGGTCTTGCGTCCGCGGCGGGCTGGCTCAGCGCCGGCGTCGCAATCAGCGGCGCCAAGAACAACGCGAGGCCGATCCAATGAAGCTTCATCTTCCCCCCCAACCGTTCTGCATTCCCCGCGGCGCTTGCGCGCGGCCTCGCGCGTCAGATTGCAGCGCCGGCGAGATTTTGTCTATCGGCGGCTGCGCCGCTACAGTCGCAACAGGCGCCGCGCCGTGCCGTTGCAGACCTTGGCGCGCGCTTCCTCGGAAATCGGCGCCGAACCGATGAATTCGGCCGCGACCTCGCAGTCCTCGTAGGGATAGTCGACGGAGAACATCACGCGGTCTTCGCCGAGCGCGGCGAGCGCGCAGGCTAGCGAAGCGTGAGAGCAGACGCCCGAGGTCGTCACGAAAATGTTATCGCGGATGATGTCCGAAGGCGCCCGCTCGATCGGCTCGTTGCCGGCCTGCACGCGCCAACGGCTGTCGAGCCGCCACATGAGATAGGGCAGGGTCTCGCCCATGTGGCCGAGGATCAGCCTCGCCTTGGGGTAGCGGTCGAACACGCCGCCGAACACCAGGCGCAACGCGTGCGTCGCGGTCTCCGCCGTCCAGGCCCAGGTCGCGCCCAACAGCTCGTGGTGGCCCGCGAACATGTGGGGCGCGTCGAAGGGGTCGCGCGGGTGCAGATAGACGGGGACGCCGAGCGCTTCGACCCGCTCCCAGAACGGATCGTACCCGCGTTCGTCGAGATAGCGCCCGTTGGTGTGGCCGTTGACCAGGGCGCCCTTGAACTCGAGCTGTTCGACGCAGCGCGAGAGTTCGTCGGCCGCCGCCGCCGCGTCCTGCAGCGGCAGGTGGGCGAAGCCGGCGTAGCGCGTGGGATGCTTGGTGATTTCGCGCGCCAGGAAGTCGTTCTCGATGCGGGCGCGCTTGATCGCGACCTCCGCGTCGGGCTCCGCCTGCACGCCGGGCGTCGTCACCGAAAGCACCGCCAGATCGATGCCGGCCCGGTCCATCGCTTCGAGCCGCATCTCGCCGAAATCGAGCAGCCGCTCCTGGAAGCGCTCGAACACCGGCGAGCCCCGGTCCGACCCCGCGTATTGCGCATAGGCGGCCAGTTCGGGCCGGGTGAAATGTTCTTCGAGGGCGATCTTTCTCATGGCGCGCTCCTTTGGAACGGCTCAGGCGGTCAGTCCGACCGACTGCGCGTAGGTCACGAACTCATCGCTCGGCAGCTTCATGATCCGGGCGAGCTCGACCGCGTCGAGCGCGCCGCGAAAGACCGTGCCTAAGCCCTCGGAAGCGCAGAAGAGATGGACGTTCTGGCCGATGAAGCCGGCGTCGACGCAGGCGTTGAGCCGCCGCTCCTCGGGCGAGGCGTCGCTCATGCGCTCGCCATGCGCGACATAGATCAGCTCCAGCGCGGCGCGGCCGACGAAATCCTGTTCGCCGGTCGCCTTGCGGATGTCGCCCTTCATGTGCTCCAGCAGGGCGTGGGCGACGGGTTCGTAGAGCCAGACGCCCTCGGCGGTCGCGACGTAGAGGTCGATCATGACGATGTGGCGCGCATAAGGGGCGGTGCGGCCGCCATCGGGGCGATTGACGCCGAAAGCGGCCCACAGCAGATCCGACAGGGCCTGCGCCGACAGCGGCCGATCGGAAAATTCGCGCGTCGAACGGCGCGCCGCCAGCGCGTCGAACAAGGGCAGGCCGCCCGTCTTGCGCGGCGGCGGCAGTTTCACCGCGCTGGACGCCTGCGCCGCCGCCTCGCCCGGCGCCGCAAAGAGCGCGCCGGCGAGGAATCCGGCGTTGCTGTCCCGTCGCATCGTCATCCTCGCTCCTCCAGCCCCGTGCCCCGGGTCCCGCGCGATCCGCCCGTCAGCCGGCGGCGACGGCCTTGAGGATCGCGCGGCGGACCATCGTCTCGAACAACGGCAGCTTGTAGGCGTTGCCGGCGAGCGGCTGGGCGCCGTCGATCGCGGCCCGCCCCGCCGCCTCGGCCGCGCCCTCGTCGATGCGCCGGCCGACGAGAAGACCTTCGGCGGACTTCGCCCGATGCGGCGTCGGCGCCGCGGCGCCGAGAACGATCGAGGCGCTCGCGCAGCGCCCGTCCGCGCCGACGTCGAGCAGCGCGGCGACGTCGGCGAGCGGCCAATCGAACGAGGCCTTCTCGGCGATCTTCACATGCGCCATCCGCGCGCTAGCGGGCAGGGCCGGCAGCTTGACCATGGTGAGAATTTCATGCGGTCTCAGGTCGTTCTCGCGCTGTACGTCGCGTTCGGGTGAGACGAAGAAATCCTCGAGCCGGACTTCGCGCGTCCCGCCCTCGGCGTCGACGAGCTCGATCGAAGCGCCGAGCGCGACGAGCGCGGTGGCCGCGCTCGAGGGGTGGACGATGGCGCAGAGGCGATTGTCGAAGACGGCGTGATAGCGATTCTCGCCGCGAATCGCGAAGCAGTGGCCGCCGCCCTTGCGCAGGCAATGATAGTCCGCGGCGCGGAAATACCAGCAGCGCGGCCGCTGCAGCAGGTTGCCGCCCAAGGTCGCGACGTTGCGGATTTGCGGGCTCGCGGACCCCGCGACCGCATCGGTCAGCGCGGGGAAATTCTTGCGCGCGCCGGCGTCGTCGGCCAGTCGGGCCAGGGTCACCATCGCGCCGATGCGCAAGGAGCCGTCGGCGCCCGCTTCGATCGCGTCGAGACCCGGCGTCTCCCGCAAGCCGACGATCTTCGCCGGAGCGATGAGGCCTTCTTTCATCAGGTCGACGACGTCGACGCCGCCGGCTTTGACGATCGAAGCGGCCGCGTCGGCGGGCGCGACCATCGCGTCGGCGACCAGGGTCGCGGCCGCCGCCGCGGCTTCGGCGAGGGATCGCGCAGGCGCCCATGCGAAGTTCTTCATCGCCTCAACTCCGCTTCTCGATCTTGCCGAGCGCCTGGAGAATCGCCGCCGGCGTCATCGGCAAGGCGCGAAGGCGCACGCCGATCGCGTTGTAGACCGCGTTGGCGATGGCGGGCGCCGTCGCGATGTTGGACGGTTCGGCGATCCCGTAGGCGTCGGTGGCGCTGTTGGCGCGATAGTTCTCCAAGAGGATCACTTCGATCGCCGGCGTTTCGCCGGGACCGGCGAGCTTGTATTGCTCGAGATTGGGGTTGACCATGCGTCCGCTCGCGGCATCGAGGATGCGCTCTTCCAACAAGGCGTAGGAGAGGCCCATGATGACGCCGCCGTGCACCTGGCTCTCGAGCAGCAGCGGATTCATCGGCCGGCCGCAATCTTGCGCCGCGACGACGCGCTCGACGCGCACGATCCCGGTCTCGGTGTCGACCGCCACCTCGGCGAACTGTACGCCGCCGAGATCCTGGTCGGCGATCGCCGCGTCCGGCATGCGCCGCCGGAACCCGCCGTAATCGTCGCTGCGCGAGGCGACGGCGCTGATCCGATCGACGCTCATGCGCCTCGCCGCCTCGCGAAAGCCGAGGCTTCGGCTGGGGTCGCCGCGAACCGCGATGCGCCCCTCGCGCGCTACGAGATCGTCGGTGCCGACGTTGAGCAGCAGCGCCGCTTCGCGCAACAGCGCCTGCAGGACGCGCCATGCGGCGACGCGCGCCGGCGGCGTGATCGAGGCCGTGGCGCGGCTGCCGTAGGAGGGCGTCCCGGGCGGAAAAGCGGTGTCGCCGATGCGCACGACGATATCCTCGCTGCGCAACCCGAACACCTCGGCGACGGTCTGCGCCATCACCGTGCCGGTGCCGGTGCCGATGTCCTGCACGCCCGACAGGATCTCGATCGCGCCGTCGCGGTCCACCCGCACTTCGCAGGACGAACGCGTTTGCACGTTGGCGGCCCATAGCGATTGGGCGACGCCGAGGCCGCGCTTGATCGGTCCGGCGTCGGCGCCGGGCGCGCGCCGTCGCTCCCAGCCGAACCGCAGCGCGCCGAGCCGGCGCTCTTCGCGCCGCAGCGGACTCGGGTCGATGCGATCGCGCAGCGCCAGCGGGTCGACGCCGAGGCGCTCGGCGAGTTCGTCGATCGCCTGCTCCATCGCGAAGGCGCCCGGCGTGTTGCCGGGGGCCCGCATCGCGCATCCCGGCCCGGCGTTGATGAAGACGTCGTACTGGGCGGAATCGAAGTTGGGGCAGGCGTAGAGCCCCTGCGCGAAAAAACCGACCCCGGCGCCGACCGCGACGCCGGCCGAGCCGTAGCTCTGCAGCGCGATCGCCGTCAGCGTTCCGTCGCGCTTGGCGCCGACGCGCAGCCGCTGCCAGGTTTCCGGCCGGTTGCCCGCGTCCATTTGCTCCTCGCGGCGATCGAGCGCGATGCGCACCGGCGCGCCGGCCTGTCGCGACAGGGCGACCGCGATGCGCCCGTAATTTCCCAGCGACGACTTCGAGCCGAAGCCGCCGCCCATGCCGTCGACGACGACGCGCACGCTTTCGAGCGGCAGGCCGAACCCCTGCGCCAGCTCCTCGCGCACCCCGGCGGTGTACTGGGTCGACATGTAGACGGTCAGGCCGTCGGCGCGCCAATCCGCGACGATGGCGTGCGGCTCGAGGCAGCAATGGGTCTGCGTCCGCGTGCGGTATTCGCCCTCGACGACGATCTCGGCGTCCGCCAGGCCCTGCGCCGCGTCGCCGCGGCTGGACGCCGCGGGGCCGCGCACGTTGCCCTCGATCGCCAGACCGGGCGGCGAAGGCCAGCCCGAGGGATGGCCGTCGGGGGCGGAGGCCTCGTCGTGAACGATCGGGGCGCCCGCCGCTCGCGCCGCTTCCATGTCGACGACGAACGGCAGCGGCTGAGCGTCGAGGCGGATCAGCGCCAGCGCCTCCTCGGCCGCGGCGATCGAAGTCGCCGCGATCGCGGCGATCGGCGCGCCGACGTAGCGCACGACGCCGCTCACGGGATCGCCCGGTTGCGCCGCCGCCACGGCCGCGCGGACCTCGGGGTGGCGCGCGGCGCCGGTCAGGTCGAGGGCGCGAATTCTCGCGTGCGGAAGGGTCGAGCGCAGGATTCGGCCATAGAGCATGCCGGGCAGGGCGACGTCGACGGTGAAGCGCGTCGCGCCGGTGACCTTGCCCAGCGCCTCCTGTCGCGGGACCGGCTTGCCGATCACCGAGAGCTCGGCGTTGGGGGGAAGCGGCGGCGGCTCGTCCGCCGGAATCCGCCGCTCGATCTCGCCGAGGCCGACGCTGGCGATCCCGATCGGGAACTTCTCGACGCGAAAGGCCGGTTCGTTCGCCATCGTCAGCCCCTTCGCGCTTCAGCCGCCGCGAGCGTCGCGGCGACCACATGGGGATAGGCTCCGCATCGGCAGTAATGTCCGGCGATCGCCGCTTCGACGTCCTCGGCGGTCGGGTCGGGATTGCGCTCCAGCAGCGCCGCGCAGCTCATGATCAGTCCGGGCGTGCAGTATCCGCACTGCAGCGCGTCGTGGGCGATGAATGCGGCCTGGACCGCATGGAGCGCCTCGCCCCGCGCCAAACCTTCGATCGTGGTGACCTTGCGCGCGCCGACCTCGACCGCCAGCGTCATGCACGAGCACACCGGCGCGCCATCGAGCCAGACGGTGCAGGCCGAGCAGGCGCCGCGATCGCACGCGACCTTGACGCCCGTCAGACCGAGCGCGCCGCGCAAGGCCTCGGCGAGCGTCGTGCGCGGCTCGACCCGCAACGACCGTTCGACGCCGTTGACGTCGAGCGCGATGGAAATCGCCTCGGGCGGCCCCGCCGCGGAATTGGTGTCCTGCGCCATCGCGCTCTCGCCGTCGGTTGCTCGCGCGACGCCGGCCATCGCCGCTTGCGCCGCGCTCAGGGTGGAAAATTCGAGAAACGCGCGCCGCGACAATCCTGAAAGTTCGTCCCGCCCCGGGGGGCCCGAGGCGCTGTCGGCGCCGAAGAGCGCAAGCTCTCCCGCGCCCCGGGGACGATCGTTTCGATTCATCGCATCAGTCCGGAAAACCGCGACGGCGACTGGGTCCGATCCTCGTGAATGACGCATAGCGGTCCACCCGCCGTTTCGCCTTGACCTGGGTCAACCTCGCCGCCGCGGCCTTCGCAACGACCCTTCCTCGAGCGAGGCCGACGGCGACTTCACTATAGTTTGAATGCGAAGCCCGCTTGAGGCGCGTCAAGGCCGGCGTTGCGATTTCGTCGATGGTGTCCAGCGTCAGATTGCGATTTCATCGAGGCCAAGCCGACGTGACGGCGCGCGGACGAACGGCGACATTCGCCGTCCTCATCGTCATCGGAATGGGCGGCTTCGCCGCCTACCGGTTCGCGGCGCCGATTCGCGAATGGATCGGCTCGTCGGCCGGCGCGCAAGCGCTCGTCGTGTCCGGAAACATCGAGGCGCACGAAAGCGTCGTCAGCTTCAAGACGGTGCAGTCGCGGATCGTCGAGCTCCCCTTCGACGAGGGGCAATGGGTGAAGACCGGGACCGTGCTCGCACGGGTGGATTCGTCCGACTACGCCCAGCAGGCGGCCATCGCCCGCGCCGCGCTGACCGTGCAGCGGCGTCAGCTCGCCGTGGCCGAAGACAACGTGGAGGCCGCGAAGAAGACCATTCTCAGCGACGACGCCGACCTCGAGCTCAAGCAGCTCGAATATGACCGCGCGCAGGCGTTGTTGACGAAAGGCGCCGGGACCGCGGAGACGCGCGACCAGGCGAACGCCGCGCTCAAGCAGTCGGCGGCGGCGCTCGCGCGCGACAAGGCGCTCGAGGCGACCGCGGAAGCCAACGTGTCGCTCGCCGAGGCCAACGCGCAGAGCGCCGAGGCCTCGCTCGGGATGGCCGAAATCGTCTTGGGATACACGACGCTCACCGCGCCCTTCGACGGCGTGATCCTGGTGCGGCAAGCCGAACTGGGCGAAGTCGCCGTCCCCGGCGCGCCGATCGTCACCATGGCGGACATCGATCACGTCTGGCTGCGCGCCTACGTCAACGAGCCCGACATCGGCAAGGTGCGGTTCGGCGAGGCCGCCACGGTGACCACCGACACCTATCCGGGCAAGAAATACCAGGGCCGCATCGCGTTCATCTCCTCGAGCGCGGAGTTCACGCCCAAGAGCGTGGAAACGCACGCCGAGCGGGTGACGCTGGTCTATCGCATCCGCATCGATGTCGACAATCCCTCGCATGAACTGGTTCCCGGCATGCCCGCGGACGCCGAAATCCCCCTGCTTCCGGCCGGCCCGTCATGACCGCCTCTGCGCCGGCGATCATCGTCGTCGAGGCCCTGGCTAAGCGCTTCGGGGGCGGCTTCGGCATCGACGGATTGAGCTTCGCATGCGCGAGGGGCGAAATATTCGGCTTCGTCGGCCCGGACGGCGCGGGGAAGACGACGATCATGCGCCTGCTCGGCGGGGTCATGACGCCCGACGGCGGGTCGATCCTGATCGACGGCGTCGACGTCGTGGCGGACCCGGAAACGGCCAAGCGGCACATCAGCTACATGCCGCAGCGGTTCGGTCTCTACGAGGATTTGACCGTCGACGAGAACATCGAATTCTTCGCCGATCTGTTCGAGATCGATCCGACGAGCCGCGACGAGCGCGCGGCGCGACTGCTGGCGGCCTCGGGGATGACGCCGTTCCGCAAGCGCCGGGCGGGCCAACTGTCGGGCGGCATGAAGCAGAAGCTCGGCCTGACCTGCTCGCTCATCCACACGCCCAAGGTGCTGCTGCTCGACGAGCCGACGGCCGGGGTCGATCCGGTGTCGCGGCGCGACTTCTGGCGTATCCTCTACTCGCTGCGCGAGGAGGGCGTCACCATCGTCATCGCGACGTCCTATCTCGACGAAGCCGAGCGCTGCACGCGGCTCGCGCTGCTCCACGCAGGACGCATGCTGCATTGCGACACGCCGAGCGCGCTGAAGAGGCTGATGCCGGGAGAGTTGATCACGTTGACTTCGCCGCGAGCGCGGGCGGCGCGCGACGCGCTGGCGGGGCTCGACTGGGTTCACGCGGCGCTGTTGGTGGGCGACAGCGTCCATGTCGTCGTCGACGACGCCAAGCGCAGAATTGACGAACTCGAACGCGCGCTCGCCGCCGCCGGGATTCCTCACGAGCCGCCCGAGCCGCTGGCGCCCTCCATCGAAGATCTGTTCGTCTCGCTGCTCGATCAGGCCGTCGTCTCATGAGCCCCGCGGCCGCAAACGGCGAACTGAGAATCGTGACGGATCGTCTCGTCAAACGCTTCGGCGCGTTCACCGCGGTCGACGACGTGAGCTTTTCGGTGCGGCGCGGCGAGATCATGGGTTTTCTCGGCCCCAACGGCGCGGGCAAGTCGACCTTGATCCGCATGCTGTGCGGATTGCTGCGCCCGAGCGCCGGCCGCGCCGAGGTCGCGGGCGTCGACGTCGCGCGCTATCCGGAGACCGTGCGCGCGAACATCGGCTACATGTCGCAGAAATTTTCCCTCTACAGCGACCTTTCGGTCGTCGAGAACCTGCGCTTCTTCGGCGGAATCTATGGGGTGAAAGGGCAAAGGCTGACACAGCGCGTCGAATTCGCCATCGAGATGGCCGGGCTCGCGGGCCGGGCCGACGCGCTGGTCGCCAACCTCTCGGGAGGCTGGAAGCAGCGCCTGGCGCTCGGCTGCGCGGTTCTGCACCAGCCGCCGATCCTCTTCCTCGATGAGCCGACGACGGGCGTCGATCCGACTTCGCGACGCCGATTCTGGGACCTTATCTATTCGCTCGCCGAGGAAGGGGTGACCATCCTCGTCACCACCCACTACATGGACGAGGCGGAATACTGCAACCGCATCGCCTTGATCAACCAGGGGCGGCTGGTGGCGATGGGCAGCCCGGGCGAATTGAAGGGCGGCGCGATCCAGGGACGGCTGCTGCTCGTCGAATGCGACGACGCCGGGCCGCTCCTCGAGGCGCTGGAGACTGCGCCGGGCGTGCGCGACGCAGCGCCCTTCGGCTCGTCGCTTCATCTCCTGGTCGACGATCCCGCCGCCGACGTTCCCCGCATCGAGCAATTCCTCGCCGCGCGCGGCCTCGCCTGGAGGCGCGTCGAGCCGATCAAGCCGACGCTCGAGGACGTCTTCGTGCAACTGGTCGGCGCCCGCCGCCCCGGCGAGGCGACGCCATGAAAGCGCGACGAGTCAAGGCGATCGCCAAGAAGGAACTCATCCAGGTGTGGCGCGACCCGCGCAGCCTGATGATCGCGCTGCTGATGCCGTTGATGCAGATGACGCTGCTCGGCTACGGCGTGAGCCTCGACATCAAGCACATCCCGGTGTGCGCGTTCGACCGGGAGGCGAGCGAGCGTAGCGAAGCCTTGCTGAAGCGCTTTCAGGCGTCGATCTATTTCCGCGTCGTCGAGTCGAGCCGCTCGTATGGCGCCCTGACGGACGCGCTGGATTACGGGCGCTGCAAGTTGGGGGTGGTGATTCCCCCCGACTTTTCCGAGCGGCTCGCCAACCTCGGAACGGCTCCCGTGCAGGTCGTCCTCGACGCGACGGACGACAATACCGCCAATATCGGGCTCGGCTATGCGCAAGAGGTCGTCGACGGCTTTTCCAGCGACGTCCAAGTCGTGGCGGCGCAAAGGCAGGGGGCGGTTGCGCAGAACGAACCCGTCGCGCTGCAATCCCGGGTGTGGTTCAACGAAGATCTGGACAGCCGCAACTTCGTCATCCCCGGCGTCGTCGCGATGGTTCTCGCGCTGGTCGGCGCCCAGCTCACGTCGCTGACGATAGCGCGCGAGTGGGAGCGCGGCACCATGGAGGTGCTGATTTCCACCCCGGTCACGCGCTTCGAGCTGATGGTGGGAAAGATCCTGCCTTACTTCGCCATCGGCATGCTCGACGCGGCGCTTTGCCTGACGCTAGCCGTGTTCTGGTTCGAGGTGCCGTTCCGCGGCGCGCTCGCGACCTTGTTCTTCACGACGTCGCTGTTTCTCGTCGTCGTGCTCTCCGTCGGCTATTTCATCTCGGTGGCGATCCGCAGCCAGATCGGCGCCAGCCAGATCGCCTTGCTGGTCACGATGATGCCGACGGTCCTGTTGTCGGGCTTCACCTTCCCGATCGATCAGATGCCCTGGCCGATCCAGGCGGTCACCTATCTCGTGCATTCCCGCTATTACGTGACGATCCTCAAGGCCGTTTTTCTCAAGGGCGCCGGGCTCATCGAACTCGCCGCGCCCATTTCGCTGCTCGCGCTCTATGCCGCCGCGGTCGCCCTTCTGGCGGCGCGGGCGTTCCGCAAGACTTTGGATTAGCTGCGATGTGGGGCCGCATCCTCTCCCTGCTGATCAAGGAGTTCCTCGAGCTCAGGCGCGACACCTGGGCTCGCTTCCGGCTCGTCGTGCCGCCGCTCATCCAGGTCATCGTATTCGGCTACGCCGCGACCTTCGAGGTTTACGGCGTTTCGACGGCGATGCTCGACCTCGACCACAGCCAGGAAAGCCGGGAGCTGATTTCGCGCTTCACTTATAGCGGCCGCTTCCACATCGTCGACATCGCGCAAACTCAACCCGAGATCGACGCGGCGATCGAGAGCAGCGAAGCGGTCGTGGCGATCGTCGTCCATCCCGGCTTCGCCGCGTTGCTGCGCAAGGGCCAGTCGGTGCCGGTGCAGGTGATCGTCGACGGCACCAACTCCAACACCGCGCTGATCGCGCTCGGCTACGTCGGCGACGTCACGGCGAAATTCTCGCAAGACTACGCTACCGATCTCGCGCAGCGGCTGCATGGCGCCCAGGCGCGCGCCGTGCAGGTCACGCTCGAACAAAGGCCCTGGTACAATCCCGATCTCAACAGCCGGTGGTTTTTCGTTCCCGGCGTCATCGCCACGCTGACCCTGGTGATGGTGGTCAATCTGACGTCGTTCGCCGTCGTCCGCGAACGCGAAGTCGGAACGCTCGAGCAGATCATGGTGACGCCGATCCGGCCGCTCGAATTCATCCTCGGCAAGACGATCCCGTTTTTCCTGGTCGGTTTCGCTCTGGTGGGGCTGATCACCACCGCGGGAACGCTGTGGTTCCGCATTCCCTTCGTCGGCAATCCGTTGGTGCTGTTGCTCGGCACCTCGCTCTATCTCTTGAGCGTCCTCGGCATCGGGCTGCTCATCTCGACGCTGTGCTCGACCCAGCAGCAGGCGTTCGCGACCAACTTCTTCGTCGTCAATCCGCTGTTCACCCTCTCCGGTTTCAGCTTCCCGATCGCCAGCATGCCGGACGCCTTGCAGTGGCTGACCTATCTCGATCCGGTGCGCTACTACCTGGTGATCATCCGCGGGGTCTTCCTCAAGGGAGTCGGCCTGGCGGTGTTGTGGCCGCAAATGTTCGCGCTCGCCGTTCTCGGCGCCGCGCTGCTGACGGCGAGCATCTGGCGCTTCCGCAAGTCGCTCGATTGAGGGGGACGAGCTTCTGCGGACACGGAACCTAACGATAAGCATTATTGGGCAATTCGTATCCCCCGTAAACCCAAGCGACCGCGCCGTTGCTCGGCTCTACAATGCCCCCGAATGCCCTGTCCCCGCCCCGTAATGCCCGACGACCTCTTTGGCCCGCTTATGTTGGCACTTGCTGCAACTTGATGGCATTTATTGCCGTTCGCCGCCAGCGCTACTTGCCTTGCCATCGCCGGCGTCGCACGGTCGCGGCGAGATTTCGAGCTTTAGGCGTGACCGAAGCCGGCAAAGCGGGAGCGCACAGGAGACGGCGATGGGAAGCGATCAGGCAAAATTGCGGGAAACGCTCGCGTTTAAGAACTCCAACAAGGCGTGGGTAATCAAAGAACTCGACGCCCTCATCCGTGAGTGGCGCGCCTGGCAAAGGGAAGTGGACCAGCTTGGGGATGATCCGTACAACCCCCTTGACCCAAAGCCGGGTAGAGTTTTCGCAGATGGAGAGGAAAACACCAGAAATCATAGTATTTTACAGGCGAAGACGTTAGAATTCTTGGAAACGAGCATCGCCGGTCATGGCTTTATATGCGGTCGTGATGGAACGAAGATCGACCGCACCGACCTTCGGCTTAAGATTAGGGTAAAGCATCGCATTTATGACCTCGACGAGCTTCGGGCATGCCTCCAATATGCGGTGCAGGATACACAGGCAAACCTACAGCAGGGCACGACGACCGCTGAACAGCGGCCGGAGGTAGTTTTTCTTAAGCCCGGCATCTGGGGTATGAGCATCGACGTGAAAGAGGCATGGCGACGCATTCGGGCATGGTACGCCGGACCATAGGTGCGTCTCACGCCGGTATTGTGTCGACAGCTTACTTAACTCCCTTATCGCAGCCTTGCCAATTGGAATTGGGCGTTAAGTAAGTTGTCGCCATAATAGCCGTAATAGCGTGGAGTTCGTTTACCTGAAGGTGCCGCCCAGCCGGTCGCTTCCACAATGGTCGGCGTTTCAACTCGGCCAGATCTTCGGCGCGGCACACGTATTGCGCCGGGTGCGATGAGCCTCATGGCAATTGGGGTGCCGGGGGCGGCGGACGCGTTGCGAGTCAGCGACCGGAGCCGGCGGGGATGACGTAAACGTCCGGTCCACCATCCACATGGCCGACGAAGGCGCCGACATCTCCCGGCCCAGGCGATCCCGACGAGATCGGCTTTGGAAGGTAGTCCGAACCGAATTCGGTTGACGGCTGCGGCATCGGTGGTGGTGACGGTTGTGTTAGGGTGAGAGGCGATGGATTGGGGGCGAACGTCGGTGCCGGTTGCTGGTCATTTCGCGCTGTGGCCTCCTGCCAAGCATCCTCGCGCATTTGATTTCCTACGCGCACCATTCGTGCACAGTCCGCATATTGCTCAGGTTGGGCCATCAGTTGGCTACAGCTCCCGGATACGGTCTGAAAGGGTGCCCGTTGTAGTTGAGCGCAGCCGGCAATAGAAAGCGCGGCGCTGAATGTCAAAACGAAGGTGGAAAGCCGCATTATCCCCTCAAGGCGCCAACGGCACACGGTGGGCACACGGTGATAGTGCACTTAACTATCGACCCTATGAGTTTGAGCTCTGCATGGCAGTCGCGGAGCAGGAATAAGACAATCGCACTCTCGCCGCAACGCCGCGCACTCCGGCGGCCGCAATTCGCGGTCGATCTCTTGACGAGACCCTTTTGCGATTAAGCTGGGCTGTCAAGGCTCTCGACCGCTGGAGGCGGCGCGCCCATAGGGAATACGACGAAATCGACGTCAAGGAAGTGTGACCCATGGACATCGCCCCGATCCGCACCGACGCCGACCACGCCGCGGCATTGGCCGAAATCGACCGGCTGTGGGGGGCCCACCCCGCCTCGCCAGGGGGCGGCCGCCTGGAGATTCTGCTGACGCTGGTGGACGCTTACGAGGAGGCCCAACACCCGCTGCCGCCGAGCGATCCCATCAGCGCGATCCTGTTCATGATGGAACAGCGCGGCCTGACGCGTCGCGACCTCGAACCGATGATCGGCTCTCGCGCCCGCGTGTCCGAAGTCCTGCACCGCCAGCGCGCTTTGACCCTGCCGATGATCCGTCGTCTGTCCGAAGGCCTCGGCGTCCCGGCCGAGATTCTCGTGCGCGAGTACCCGATTCAACGCGCCGCCTGACGCGAGTCGACAGGCGTCGGCGAGACGCGGCTACGCCACTTTCTTCCTACGCGTTGCTTCCAGAATCCGCGCAACCCCCTCATGGTCGGAATCGATCATCACGAGATAGGCGCGAACGCCGCCGAGCGGTCGGCTGCGGTCCTGTTCCCAGCCGCGAATCTGTTCCACCGTGAAGCCGTAGGAAGCGGCGAACTTCTCCTGCGAGAGGCCGGTCTTCTTGCGAATGGCCTTCACGTCGATTTCGCCGGGCGCGTAAAGCCGCGCGGGCTTTTCCGCGCCGCGCGCGACGGCGATGGCCTCGCGAAGGCCGGCGGCGATCTTGTCGCGTGCTTTCCTGGTCATGGCCTTGCCCTCTTCGCTTTCACGATCTTCTTCCGATATTCCGAGACCAGTTCCTTCGTCAGCGCCGCAAGGTCGTTTCGTTCCGCTTGGCTGAGGTCCGAACGTTCGCCTTTCGAGAACACGGCGACGAGAAAGACCGGCAAATCCCGCCCACTGTAAAACGTGATCGTCCGATATCCGCCGCTCTTGCCCTTGCCTCGCCCGGCGACGCGCAACTTCCGGCATCCGCCGGTCCCTCGAATTTCGTCGCCTGCGGATGGATGGAGGCTGAGAAATTCAATGAGTTCGTCGACATCGCCCTGCGTCATGCCGGCTTCGGCGGCGTCGCGCCGAAACGACTTGAGTTCGCAAACCGTATGCAAGACGGCCCCGATCGGTCGCTATGTGTTTAACATATATGTGAGTTCCATAGCATCGTCAATTTTTTCTGCGCGCAAGCGCTGGCTTGGTGGACCTCGCACGGACGAATAGGCGCGCCGGCGCAACCCGGTTGACGGCGCCGCGGCGCGGGCAGGCGATGGCGGAATCGGGCGCCATTGCCCTGAACTCCCCAAAGGCTGCGATCGATCGCGCCTATCTAACGACCGGGCCGCCGCGGGCCCGCCAGCCGCTCATGCCCCTGGGGTAGTGGCGAACCTCGGTCGCGCCAGCGGCGTGGGCGCGACGCAACGCCGAGCCGGAACGCCCGCCCGACAGGCAGATGAGAACCACGGGCTTGCCCGCCGGCAGACGCTCCGGCGCGAAGCGCGACATCGGCAGGTTGATCGCGCCGGGAATGTGGCCGCCGGCGAATTCGTGCGGCTCGCGCACGTCGACGACGGCGACGGACTCGTCGCCGAGCGCCTGCAAGAGCTCGTCGTGGCCGATCTCGCGCGGCGGCGCGTTGGGGTCGGGTTTGGCGAAGAATCGCGAAAACATGGCGGACGTCCTAACCGTTGGCGAGCGAGGGGGCCCTGGCCGCCTCGAACTGGGTGAAAGCTCCGAGGGCGTGGCTCGCGTACATCACCGAGGGGCCGGCGCCCATGTAGATCGCCATGCCCAGCGTTTCGAGCACTTCCTCGCGCGTCGCGCCGTGCTCGACCGCGGCCTTCGTGTGGAAGGCGATACAGTCGTCGCAGTGCACCGCGATCCCGATCGCCAGCGCGATCAGCTCCTTGGTCTTGGCGTCGAGCGCCTTGGGGGCGAGCGCGGCTTGCGCGATGGCGGAGAAGGCCTTCATCGCATCGCCCGCTCCGCCGCGCAGGTTCTTGAGTTCGGCGCTCAGTTCCTTCGTCAGCGAAGGCCAATCTTGTTGCGTCATGTCGTCTCCTTATGGTTCGGCGTCGTTGACGGAGCCCGGGCGGGACGTTCGTCGTCCGTCAGCCAGACGAAGATCGCCGGGATCGGCGGCGGCGTCGGCTTGCAGCGACGAGAAAACCAGCGCAGCGAGAAAAACAATCGGCGCATCGAGCGCTCCTCGGATCGGGGCTTGACATGTATATAAGAGATATCTAATTTAGCAAGCATGAATTTAGAAGCGCTTGAATCCCAGGCGGGCGCCGCAGAATCCTTGCTGAAGACGGTCGCCAACAAGCGCCGGCTGGTGATTCTGTGCGAGCTGCTCGCCGGCGAGAAGTCGGTCACGGCGCTGCGTGGCGCGATCGGATTGAGCCAGTCGGCGCTGTCGCAGCATCTGGCGCGGCTGCGCGCCGACGGCGCCGTGACGACGCGCCGGGAGTCGCAGACGATCTACTATTCGCTGGCGAGCGATCGCGCGACCAAGTTGATCGGCCTTCTTCACCAGCTATATTGCGCGCCCGATTGCGGCGCGGAGCCATAGGCGAAAGCGAGGAGAAAGACATGACGATCGATCGGGCGGTGATGGCGTTCGCGGGGACGGCGGTCCTCGTCAGCCTGGCGCTGGCGCAACTTCACAGCGCCGCTTGGCTGCTGCTGGCGGCGTTCGTCGGGCTCAATCTCTTGCAAGCCTCGATGACCCGCTTCTGCCCGCTCGCGATTGCGTTGAAGCGGCTCGGGGTGAAGCCCGGCCAAGCGTTTTCTTGAGGGGTTCGCCGCCGCGTGAGCGCACTGAACGTCACTTTTGGCCGTGACAGAGAAAACGGAGAGGCGCGATGAATTACTATATATCGCGGATCGTCGAAGCGGACTTCGACGCAACCATCGCGAGGGTCGTCGAGGCGCTGAAAAAGGAAGGCTTCGGCGTTCTGACCGACATCGACGTCACCGCGACAATGAAGCAGAAGCTGGGCTTCGATTTTCGTAAGTATCGCATCCTCGGCGCGTGCAATCCGCCGCTCGCCCACAAGGCGCTGAGCGCGGAAGACAAGATCGGCGTCATGCTGCCCTGCAACGTCATCGTCCAGGACGTCGGCGCCGGCAAGACCGAAGTCGCCGCGGTTGATCCGCGGGCGGCGATGGAGCGGGTCGGCAATCCGGCCCTGGCGGATATTGCCCAAGTGGTCGCGCATCGACTCGGGCGCGTCCTGCAGGCCGTTTAGCGGCGCGCGACGGGATCGGTGGTGCTAGCTAGTCAAGGTGGCCGGTTTTCGTAGCTGATGAATTGACCGCTTCTTGTGTCTCCGGCCCGG
>JBEKLU010000042.1:0-39315 GCA_050010035.1 Roseiarcus sp.
CCAAATCGCCTGCTGAATGATCTCGGGCGGGAACCGGTAGCCGGCGTAGCTGATTTTCCTCATCCCCCTTGGCTACCGGGCCACCAAAGGGACCGCAAGTCCGACGCGGCGTGACAATGCCCGTCCAAGTCCTGCGCTTGCCCCCGGCTCACGCCACCTCGAACAGGCCGGCGGCGCCCTGGCCGCCGCCGATGCACATGGTGACGACGACGTAGCGCGCGCCGCGCCGCTTGCCCTCGAGAAGAGCGTGGCCGGTCATGCGCGAGCCGCTCATGCCGTAGGGATGGCCGATCGCGATGGCGCCGCCGTCGACGTTGAGCCGGTCGTCGGGAATGCCGAGCCGATCGCGGCAGTAGATGACCTGCGAGGCGAACGCCTCGTTCAGCTCCCACAAGCCGATGTCGTCCATGTTGAGGCCGTTCGCCTTGAGCAGCTTGGGGACCGCGAACACCGGGCCGACGCCCATTTCGTCGGGGGCGCAGCCGGCGACGGCGACGCCGCGGTAGATTCCGAGCGGATGCAGGCCGCGCCGCTCGGCCTCGCGCGCCTCCATCAAGACGCAGGCCGAGGCGCCGTCGGAAAGCTGGCTGGCGTTGCCCGCGGTGATGAACTTGCCTTTCGCGATCTCGAGCCCGCCGGCGAACACCGGCTTCAGCGCCGCGAGCCCATCGAGCGTGGTGTCGGCGCGCGCGCCTTCGTCCTTCGCCAGCCTCACCTCGCACGACGACGTGGCGCCGCTCGCCTTGTCGACGACCAGCATCGAGCTCGTCATCGGCGCGATCTCGGCCTCGAAGCGGCCGGCGGCCTGCGCCGCCGCGGTGCGCTGCTGCGAGAGCAAGGCGTAGCGGTCCTGCGCCTCGCGGCTGACGCCGTAGCGCGCCGCCACGACCTCCGCCGTCTCCAGCATGGTCATGTAGATCGCGGGGACGCGGGCGACCAGTTCGGGGTCCTTGGCGCGATAGAGATTCATGTGCTGGTTCTGCGTCAGCGAGACGGATTCCGCGCCGCCGCCGACGGCGACCGTCATGCCGTCGGCGATGATCTGCTTGGCGGCGATGGCGACGGCCATCAGGCCGGACGAGCACTGGCGATCGACGCTCATGCCGGCGACGCTGTCCGGCAGACCGGCGCGCAGCGCGCATTGCCGCGCGAAGTTCGTTCCGGTCGAGCCCTGCTGAATCGCCGCGCCCATGACCACGTCGTCGATCTCTTGCGGATCGACGCCGGAGCGCTTCACCGCCGCGGCGATGGCGTGAGCGCCCAGGGCCTGCGCCTGGGTGTCGTTGAAGGCGCCCCGATAGGCCTTGCCGATGGGGGTGCGGGCGGTGGAAACGATGACGGCGCTACGCATGGCGATTCTCCCTGAATGGCCCTGATACAATACCCATATTGTTCATCATTGCGACCCCGAGCGCGGCGAGGAGGAGGCAATTCAGCCCTCGCCGGCGCGGTTTCGGCAATTTCCTTGCGGGAACCTCAGGCGACCTCTATCCCGAACCATCCGCGTGCTTTGCCGCGAACGAGATCCGCTCGGATTCGTCGGCCGGCCCGCGCGCACGCGATCACTTCGGCGACCGATCGACCCGCCGCCTTCAAACGTCGAAAGGACATGACGATGGATTTCGCCTACTCTCCCCGCTCCGTCGAGCTGCAGGCTCGCGTGCGGCACTTTCTCGAGGCCCATATCGTGCCGCGCCACGCCGCTTGGCTGCGCTCGGTCGAGGAGGGCGTCTTTCCCCCGCCTTTCGTCGACGAGTTGAAAGCGCTCGCCCGCGAGGAGGGGTTGTGGAACCTTTTCCTTCCCGGCCTGCGCGACGACGAACCCGGCGTCCGCCTCAGCAATCTCGACTACGCGCCGCTCGCCGAGATCATGGGGCGCATTCCCTGGGCGTCGGAGGTCTTCAACTGCTCGGCCCCCGACACCGGCAACATGGAGCTTCTGCATATGTTCGCCACGCCCGAGCAGGCCGAGCGCTGGCTGAAGCTGCTTCTTAACGGCGAGATTCGTTCCTGCTTCGCCATGACCGAGCCCGACGTCGCCTCCTCCGACGCCACCAATATCTCGACGCGGATCGAGCGGCGGGGCGACGAATACGTCATCAACGGCCGCAAGTGGTTCATCACCAACGCCGCGCACCCGAAATGCGCCGTCGCCATCGTCATGGGGGTGACCAATCCGGAGGGCGAGCCGCACGCGCGCCACTCCATGGTGCTGGCGCCGATGAACACGCCGGGCCTGACGGTGGTGCGCAACGTGCCGATCATGCATCACGTCGCCCCGGAGGGTCACTGCGAGGTGCTGTTCCGCGACGTCCATGTGCCCGTCGCCAATCTCCTGGGCGAGGAAGGGCGCGGCTTCGCGTTGGCGCAGGCGCGCCTGGGGCCGGGCCGCATCCACCATTGCATGCGCTCCATCGGCCAATGCGAGCTGGCGCTCGAATTGATGGCCGAGCGGGCGCTGGAGCGGCGCACCTTCGGGCGGACGCTCGCCGAGCACGGATCGATCGGCGATTACATCGCGCTGTCGCGTTGCGAGATCGATCAGGCGCGCCTCCTCGTCCTCAAGGCGGCGTGGCTGATCGACAATCACGGCGCCAAGGCGGCGCGCAACGAGGTGGCGATGATCAAGGTGGTGGTCGCGCGCATGCAGACGACCATCCTCGACCGCGCGATCCAGATCTTCGGCGCCGCCGGCCTGACGCCCGACACGCCGCTGTCGTTCCTGTGGACCTGGGGCCGCGCGCTGCGCATCGTCGACGGCCCGGACGAAGTGCATCTTCGCTCCGTCGCGCGCCACGAACTGAAGAAGGCCAAGGAGGCGTTCGGCCGCGGCGTCGCGTTCCTGACACCGCCGGAGGCGCTGATGCGGGCGAAGGATTAGCGCGTTCCGCCGTTCGGCGGACGCGGCGATCCCCCCTCCCCGCGTAGCCCGTCGGAAGATGGGCGTTCTAACGAACGCCCTATGCGGGGAGAGGGCTGGGGGTGAGGGCTGGGTGATTGTCCGCCCCGTTGCGGCTCATCGCCCCGCCCCGACCTTCTCCCCGCAAGCGAGGAGAGAGGCGCCGACGCAGCTTGTCTGGGCGTTCGCGCCCCGAGCCGCGCTATAGCCAGGAATAGGCCACCAACGCCGCGATGCCGAGCACGGAAGCTATGCAGGTGTAATAGCTGACGTTCAGCATCGCCGTCTTCCAGTACAGAATCCGCGAAAGAAGGGCGCAGGTCGTTTGCTGGCGCTCCAGCTCGGCGTCGTCGTTGTCGGGCATGCGAAAGACGTCGGGGTCGGCGTTGCGCGCGATGATGAAGTGGAGCCGACCTTGGCGCGGATAGCGCGGAAAAAGGCAAACGAGCAGGCAAAAGAAGATGATGAGGAACGGCGCCATCGCCAGCGCGAGCGGCAGGTAAGGCGGAAACTTGTCGCGAGCGGCGACGACCGGCCCCATCATGATCGCGACGAACACGATCGCGACGTTCGCCTTGAAATCGCTGATGCGGATCGCATCGGTGAGGGCGCCGATGGCGTTGCGATAATAGGCTGCCGCGTCTTGCGCCATCTTGCGTTTCGCTCCGGTGTGGCGAGGCCGCCCGATCGAGGGCGCGGCCACCTCCCCCCGCGCCGATTTATTGGGCATCGACCGGACGTTGTCCAGCGATCACGGCTTTTCCAGCGGCACCCGCGCCAGGTTGCGCCGGGCGGACGACTCGAAGATCGCGGCAAGCTCGGGGAAGCGGTAGATCCGGGGCGCCTCCAGGAAGCGCCGCGCGAAGGCGCGCATGTTCGCTTGCCACGCCGCGTCGCTCAAATGCCCGGACTCGGCGCGCAGCCGCCTGGCGTTCTCGTCGAAGACGTCGGGCGGCTCGCCCAGCGGCGTGAGATCGAGATCGAGGATCCAGGCGCGGGCCCGCTCGCGCAGTCTCGCCTGCGCGCCAGCCGCTTGCGCGTCGGGCGCGCAGGCCAGATGGTCCTTCGTCGCTCGGATCGTCTGCGCGACCCAATGGCGATCCGCCTTGTCGACCGGCGAGCGCGCGCAGGCGCGCAGCCAGTATTCGGCCGAGCGATCCTCGTTGTCGGATCGGCGGGGATCGCAAACGCTGTCGTGATAGGCGATCGCGCAGGCGATGAGCGTTTCGACGGCGGGATCGGTCAGGCCGACGCGGCCCGAATAGAGCCGATGACGCCGCCAGAGAATTTCAAGGTGGCCGACGCCGTGATAGAGGCGCGCGGGTCTGCTCATCTCCTCCGACAATCGCCCCTTGGCCCGGTCGTCGACCGGGACATGCTCGAAGAGCTCGTCGAGTCCTCGCCAACGCTGAGCCGCCGTCATGTGTCCCCGCCGAAGCGGCGCCGCGCGATCCACGCCGCGCCCTGCTTTCCGCCCCAAACGAACCTCGCCTCGGCGCCGACGGAACCAGGATCGCCTTTCAGCGCCCGTAATAGACGATCATCAGCGCCGCCAGGGCGACCGAAGCGACACAGACGACGAAAGCGGCCCGCAGGCACGTCGTCTTCCAGAAGAGGATGTGCGAAAGGATCGCGCATCTCAGCCGGAGCTGCTCGACTTCGACGTCGGCATTGTCGACGAATTGGAAGTCCCTCGGCGCCGCGATGCGCGAAACCAGGAAATTGGCCCGTCCGCGACGGGGATAGCGCGGCATCAGGGCGACGAACAGGCAGAGAAACACCGCCAGGAACGGGGCGAGAACGACCGGGACCGGCAGGAAGTGCGGAAACTTGTCGCGCGAACCCATGACGGGGCCCATCACGATCGAGAGAAAGAAGATGACGATGTTCGCCTTGAAGTCGCTGGCGCGAATGGCGTCGGTATACGCGGCGCTCAGCCCGCGGAAATAGTCGGCAGGTTCTTGCGCCATGTGAAGAATGCCGGTTCCCGGTCGACGATCGGCGCTCGCGCGCGCCCGTCCGCTGGCGAAGATTATGAAAGAGAACCCGTCGAGTGTCCAGCATGCGACGGCGCGGCCGGAGCCACAGTCCGGCGAGGGGCGCGGCGGAGCTGATCCCCGGCGCGGGCGCGGGCCCTGCACGGCCGGCGACTATTTCGTCGGCGCCTGGGAGGGTTGATTCGGGCACAAATACTCTTGGCCGCTTCTGCCGTGCGACTGCAGAATGCAGCGTGCGCGCTTGTCCTCGCCGCTTTCGGCGCTCGCGGCGCTGGCGGCGGCGGCCTGCGCGTCGAACGTGTAGGGGATAAAGCCTCCGGGCGCGGCGTACTGCGCGAGGGCGGCCGACGCGAACATCGATAGAGCCGAAGCGAGAAGGATCGTTCTGATGCGAAATCCCCTGATGGACGTCGACCTCGACGGGAGACTGCGCCACTTCGGCTTGTCGCGCAATCTCGAAGCGTGCGTGCGCTTCGCCCCGGCGCGGCTGCGAACGTCGCGCGCCGAACGCGGCGCCGCGCGCAGAGCGGACATTCGCCCGTTGTTCTTTTGCGCTATAAGTCGACTCGCCGATTTGCGCCGCATGGGACTTGCGCCATGAGCGAAACGCGAAAACTCGCTGCGATCCTGGCGGCGGACGTCGTCGGATTCAGCCGTCTGGCCGGCGCCGACGAGGATCGCACCCTCGCGCGCCTGAGGGCGCTGCGCAGCGACCTGATCGATCCGACCATCGCCGTGCACGACGGACGCGTCGTCAAGCGCACCGGCGACGGCGTTCTCGCCGAGTTTCGCAGCGTCGTGGACGCCGTGCGTTGCGCGATCGAAGTGCAGAACAGCATGGTCGAGCGCAACGCCGGGCTGCCGCCCGAACGTCGCATCGACTTCCGCATCGGCGTCCACTTGGGCGACGTGGTCGAGGAGAGCGACGGCGACCTGATGGGCGACGGCGTCAACATCGCCGCGCGATTGGAAGGAATCGCCAAGCCGGGCGCGATCTGTCTTTCCGTCGACGCCTATCGCCAGGTGAGAGCGAGGCTCGATCTGGCGGTCACCGATCTCGGCGAGACGCAACTGAAGAACATCGTCGAGCCGGTCCGGATCTATTCGCTCGAGGTTGGCGTCCCCACGCAGGCCAAGTCGGCGGCGACGGAAAAATCTTCGCCGCCGCCGCCCGTTCCCCAAAAACCCTCGATCGCGGTGCTGGCGTTCGACAACATGAGCGGCGACGCGGAACAGGAGTATTTTTCCGACGGCATCAGCGAAGACATCATCACCGATCTCTCCCGCCTGTCCAATTTGCACGTGGTCGCCCGCAACTCGTCGTTCGCCTACAAGAACGCCGCGGTCTCCGTGCCCGACATGGCCAGGGCGCTGGGAGTGCGCTACGTGCTCGAAGGCAGCGTGCGCAAGGCCGGCGCCCGCGTCCGCGTCACCGCGCAATTGATCGATTCCAAGAGCGGCGGCCATGTCTGGGCGAACCGGTTCGATCGCGAGCTGACCGATATTTTCGCCATCCAGGACGAACTCACCAAGGAGATCGTCTCCGCGCTGAGGTGCAAGCTCACGGTCGGCGAGCAGGACCGGATGGCCCCCAGGCGCAACGTCGCGGTCGAGGCCTTCGAATTGTTCCTGCGCGGGCGCGAACGAGCCCGGGCGGCGACGCGGATCGGCAACATCGAGGCGCGCGGCCTGCTCGAGCGCGCGCTCGCCATCGATCCCGACTACGCCGCCGCCCACGCGGTCGTCGCCATGACCCATTTGCTCGATTACGCCAACGGCTTCTCGAGCAACCCCGAACATTCGCTCGAGGTCGGGCGTGAAATCGCCGAGCGCGCGGTGCGGATGGACGAAGAGGAACCCCATGGTCATTTCGCGCTCGGCGCGGCCCACATGTGGAGTCGCCAGTACGACCTGGCTCTGGCGGAGGCGGCGCGCGGCCTCGCCCTGTCGCCCAACTCGGCCGAGGGCCTGCGCATGAAGGCCCATATCCAGGTATTCGCCGGCGACCCCGCGGGCGCCCTGGAAAACGTCGAGGCGTACATGAAGCGGGATCCGCACTATCCCGACATCGCGCTGCAACTGGTCGCGGACGCGCGCTTCGCGCGCGGCGAATACGAGTTGGCGATCGCCGCGCTCGAGCAGCGGCTGGCGCGAAATCCCCTATCGGAGACCGCCCACGCCCTGCTGGCGTCCTGCTACGGTCAGCTCGGCCGGGCGGACGAGTGTCGAAAGGCGTGGGCGGAGACGCTGCGCGTCAGTCCGGGCTTCTCGATGGAGCGCCGCCGCCGCGTCCTGCCGTTCCGCAACCCGGAAGATTTCGAGCGGCGCGTCGAGGGGTTGCGCAAGGGCGGCGTCTCGGTCTGACGCCGCCGCCCACCGATTGTGCGTTGCACAATTTATGGACAAGAGCTAACGCCTGGACGGCTATGTGGATTGCCGCGGCGCGGACGAAATCGCGGTGACGCGGGTGCGCCGGCGCGCGTTTGCGCGCGAAATGCCCCGGAATTCACGCCGGACACGGCGCCGTCGGCCAGCGCGCCGGCCATTTCGAGCTCGCGCGCGGCGGGACCTTCCTGCTCGACGAAATCGGCGAGATTTCGCCGAGCTTCCAGGCCAAGCCGCTGCGCGTGCTCCAGGAGGGAGAGTTCGAGCGGGTCGGCGGCGCGCACGCTCGAGGGCGTGCGTCACGTGCTGTGCGCGAAGATCGGCGACTGCCCGAAGGGCGTGCTCGAGGCCGCCGGCATTGCGGCGAGCGACGCCTATGCGTACGAATACGCCGAGACGGCGATCGGCGCGCTCTACGCGCAAACTTTCGCCCGCGCGCAGGATAGGGCAGCCGCCTGACCCGCGCGCGTTCGCAAGACGCCGCTGCGCGGCCCTTTCGCGGGGCGGACCAACCGCAGAGGAGTGGACCCCATGGCCTTCAAGATCATCGCGTCCCAGTGCACCGCTTGCGGCGCCTGCGAATTCGAGTGCCCGACCGGCGCCATCAAGTTCAAGAACGACACCTACATCGTCGATCCCAAGACCTGCACCGAATGCGAGGGCCATTTCGACACGCAGCAATGCGCGAGCGTCTGCCCCGTACTCAGGACCTGCGTGAAGGCCTGACGGCGCTCGAGACGACCGGCGTGCGCGAGGGCGGCGGCGATGCGCTCGACGTCGAGGACGGCCCGCTCGACTGGCTGGGCAATCCCGTGTCCTGCGCCGACTGTCCCTATGACGAGACGCGCGCGGCCGGCCGGTGCGACCTCGGCAGGGTCTGCATCATGGACCGGCGAGCGCGACGAATCGACCGGTTCTTCGCCGCCAATCCGGCGCAGGCGGAGCGCCTCCTCGCCCACCCCTATTTCGAGATGCGCGCGCTGGCGGCCCGAGCCGCCTGGCGATGGCGGGACGCGAAGCGCCGGCGTGAGCGACTGGCGCCCCGGGACGATTTCTCCTCGCTACGACTGCAGCACGAGCAGCGCGTGAACGAAGGCGTAGACGACGATCGGGATCGCGATCAGGATGAAGACGCGCAGCACGATCAGCATGGCGAGGACCCCCCGGCTCAATTTGCGGCGCGGTAGCGGCCGCATTGTCGCGGCGACGAGCTGGTCGGGTTCGAGCGCGCTGATCAACGTGGGATCGTACGGCATGGAACTGCTCCTACTTGGGCAATAGGTTCGGGAAGGCCGTGATCACGCCGTAGAGCGCGCCGACCACGGCGATGGCGACGACGATCGTTCCCCCCGCCAGATTGGCCCACCGGCCATTCGCCAGGTCCCCCATGATCTCGGCGTCGTTGGCCAGCAGGAGCAGCAACAGCAGCGCCGGCGCCATCAAGAGGGTGGCGATGACGTTGACCGTCAGGGTCATGGCGAGCAGCGGCGCGCCCGGGATCAGCACGATGCCCGCCGCAAGAATCGTCGAGACGATCGCTACGCCGTAGAACAGCCGGCCGTGGGCGAAGTCGAGGTTCAGGCTGTGCCGCGCCGACGCCTTTTCGGCCGCCGCTGCCGTCTCGGCGAGCGAGTAGGACGAACTGGTGGAGATCGTCATCGCCGCGACCAGCCCCGCCTCGAAGATGCCCAGCGCGAACAAGGTGGCGCCGGTCGAGCCGATCAACGGAACCAGCGCCGTGGCGAAATCGGCGCCGTTGGCGAATTGCGACACGTCGACCTTCGCGGCGAAAAGCGGCGCCGCCGCCACCAACGTCGCGATCGCCGCCACGGCGGCCAAGGCCGCGCCGATCGCGGTGTCTATCCGGCCTTGCGGCACGTCCGCCCGGGTCAGTCCCTTGTCGACGACCGCGCTCTGCTGGAAGAAGATCATCCACGGCGTCACGGTCGCGCCGACGTTGGCGAGGACCAGCGTCAGGAACGCCGTGGTGAAGCCTCCCGGCAACGGCCCCCACGCGGCGAGCGCATGGGTCAACTCGGCGCCGTTCGGATGCGCCAGCAAGGCGGCGGGCACGAACAAGAGATTGAATACGGCCAGCCCCATCAGCACGCGCTCCCAGGTCGCGTATCGCCGAAAGGCGAGCGAGCCGACGACCAACGCCACGCCGATGGCGACCGACGCCCAAGACGGCACGCCGAAATAGAGGCCGCCGGCCTGGATGGCGATGAACTCGGTGACCAGCGTCAGCAAGTTGCCGAACACGAGGTCGCCCATGGCGAAATAGCCCCAGAACGGGCCGAATCGTTGGAAGATGAGCTCGGCGTGGCCGCGATGCGTCGCCGCGCCGAGCCGCACCGTCATCTCCTGCACCACGAACGCCATCACGAAGGTGAGCAGGATGAACGGCGCGAAGAAGCCGATCCCGTAGGTCGCGCCGGTGGTCGCGTAGGAGACCATGCTGGGGCCGTCGTTCTCCCCCAGCATGACCAGCACGCCCGGGCCGGCCAGCAGCCAGAGCAGCCGCAGCGAACTCTTGGCGGCGCGGGTCTCGAGCACCTTCAGACGATCGCGCGCCCGCAGGACGTCCTCGTAGGTGATGCGCTCCTCCGCGCTCGCGGAGGGCCTTGAAAATCCGAAACTCATCGTGCTCTCGCTCACGGGACCTCCGAGGTCGGCAGCGGCAAACTGCCGCGACCGCCAAATCGCGGCGTTCGGCGTAATGTAGCCAATGCTATATTTAAGTCAATAGGTGAATTTTGGACGCAACAGGTTCACTCGGAACCAGAGGGTTCATCCTGACGCGCGGCGTATTCCGGCTGCGGCGAAACGGGACGCCCGCCTCGTGCGACATTGCGCCGCGCCGGCGCGCCCTCCCTCCGCCGAGGCGAGCCGAGCTCGCCTCGATCTGATGAAAACTTCACGAAATCAAGGACATTTCGGCCGGGAGGCGATCCCGGCCGCGGGCGCGCCTTCGAAACGGCCCTATGCAAATCGCGGTTGCATTTGCAGCCATGGCTGCATATTAACGACGAAGCGAACATGGTGTCGCCGCCGACTGCGGGGCATGGTCGCGACGGATCGAGCGAGGGCGGGTTGGCTACCAGATTACGCAGAATAGCGCCGGCCGCCAAAAAACCGGAATTCGCCGCCGAAGCCGTGCAGGCGCGCCGCTTCAGCAAGGCGCGCAGCGCGCGCTCGGCCGCCACTCTCGAAGACTACACCGAACTGATCGCCGACCTGATCGCGGCCAACGGCGAAGCGCGCATGGCCGACATCGCGCGCCGGCTCGGCGTCGCCCACCCGACCGTCTCCAAGACCATCGCAAGACTGAAGCGCGAGGGGCTCGCCACGGCGCGGCCCTATCGCGGGATCTTCCTGACCGAGGCGGGCCTCGCCATGGCCAAGAGCGCGCGCCAGCGCCATCGCCTGGTGGTCGAGCTGCTCATGGCGGTCGGCGCGCCGCGCGAGGCGGCCGAAGCCGACGCCGAGGGCATCGAGCATTACGTCTCCGCCGCGACGCTGCGCGCCTTCGAGGCCTTCCTGCGCGAAGGCGGCCGGCGGTAGCGGCCGATTCGAGCGCGGAACCGCGCCGACGCTCGCGACATTGTCGCGCCGACGCGCGCCATTGTCGCCTTCGCGACATCGCCCGACAAACGGAAATAGCTGAATAAACAGTCGCTTGCCGTTGGCACGGGCCTTGCGTCGGGCCTCTCGCCGAGGCCGACGACCGTCACCGACAGGTGCGTCGCGCCGGCCTCGGCGAGCGCGCCGGCAACGCGCCGCTCGAAGAGGTCGCGGCGGCGCTCGACTGCCTGCACGGCGCCTCCACGGGCATCGATCTTACGCAATTGTCCGATCTGGCGGCGATGGTCGCCGAGGCTTCGCGGCGCGGCGTTCCCTTGGGCAAGGCGATCGTCGGCTGCGACGTCTTCGCCCACGAATCGGGGGTTCACGTCGCCGGATTGCTCGCCGATCCCGAGACCTACAGCGGAGCGAACCCGGCGCTGTTCGGGCGGCGCCATCGCTTCGTCGTCGGCAAGCATTCGGGCGCCAAGGCGCTCGCCCACGCGCTTCGAGAGCGCGGCGTCGACCTCGCGCCGGAAACGGCGCCGCTCCTTGTCGCGCGGGTGCGCCGGCGCGCGACGCAGCGCAAGAGCGCGATTTCCGGCGACGAACTCGAACGCCTGCATGAGGAAGCCGCGGCCGAGGCCGAGGCTCAGAGGATGCACGCGGCCGGCTGAGGCTGGAGGAGAATTTCAGATGACCCATTCGCGGGGCGAACGCCCGATCGACGAGACCGGCATCCTCGACAAGCTCGAACGCCTCTCCGCCGCCGAGGACTTCTTCGCCGTCCTCGACGTCCCCTATGACGAGGCGAGGCTGCGCGTCGCGCGCCTGCACATCCTCAAGCGCATGGGCGAGTATCTGAAGGGCGACGATCTCGCCGGCTTGCCCGACGCGCTCGCCGCCACGCGCGCGCGGGCGACGCTGCAACGCGCCCACGCCGACTTCGAACGATCCTCGCCGCTCGCCGAGCGCGTCTTCCGCGTGCTCAAGGAGCACGATCCCGAGCGGCCAGACGCGCCCAAGACCGCCTTCGTCACCCTCGACGACATCGCGCCGCTGGCGCCGGCAAGGAATTGAGCGCGGGCGCTGCGCCCGCCCTCATCCGGCGCTTCGCGCCACCTTCTCCCGCAAGCGGGAGAAGGGACGCGCCCCCTCTCCCGTTTGCGGGAGAGGGTTGAGGTGAGGGCTCTTGGCGAGCGAATCATCCAGTAGTGGCGTCAGTCGACGGCGACGATGACGTCGGACGCCTTGATGACCGCGCTCGCAGACTTGCCAACCGCCAGTCCCAAGGCCTCGACCGCTTCGTTGGTGATGGAGGCGGTAATCACGGCGCCAGTGGCGATCTCGATCTTCACGTGGGCGGTGGTGGCGCCCAGGGTGATCGCGATCACCTTGCCGGGCAGGATGTTGCGCGCGGAAAGTTTCATCGCACGGCGCCTTTCCTTTTCGCAGCGATCGCGCGGCGCGAGCGCTTTCCCGCTCCACATAAACGAAAATCGCGCGCCCCGTCCACGGTCGATTGGGCGCCGGAGCGAAGCGTGATTCTGGTCCGCTTCTTGCGATCCTTGCGGCGCCGCCGCACGAGCGGGGCGCATTGTCGGCTTTGCGACAAAGGAGGGGCCATGAGCGCCGCCATCGATTCGAAACGACTCGCCGCGATCGTCCACGACGACGGGGTCGTCGTCGACGCGCTGATGTCGTCCTTCGCGCGCGAACTCGTCGAGGCCGGCGTCAGCCCGCGCGGCGTCGTTCAATTGCCGCCCGACGAGCCGGGCTGCGGCCCCGGCGCGCCGATGCGCCTGCGGGACGTCGAAACGGGAGACATCATTCGGCTGCGCCAGGATCTGGGGCCGGGCGCGGCAAGTTGCCGCCTCGATCCGGCCGCGCTGGCGGAGGCGGCGGCGCGGTCGGCGGTCGCTCGGCCATGAGGCCCGCGCCCAGTCGGGCCTCGCTCGCGTTCGCCGCCGGACCAACGTCCATATCATTTCAGTGGCTTGTATAATCGATTGCGGCCGTCGGGGCGGCGTCGGGGCGGCGATGCGCGTCGAGCGAGGGGGCGCAGACGGGCGTCGGAAAATTATGATTTGTCTTTTGCCGGAGCTTGGGGCATCTGATGCCGCTCGAAGCCGACGCGCGCCGCCTGGAAGGGCAAACCGGGCGGGCCGCGCTCGCCTCGGATTTTTCATACGGGTCGTTTTGGGGAGTCGGATTGCGTTCGGCGAGCGCCGAAGGGAGGGCAGCGGATCGCGCCGACGCGCCCGCGCGCGAGACGGACAGCGGTCGCCCGAGCAATTTGTTCCCGAGCTTCACTCGTGTTGGGCGGGGGGATGATCGTGGGTTCGGCCATCAAACGAGCGCTGCAAGTGGCGACGATGATCGGCATCGTCGTCCTGGGCGCGTTGATCTGGAGACAATCGACCGAGAATTCGTTCGTCGAAGCCTGCGTCTTCGGGTTGATCGCTCTCGGCGTGATCGGCGTCGGCATCAGCGAGATCGCCGATCCGGCCGCCGCTTCTTCCTCGCCGATTGTCGGCGAAGGCCGCTCCGGCGACAAGACGAGCGCGGCGGAGCAGCGCTTCGCCGCCGATCTGGCGATGGTCGCGCGACTGCTCCAGGCGCACCTGCGCGCCAATTCGAGCTATTCGGATTCCCTCGTTCGCGCCAACAAGGACCTGCCGTCGCTCGACAAGCCCGAGCAGATCCGCGCCGTCGTCATCTCGCTGATCGAAGAGAATCAGAAGATTCAAACCAAGATGGGCGAACTCTCGCGGAACTTGGACGATTCGGTCGCCAAGATCGAAAAGCTGCGCTCCAATCTCGCCGAGGCCAACGACAAGGCGCTACGCGATCCCTTGACGGCGCTCGGCAATCGACGGTTCTTCGATCAGAAGCTCGATCAGGCTCTCCTCGAAGCGCCCGAATCGAGCGGGCTCTCCCTGGTGATGTGCGACATCGATCGGTTCAAGGCGGTCAACGACAAGTTCGGCCATCCCGTCGGCGACATGGTGCTGAAGCTGTTCAGCGAAATTCTGTCGAACAACATCAAGGGTCGCGACACGGTCGCGCGCGTCGGCGGCGAGGAGTTCGCGATCATTTTTCCGCAGACGCCGACCGCCGACGCCGCTGCGATCGGCGATCAGATCCGAAAGCAGCTCGAGGCGAAGAAATGGGTGGTCGGTTCGAGCGGCGCGCCGCTGGGCGTGGTCACCGCCTCGTTCGGCGTAGCGCAGTTGCGAGCCGACGAAGGCGCCGCCGAATTGGTCAAGCCCGCCGACGAAGCGCTCTACCGAGCCAAGTCCGAGGGCAGGAACCGCGTCGCCGTCGGGTGAAGCGGCGACGAGCGACGGCGCGACGGCGCCCGCGCGACGTCATGGCCTTTGCGCGGTGAACTGTCCGCTGACCCCCGGGCCGGCCCGTGAACGTCCACGATCCCCTGACGACATGGTCCGGACCGAGTTGCCCGTTGAACGACGAAATGCCGGCCAGGCCGATGTTGTTGGTCGGGACCATACGCCATTGCCAGGTCTCGCTGCCGCCGACCGCGAGGCCGACCGCGCTGCCCGCGTCGTTGGGCCCGGTGCGCGCGCCGGTCAGTTGATCGCCGTTTTGCTGGAAATCGCAGACGGGTCTGACGAGCGTGGCCAGATTGCCGCTGACCATGTGACCGCTCACGCTCCATTTGCCGGAAAAGTCGACGCTGTCGGCGCACAGGCGAAAAAGAGCGACGCAGCGAGCGTCCAGGCGAGTTTCGAACCGATGTTCATGCGCGCGATCGACCGCTCGACTCGTCGAACCGGGCCTCTATGATCGAGCCGCGAACGAACGCGACGGGAGCCCTTGGGTCATGAGCGCCGAAATCGAAACTCGCGCCAGGGCGATTCTGCAGCGCTTGGTCGCGTTCGACAGCGTGAGCGACCGATCGAATCTGGCGCTCGTCGATTACCTCGAGGGCTATTTTCGCGATCTCGGCGTGCCGACGACCCGCGCGCCCAACGCCGCCGGCGACAAGGCGGCGCTGCTGGCGACGATCGGGCCGACGGTCCCAGGCGGCGTCGTCCTCTCCGGCCACACCGACGTCGTGCCGGTCGAGGGGCAGATCTGGAGCGGCGATCCTTTTCAACTGCGCGAAATCGACGGGCGCCTCTATGGCCGCGGCGCTTGCGACATGAAGGGCTTCGACGCCGTCGTGCTGGCGATGGTCCCGGTCTTTCAGGCGGCCGGGCTCAAGCGCCCGATCCACATCGTGCTCAGCTACGACGAGGAAACGACGTGCCTGGGCTCGCTCGACGTCATCGCCGAGTTCGGGCACCGGACGCCGCGTCCTGCGCTGGCGATCGTCGGCGAGCCAACGATGATGACGGTCGCCGACGCGCACAAGGGCGTGGCGACGTTCCGCACGCGGGTCACCGGCTTCGAGGCCCATTCGGCCAAGCCCGCGCTCGGGGCCAACGCGGTGGCGATCGCCTGCGACATCGTCAGCGAAATCGGCCGCCTGGCGCGCGCCTTCGAGGCGCCGGAGAAGCTCGATCCGCGATTCGATCCGCCTTATTCGACCTTGCACGTCGGCATGATCCATGGCGGAACCGCGCGCAACATCCTGGCGCGCGAATGCGAGTTCCATTGGGAGTTCCGCGGCCTGCCGGGCGTCGCCACCGCGACCGCGGCGGGGCTGGTGCAGGCCTTTGTCGACCAAGTCGCGCTGCCGCGCCTGACCCGCTTCGTCAGCGGGCCGAGCATCGTTACGACGATGGAGGTCGACGTTCCCGGACTCGGCGCGAAAGGCGCCGACGACGCGGCGACGCTGGCTCTCCGCCTCACCCGGTCCAATCACACCATCGCCGTGTCCTTCGCCACCGAAGCCGGGCATTTCCAGCGCGCCGGACTGCCGACCGTCGTCTGCGGCCCCGGCTCGATCGATCAGGCCCACAAGCCCGACGAATTTCTCGCCGCGTCGCAGCTTTCGGCCTGCGTCGCCTTCATGCGCGGACTGGCGGACGAACTATCGCGGTGAAGGGGAGGCCGCTTTCGCCGCCGCCATCGCCTCGACGAAGCGGCGGAAGAGATAATGGCTGTCGCGCGGCCCCGGCGAAGCCTCGGGGTGATACTGCACGGAGAAGGCCGGCCGATCGCTCAGCGCGATGCCGCAGTTCGAGCCGTCGAACAGCGAGACGTGGGTCTGCCGCACGTTGTCGGGCAGGGTCGCGGCGTCGACCGCGAAACCGTGGTTCATCGAAACGATCTCGACCTTGTCGGTGGTGAAATCCTTGACCGGGTGATTGGCGCCGTGGTGGCCCTGCGGCATCTTGATCGTGCGCGCGCCGACCGCCAATCCCAGCATCTGGTGGCCGAGACAAATCCCGAACAGCGGGATGCGCGTCTCCAGCAGCGCCCGGATCGTCGGCACCGCGTATTTGCCGGTTTCGGCCGGATCGCCCGGCCCGTTCGACAGGAAGACGCCGTCTGGCTTCAGCGCGAGAATGTCCTCGGCCGAAGCCGTCGCGGGCACGACCGTCACCGCGCAGCCGCAATCGCTGAGCAGCCGCAAAATGTTGCGCTTGATGCCGTAGTCGATGGCGACGACGCGATAATCGGCGCGCTGGCGCGTGCCATAGCCGTGATCGAACGTCCAGCTCGTCTGATCCCAGTCGTAGCGCTGCGTCGCGGTGACCGTGGGCACGAGGTCCATGCCGTCGATCCCCGGCCAGGCCGCCGCCTCGGCGGCGAGAGCGGCGCGATCGAATTGGCCGTCGGGGCTGTGCGCGATGACGGCGTTGGGCATGCCGGACTGACGGATCATCGCGGTCAGGGCGCGGGTGTCGACGCCGGTAAGGCCGATGATCCCGCGCGCTTTGAGCCAGTCGTCGAGGCGGCGCGTGGCGCGGTAGCTCGAGGCCTCGCCGATCTCGGCGCGAAAGATCGCGCCGCGCGCGCCGGCCGAGGCCGCCAGGTTGACGGTCTCGATGTCCTCCTCGTTGGTCCCGACGACGCCGATGTGCGGGAAGGTGAAGGTGATGATCTGCCCGGCGTAGGAGGGATCGGTGAGGATTTCCTCGTAGCCGGTCATCGCCGTGTTGAAGCACACTTCGCCGACCGCCGAGCCGGTCGCGCCGACGCCGAAGCCTTCGATGGTCTGGCCGTTGGCGAGAATCAGCAGCGCAGTCGGGCGCCGCGCGCTCCATCCCTGGCGGGCCTCGCCTTGAACCGGCCTTGCCGTTTGACTAAGAGTGGTTGCGCCTGACATGAGCCTGTGCTTAAGCGCCCGCGGCGCCGCGCGTCAAGCCGAACGGGACCGCGGCCAACCCCCTTAAAGAGGACCCATGGCCGAATCGATTGCAATGCGCGACACAGTGGCCGCGCAAATGAAAGCGGCGATGAAGTCGGGCGACAAGGTCCGGGTCGGCGCGCTTCGCCTCATGATGGCGGCGCTGAAAGAGCGCGAAATCGAAGCGCGCGGCGCCGGCAAGATCGTCAGCCGCGCCGACGAACTGGCGTTGCTGACCAAGATGGTCAAGTCGCGCCAGGAATCGCTCGCCATTTACCAGCAGGCCGGCCGCACCGATCTCGCCGCGCAGGAAAGCGCGGAGATCGCCGTCATCGGCGAATTTCTGCCCAAGCAGATGGACGAGGCGGAAGTGACCGCCGCGGCCAAGGCGGCCGTCGCAGCGACCGGCGCCGCCAGCCTCAAGGACATGGGCAAGGTCATCGCCGCGCTCAAGGAAAGCTATCCCGGCCAGATGGATTTCGCCAAGGCGAGCGCGATCGTGAAGGGGCTGCTGACGAGCTGATCGCGGCCGTTCCCTTGCGTGCGGCGCCGCCGCGCGCCACATAGATTTTCGCAAGGCACCCTTTATCAGTCCTTTCGGAGTTTCGCGATGCCCCAGACCCGCAGCCGCATATTCGACGATTTCTCGCGCCTGATCACCGACGCGGCCGGGCTCGCCGAGGGCGCGCGGCGCGAAGTCGAAACGCTCGCCAGGGCGCAGCTCGAGCGCCTGATGGCCCGCATGGATTTCGTTTCGCGCGAGGAATTCGACGCGGTGCGCGAAATGGCCGGGCTCGCCCGCGCTCAGAACGAGAAGCTCGAGGCCCGCATCGCCGCGCTCGAGGCCAAGCTGGCCCAGCCCAATTCTTGACGCCCGGCTCCCCGGGACTGGCGCCGAGGGCTCCGCGCCCGGTTCGACGGCGTCGAGAACGCCGCCAGCGGCATGATTCGCCATAGCGATTCTGTGGACGAAGCGGCGAGCGCGGTTTACGCCGCGCCGCGAATCATCGAGTCTGTCGTCATTCGATCGGCGCGCCGGCGCGTAAGGCCGGCGCAAGCGATTCGGCGCGTTAATGCGACGTCGACCGCCGATATCCGCGTAGCGTGCCGCCCAATCCCGCCACCGCTCCAGCGAAAGCTCATCGATGATCGCCAATCAAAACCAGCCCGCCGAGCGTCCCGAACATCCCGTGGACGTCGTCGAGCGGCTCGCCGCGCTGAACGAATGGGCCTTCGATCGCGCCGACGAAGACGAGATCTCGATCCTCGTGGCCGGCGCCTGGGCGCATTACGAGGTCGCGTTCACCTGGCTGCCGGAAATCGAGTCGCTGCACGTCAGCTGCTCCTTCGATCTGAAGATTCCGGTGCGCCGGCGAGCGGAAATCACGGCGCTCGTCCAGTTGATCAACGAACAATTGTGGCTCGGCCATTTCGATCTGTGGAGCCGCGAAGACATCGTGATGTTCCGTCACGCGCATTGCCTTTCCGGCGGCGCGCAGCCGAGCGACTCGCAGTGCCGCACCATCGTCGACGCCGCGCTCAGCGCCTGCGAGAACTACTACCAAGCCTTCCAATTCGTCCTCTGGGCCGGCCGCAGCGCCCGCGAAGCGATGGACCTGGCGATGTTCGAGACCCAGGGCAACGCCTGAGCGCGCAAAGCGAGGCGGGCCGGGCTTGGCGGACGTGGCAAATCGCCGCGCCGCGCCCGACGGGCCGAGAGACGATCGGAGAAGCGAGCTCGGCGCAATTCTGATTTTCGGAAGGAAAGCGCGAGGGCATCGACTTTAGCTGCGCCGCCTATCCGGTTAAGCCTGCTTTCCCTGCAAATAGCGCGAGAATCTCTTTGCCGCCGACATCGGCGAGCGGCGGACTCGATCGCAGTCTATTTGCACGGCTGCAATGGGCGGGGCGCGCCGATCGCGATCGGCTTGCTCGGCGACCATTTTGCGGCACGCGCCGCCATTCGACGGCCGTCTCGACTCCTCGGAAGAGCGCCGTCCCCGTCCAACTGCGCCAAGATACCGCGTGGCGCCGAGAACCGTCATGCATTAGCATTTACATTAGACTAATTCGCGGAGTTCGATCAGCCCCGCCGATCGGTCTGATGGGTCGCCTATCGGTATGCACACGCTTCCAGATCAAGACGTCTCGCGGGCCGCGCTCCGGTCGTGTTTCGTCGGAGCGCTCGCCGCAGTCTTCGGCGCAGCGCTTCCTGTCGGAGGCCTGTTCCTTCCCGATTTCCCTGAATTCGCGCCGACCTCCGCGGGCGGCGCGTCTGCATGGGAACGGATCGGTCCGCCCGTCCCGTTCGCGGCCTGCGGTCGCTTCGCCGGCCCGGCTTGTTTCGGCAAGGACGTTCGTAACGATGACCACTGATCCGCCTACGCATCCCGTCCTGTCGTCGATCGGCGATTTCGTGCTCGCGGGACTCAGGCCGCGGACGCCGCTCGCAAGAGCGATCGTCTTCGTCCTCGTCCTCAAGCTCGTTCTCGTCGCGTCGATGCAGGTCTTCCTGCTCTGCAGTTCGGCGCAACCGGATGTCAGCGCACTGACGATCCAACGTGTTCTCGGCCCGGTAAATCATTAGAACTTCGAGAGGTTCTCAAATGCACACCATAGACCCGATGAGCTTGGCGCGACTCCAGTTCGCGCTGACGGCGCTCTATCACTTCCTATTTGTTCCTCTCACGTTGGGGCTATCGTTCCTGCTGGCGATCATGGAAAGCGCCTACGTCATGACCGGCCGCGAGATCTGGCGGGACATGACGAAATTCTGGGGCAAGCTCTTCGGCATCAACTTCGCCATGGGCGTCGCCACCGGCATCACGATGGAGTTCCAGTTCGGCACCAACTGGGCCTATTATTCGCATTACGTCGGCGACATCTTCGGGGCGCCGCTCGCCATCGAAGGCCTGATGGCGTTCTTCCTCGAGTCGACCTTCGTCGGCCTCTTCTTCTTCGGCTGGGGCAGGCTGTCGAAAGTCGGCCATCTCATCGTCACCTGGCTCGTCGCCACCGGCTCGAACCTCTCGGCGGTGTGGATCCTGATCGCCAACGGCTGGATGCAGAATCCGGCCGGCGCGACGTTCAATCCCGACACCATGCGCATGGAGCTGAGCTCGTTCTGGGACTTGATCTTCAACCCCGTCGCGCAGTCGAAGTTCGTGCACACGGTCAGCGCCGGATACGTCTGCGGATCGCTCTTCGTCCTGGCGATTTCGTCCTGGTATCTGCTGCGCGGGTGCCACTTGGCCTTCGCCAAGCGTTCGATCATCGTCGCTTCGGCTTTCGGGCTGGCCTCGTCCTTGTCCGTCGTGGTTCTCGGCGACGAGAGCGGCTACAACGTGACCGAAAACCAGAAGATGAAGCTCGCCGCGATCGAGGCGATGTGGAAGACCGAGCCGGCGCCGGCCGGGTTCGCGCTGTTCGCCATTCCCGACACGGCGGCGCAGGTCAATCGATACGAAATCGAGATTCCCTGGGCGCTCGGACTGATCGCGACCCGATCGTTCGATCAACCCGTCGAAGGCATTCTCGATCTCGTCGCCAAGGCGCAACAGAGGATCAAGGACGGCCTCATCGCCTATGACGCGCTTCAGCGTCTGAGCAAGGATCGCACCGACAAGGACGCGCGACAGCTCCTGACGGCGCACGCGGCCGACCTCGGTCACGCCTTGTTGTTGAAGCGATACGTCGACGATCCGCGCACCGCCGACGACGCGACGATCGCCCGCGCCGCCCAGGATGTCGTGCCCAACGTCGCGGCGCTGTTCTGGTCGTTCCGCATCATGGTCGGCCTGGGCTTCTATTTCATCGTGCTGTTCGCGGTGACGTTCTGGAAGACCAGCAAGCGCCAGTTCGACAGCCGCGGCCTCCTGAGGACCCTCGTCTGGTCGTGGCCGCTGCCGTGGGTGGCGATCGAGTTGGGATGGATGGTGGCGGAGTATGGTCGTCAACCCTGGGCGGTCGACGGCGTTCTTCCGACCTTTCTCGGATCGTCGGCGTTGTCCTCCGCGCAGGTTCTGTTCACGCTGTGCGGGTTTGTCCTGTTCTATTCGACGCTGCTCGTCGTCGACGTGATCCTGATGCGTAAGTACATCGGCATGGGGCCGGTCGAGGCCCTCTATCCCGCCGCGCCATCGATCAACCCCGCGCCTGTTCCGGCCGAGTGAGGAAACGAACATGTCCATTCCGATCGACTACGAAATCCTCCGCCTGATCTGGTGGCTCTTTCTCGGCGTGCTGCTCATCGGCTTCGCCATCATGGACGGCTTCGACCTCGGCGCCGCGACGCTGTTGCCCTTCGTCGCGCGAACCGACGTCGAGCGGCGCGTCGCCCTCAACGCGATCGGTCCCGTCTGGGACGGCAACCAGGTCTGGTTGCTGCTCGGCGGCGGCGCGATCTTCGCGGCTTGGCCGGCGATTTACGCAGCAGCGTTCTCGGGCTTCTATCTCGCGATGTTTCTCGTGCTGGCGGCGCTGATCGTGCGTCCCGTAGGCTTCGAGTTCCGCAACAAGATCGGCAATCCCACGTGGCGCGCGTTTTGGGACTACGCGCTGTTCGTCGGCGGGCTCGTGCCCTCGCTGGTCTTCGGCGTGGCGATCGGCAATCTCTTGCAGGGCGTGCCGTTCCGCATCGACAACGACATGCGGGTTCTCTACGAGGGGTCCGGCCTCTTCGAACTGCTCAATCCGTTCGGCCTATTGTGCGGGCTGGTGTCGCTCTCCATGCTCGTCTCGCATGGCGCGACGTATCTCGTCCTGAAGAGCGAAGACCCGGTGAAAAACCGCGCGCGCTGGGTGGCTTCGCGCGGTCCGCTGGTCACGGTCGTGCTGTTCGCGCTGGCCGGCGTTTGGATCGCCCTCGGCGTCAAGGGCTACGTGATCACCAACGCGATCCCGGCCGACGGCCCGTCCAACCCGCTGCTGAAGACGGTCGCGCAAGCGCCCGGCGCCTGGCTCGCGAATTATTCGAGCCATCCGTGGATGGCGCTGGCGCCCATCCTCGCCATCGCGGGAGGGCTGTTGACCGCGCTTCTGTCGGCGCGCGGCAAGGCGGGGCTTGCGTTCATCACCAGCGGCGTCGGCATTCTCGGCGTCATCGCGACCGCGGGCGTCAGCATGTTCCCGTTCCTGCTGCCCTCCAGCCTCGATCCGGCGGCGAGCCTGACGGTGTGGGACGCCTCGTCGAGCCAGCGAACGCTGTTCGTCATGCTCATCGCGACGCTGATCTTCCTGCCCATCGTGATCGCCTACACCAGTTGGGCGTTTTACACCATGCGGGCGCCGGTCACGGCGGCGCAGGTTCGCGACAACAGCCCCAGTCTCTACTGAAGGGAAACGATCATGTGGTATTTCGCGTGGGCGCTCGGCATCGGCTTCGCCACGGGCTGCGGCATTCTCAACGCGCTGTGGCACGAGCTTCATATGCCCGAGGAGTCGATTAGAGACTGAAGCCTTCCGTCACCTCGGGGAGGTTTCGAAACCTCCCCGGGGGCTCCCTCGCCGCCGCGCGAGGCATAGAACCCTTCGTTCGAAGGAACCTGCGCCGCCCCTGGCCAAGGGGCTGGCGCCGGCGCGCGTTTGCGTGTAAGAGCCCCGCTTCCCATTCCCTTGCCGTCGGCGACGACGCCGGCCGGCGCGCCTTTTGGAGTTTTCGATGGCTGTTCCGAGACGTAAAACCTCGCCCTCGCGCCGCGGCATGCGCCGCTCGGCCGACGCGCTCAAGGCCCCGACCTATGTCGAGGACAAGGATTCGGGCGAACTGCGCCGCCCCCACCACATCGACTTGAAGAGCGGCATGTATCGCGGCCGCCAGGTGCTCAAGCCGAAGACCAACGTCGAGGCGTGAAGCCGCCGCCCCTCGGGGCGCCCGCGTTTCCGTTTGAAGGCCGGCCGCGCGCCGGCCTTTTGCTTGTCGCCCGATCAGCCTGCGCGCGTCGCCACCACCGCGCCGCCGACGATCAGCGCGCAGGCGAGGCCGAGCGAGGCCGTCGCCGGCGCGAAGCCGGCGGCGACCAGAATGATCGTCGACAGCACCGGCGCGGCGTAGGCGGCGACGCCGAGAAGCCTCAGATCGCCGTTCTTGACGCCGTAGTCCCAGACGTAGAAGGCGAGGCCGACCGGCCCGAGGCCGAGGCCGACGATCGCCGCCCATTGGGCCGGATTGGCCGGCGCGATCGAGGTTTCGAAGGCGAAATGGCTGATCGCGGCCAGCGCCGAGGTGACGAGGCAGAAGCCGGCGACCGCCTCGGTGGGCGCCCCCTTCAGGCGCCGCGACAGCACCGAATAGCCCGACCACACGAAGGCGCAGGCGAGCGCCAGCGCATAGCCGAGCGCGACGTCCGCATCGAGCGCGTGGGCGCCGACTCCGCCGTCGGCCTTGCCCGCGAACAGCGCGGCCGCCCCGGCAAAGCCCAGCGCCGCGCCGACGACGTGGCGCGCGCGCAGCCTCTCGCCGGGCAGCAGCGCGGAGAACAAGACGATCAGCAGCGGCCAGAGATAGGCGACGAGGCTCGCTTCGGCCGGCGGGGCGCGGCGCAGCGCGGCGAAATAGAGCGCGTGATAGCCGAAAAGGCCGCCGACGCCGACCAGCCAGACCCGCCAGGGCTGCCGAAACGCGCCGAGGCGCCCGCGCGCGGCCGCGTAGATCAGCCCGAAGCCGCCGCCGATGGCGAAGGTCAGCGCCGCCAGTTCGAACGGCGGAATCTCGCCGGCGGAGGCCGTCAACAGCGCCAGCGCGCTCCATAGTAGGATCGCGCCGAGGCCGATCAGCGTCGCCGCGTGCGAGGCGCCGCGGCGCAGAGAATCGTGCGTCATGGCCCGCGCTGCTATCAGGACGGCGAGTCGAAGGGAAGACGGCGCGCGCGCCGAGGTCAGCCACCGACGTCGGCGAGATCGAGGTTGGCGAGCGTGGCGAGCGCCACCGCGACGAGTTTTGCCTTTCCGTCCGCATGGACGTGAACCTTCGCCTCCACGACGGTCAGACGCTTGCCCGGTTTGACCACGACGGCGGTGCAACTCAACCGTTCGCCCTTGGCCGGCGAAACGAAGTTGATCTTGTATTCGGCGGTCAGACAGGTCTGGCGCCGGTCGCGAAGGAGCGACCCCGCCGCGGCTCCGGTCGCGTTGTCGACGAGGAAGGCGATGACCCCGCCGTGAAAGAAGCCATGATGCTGCAGCAGCGCGTCGCGCCTGTCGACGCTGAGCGTCACCTCTCCCGGCGCGGCGTGGTCGACGCGCGCGCCGACGTGTCGCATGAAGCCTTGCCGGTCGAACACTTTGCGCACGGTCTCGCCAAAGTCGGGAGTTCGGGGTTCGCTCATTGGCAGTGCCTCTTTACGCGCCGCGCGGCCCGCGCCGCGCATTGCCCATCGTACGACGCAGCGCGAGAGGCGGCCAGGCCGCTCGGCGCCGCTTTACTTCAGCGCGCGGAAGCGATGAACTCGGCGCCCTTTCGCAAAAGGTCGCCGGCGATGCTCTCCTCCTCCTCCTCCTCCTCCTCCTCTCGCGTTCTGCTTCGCCTCGCGCTCGCCGCCGCGCTGGCGCTCCCGCTCGCCGCGCGCGCCGATCCCGCGCCGATCATCTCCGATTTCGCCATCGCCCGCCCGGTCGCAGCGACGCACGGCATGGTCGTCAGCCAGGAGGCGGCCGCCTCGAAGGTCGGCCTCGACATCTTGAAGCGCGGCGGCAACGCGGTCGACGCCGCGGTGGCGGTCGGCTTCGCGCTGGCGGTGACCCTGCCGCGCGCCGGCAACATCGGCGGCGGCGGCTTCATGCTGATCCACCGCGCCGATCTCAACAAGACCATCGCCATCGACTATCGCGAGAGAGCGCCGGCGCTGACGACGAAAGACGTCTTCCTCGACGCCAACGGCGAGGCGGATCCCTACAAGTCGCGCTTCAGCGGCCTCGCGATCGGCGTGCCGGGCACGGTCGCCGGCCTGGAGCTGGCGTGGCGCAAGTACGGCTCGGGGAAATTCTCCTTCGCCGATCTGGTCGCGCCCGCGGCGCGGCTCGCCCGTCAGGGCCTTGCCGTCGAGGGCGATCTCGCCGATTCGCTGCCCGCCGCGGCGCCGCTGCTCGCCCAGCATCCTTCCTCGGCGCGCATCTATCTCGAGCCGGACGGCAGCGCGCCGCCGCTCGGCGCCCGCATCGCGCTCGACGACCTCGCCGCGACGCTCGACGCCATCGCCGCCAGCGGCGCCGACGCGTTCTACCGCGGCCCGATCGCGGGAAAGATCGTCGCCGCCGTGCATGAGGCCGGCGGGCGGATGACGCTCGACGATCTCGCCGATTATCGCGCGGTCGAGCGCGAGCCGGTTCGCGGGACCTATCGCGGCCACGAGATCGTCTCGATGCCGCCGCCCTCCTCCGGCGGCGCGCACGTCATCGAAATCCTCAACATCCTCGAAGGCTTTCCGCTCGCCGAGCAGGGGCTCAATTCGGCCGCTTCGATCCACGAGATGGCGGAAGCCGAAAAGCTCGCCTACGCCGACCGCGCCGCTTATCTCGGCGATCCCGATTTCGTCCGCATTCCCTTAGCCGGGCTGATCTCGAAAGCCTACGCCGACCATTTGCGCGCGAGCATTTTGCCGGATCGCGCCCGGCCGGCGAGCGAGATAGAGCCCGGCGGGCCGCAGCGCTATGAAAGCGATCAGACGACTCATTTTTCCGTCGTCGACGACGCCGGCGACGCCGTCGCCAACACCTATACGCTGAATTTCTCCTATGGCTGCGGCCTCGTCGCCGAGGGGACCGGCGTGCTGCTCAACAACGAGCTCGACGATTTCGCCGCCAGGCCCGGCGACGCCAACGCCTATGGCCTCATCGGCGGCGAAGCCAATGCGCCGGGTCCAAACAAACGACCGCTATCGTCGATGAGCCCGACCCTGGTGTTCAAGGACGGCCAGATCGAACTCGTGACGGGAAGTCCGGGCGGGCCGCGCATCATCACCACAGTGCTGCAGATCATCCTCGACGTGATCGATTTCGGCCTCAACGTCGCCGAGGCGGAGGAGGCCCCGCGCGTCCACGACCAGGGATTTCCCGACGAGTTGCGCATCGAGCGCGGCCTTTCGCCCGACACCGTCCGGCTGCTCCAGGGGATGGGCTACACGGTCGTCGTGCGCGAGGCGATGGGCTCGGCCAATACGATCGCGCGATCGGCGGACGGGACGCTGACCGGAGCGTCGGACCCGAGGCAAAGGGGGACGCTGGCGGTGGGATATTGAGGGGCGCCCTTCTCCCACTTGCGGGAGAAGGGAGCTACGCGTCGATCCGCTTGATGAACCATTGCAGGATGCGGCCCCAGATTTCGTCCTTGCCGACCTGATCCTCGACGCCGTGCTCGAGGTTGGGGTTGTCGTTGACCTCGATCACCACAACCGCCTCGCCCGCTTCCTTGACGTCGACGCCGTAGAGGCCGGCGCCGATCGCGCGCGCGGCGCGCAGCGCCACGTCGATGACGCGCGGCGGCGCCTCGGCGACCGCCATCGTGCGAAAGCCGCCTTCACGCGCGCCGTTCGGGCCGTGCTTGATGATCTGCCAGTGGCCGCGCGCCATCTGATACTGGCAGACGAACAGCGGCTCGCCGTCGAGCACGCCGACGCGCCAGTCGAAGTCGGTGGGCATGAATTGTTGCGCGAGAAGCAGGTCGGTGTCCTCGAACAACCGGTCCGTCAGCGTCTTCAACGCCTCGAAGTCGTCGACCTTGTGGACGCCGCGCGAAAACGATCCGTCGGGGATCTTCACCACCATCGGCCAGCCCAGGCGCTTTTCGGCCCTTGCGAGGTCGTCCTCTTCCGCCAGCATGACGGTCGGCGGGATGGGAACGCCGTGCGCCTCCATCAGCTCGTGGAGATAGACCTTGTTGGTGCAGCGGATCATCGACACGGGATCGTCGACGACCGGCATGCCCTCCTGCAGGGCGCGGCGCGCGAAGCGGTAGGTGTAATTGTCGATCGAGGTCGTGGCGCGGATGAACAGCGCGTCGAATTCGGCCAGCTCCGCCAACTGCCGTTTGGTGAGCAGTTCGACTTCGACCGAATTGCGCTCGGCGAACTTCTGAAAGTAGCGGATGGTCTCCACCGACGAAGGCGGCAGTTCTTCCTGCGGATCGTAGAGCACCGCCAACGAATATTTGGCGACGGCGCGCGCACGCGGGTTGCGCCAGTCGCGTTGGGTGTGCTGGTGCAGCGCGGCGCGAAAGAACTCGGCCTCCTCCGAGCCGAGCTTGGCGAGCGGGCGCGGGCGCAGACGATCGATCCTCCATCGCTTGCCCGGCGTGATGGTCACCTCGATCGCCGGGCAGCGATACCAGTCGAACAGCAGCCGGCCGAACGCTTCGAATCGCGGGTCCGGCGACAGGCCGAAACAGAACAACAGATCGAAGGTCGTCGTCTCGCTGGCGCGCGCGCGGTGCGCGGCGATGTTGAGCGCCTCCTGCAAGTCGGGCAGCGACTGCTCGTAGAGCTTGCGCTCGCGCAGCTCGAGCATGGTCTCGACCGTGGGGATGATGCGATGCCCGCGCGCCTCGGCGAGCAGCGAGGCGTAATAGCCCTTGGATTGATAATTGTAGGATCGCGAGAGATTGACGATCTTGGCGCGTCCCGCCCCGGCGAACAGCTTCGGCCGCGCGAGATAGTCGCTGGTGGTGATGACCTTGTGCGGCGTCTCCGCGTTGGGGAAGTCGCGCGCGTGATCGACGAGAATCACCCAGCCGTTCATGACGCGCCCGATGGGATCGCTGCGCGCCTCGGCGAGCGCGCAAAGGTTTCGAGGGAGAACCCAATCATCCGGCCGTTCGGCTCCTTGGCCGAGCGAGAAGCCAAATCCCCAGTCGTCACGACGCGAACGCGAATCAGGCCGATCCCGGCGCCGCGCGCCACCATGCGTCGCCCTCGCGCCGGGCGCAACGGGCTTAAGCGCCGGCCGCCGGATTTTCTGGCCCAAATCACGTCGGCGAGCGCGCCGGCACGGCCTCGAGGCGCTTCTCGAAACGCAGCGCGGCGGCGCCGTCGGCGTAATAGCCCTCGTACTGCGCGAATTGGCGGTATCCCATTTTTTCGTAAAGCGCGATGGCGGAGGCGTTGTCGTAGCGCACTTCGAGGCGCAGGTCGCAGCGATCGTGCGCGCGCGCGTAGCGCTCGCACGCCTGCAGCAGCGCGCGGCCGACGCCGCGCCGCCCTTGCGCGGGATCGACGGCGAGCGAATAGAGCCGCGCGCTCTTGCCCCCCTTGCGCAACGCGATCAAGGCGTAGCCGGCGAGCCGGTCGCCGAACTTGGCGACGATCAAGGGCCGGTGCGCGGCGCGGATGAAGCCGCGCAGCGAGCGGCGCGAAAGCCGATCGCCCGGGAACGCCGCGAGTTCCAGCGCCTCGATCGTGTCGAGATCGTCGAGCGAGGCCGCGTGAACCGTCATGCCGCCCGAGGCGCCCATGTGCATCCCGTTCCCCGAAACCCTCGAATCGAGTCGCCGCGCTTGCCCGCTTCGACGCCCGACGTCTAGTGTGAAAATCGTTCGCGTGGTCGTCTGATAGGACGAGGGAGACGATATGGGCAAGGCGGAAAAAAGGCTGGAGAGCCTGAAGGCGCTGCTCGGCGACGCCCATCGGCGCCTCGGCGTCGAATTCGGCTTTCGGCTTTGGGACGGCGCCGTCGTTCCCGCGGACTGGCCGAGCGAGGCGCTGGCGATCCGCATCGCCGACGAGGGCGTGGTCGCGAGCCTCATCCGCGCGCCGCGCCTGCCGACCCTGGCCAATCTGTGGGCCGCCAAACGAATCGACATCGTCAACGGCGACCTCTTCGACCTCGTCGCCAAGCGGCCGAAGGGGCGCACCCGCGATCTCAGGAAGGGTCTGAGCAAGCTCGCGGCGCTGCGGACCGCGCTGGCGTTCCTGTTCGTGCCGCGCGGCGGGCCGTGGCCGCTGGAGCGAATTGGCCAGGACCGCGAGAGCGGCGGCGCCGAAGCCGAGAACAAGAAGAACATCGCCTATCACTACGACGTCTCCAACGCCTTCTACCGGCTCTGGCTCGACGAGGAGATGGCCTATAGCTGCGCCTATTTTCACGACTGGGGCGACGGCCTCGACGCGGCGCAGGCGCACAAGCTCGACATGATCTGCCGCAAATTGCGTTTGCGGCCGGGCGAGACGATACTCGACGTCGGCTGCGGCTGGGGCGCGCTCGCCTGTCACGCGGCGCGCCATTACGGCGTTACGGTTCTCGGCGTGACGCTCTCCGAACAGCAGATCGCCTACGCGCGCGACAAGGCCGAGCGGCTCGGCCTCGCCGACAAGACGAGGTTCGAACTCGTCGACTTTGCGCGGCTGGAGGGCGCCGAGCGCTTCGACAAGATCGCCTCGGTCGGCATGTTCGAGCATATCGGCGTCTCGAATTTCGCCACCTATTTCGACGCCGTGCGCCGCCTGTTGAAGCCGGGCGGGCTCTATCTGCATCACGCGATCACGCGACCCGGCAAGCGCGCCGCCGTCAAAGGGGGGCGGAAGCGGCCGGAATTCGCGGCGCTGACGCGCTACATCTTCCCCGGCGGCGAACTCGACTATCTCGGCCGCACCATCGCCAATCTGGAACTGCACGGCTTCGAGGTCCACGACGTCGAGGGCTGGCGCGAACATTATCAGCGCACCTGCCGCCTCTGGCACGATCGCCTGCGGGCTCGCACCGACGAGGCCTGCGCGGAGGTCGGCGAAGCCAAGACGCGCGTCTGGCTCGCCTATCTCGCCTCCTGCTCGATCGTCTTCGAGCGCGGCCATTGCGGCCTCTACCAGACGCTTTGCTCCAAGCGCGTCAGGGGCGCGAGCGGCCTGCCGTCGACGCGGGCGGACTTGTATCGGTAGGGGCAAAACGCGGCGGGGCGCGGAATCGCGAATCGGCGCGCCGCCCTTCACGGAATCGTGAAGGCCGGAATCGAGGCCCGGCCCCGATTCGCGTTGCGCCTCGCAAGCCCATGGAAAATTTCGACGTCGGCGCGATCGGCTGCCCGGTTCCCATCACCTCGCGCGCCGGCCGCGGCAGCCGCGCGCTCAAAGCGGTGGACAAGCGCTAGGCCAAGCAATATATGTTATTTTGAGGGGTGCAGACGTTCGTTGGGCGATTGTAGGGGGCTTTCCGATGAAGCGAGCTTTGTTGGCTTCGACCGCGCTTTGCGTGATCCTTGTTTCCGGCGCTTTCGCGTCCGACCTGCCGACTATGAAGGGGCCGCCGCCGGCCCCGGTCCCGCCGCCCGTTTTCAATTGGACGGGATTCTACATCGGCGGGAATATCGGCGGCGTGTGGACGCAGGACGGCGTCGTCGACCTCGATCCGCTCAATTACGGCGACATACCCGGCAATTCGAATACGCTCGGGCTGAGCGGGCTCCTCGGCGGCGTGCAAGCCGGCTACAACTACCAAGTTCAGAGCTTCGTCCTCGGCGTCGAGGGGGATCTCGACTTTTCCAGCGCGAAAGGGAGCTTCAGCAACTTCCTTCATGGCGAGCCGGCCGTCCATTCCGCGAGCCTGCCCTTCTTCGGCGACATCCGGGCGCGCGTCGGCGTCGCCTTCGACCGCTTCCTGCCCTACGTCACCGGCGGCGTCGTCTTCGCCAACCTGAACAACAGCCTCGTCGATTATGATTATCCGTTCTCTTTGAACCGCGGCAGTACGGCGACGGGCTGGACGGTCGGCGCCGGCGTCGAATACGCCATCGACAATCATTGGTCGGTCAAGGCCGAATATCTATTCATGCAGTTCCCGGACGTGACCGCGAGCACAGTCATTCCCGATGCGGGGACCTACGCGTTCAAATTCAAGGACTCCGCGCAGCTCGCTCGCGTCGGCGTCAATTACCGGTTCTAGTCGATGGGCGATGGGCCGGGCGCGCGCGGCGTGCGGGCCACGTTCGCCGACTTCATCCTGTTCCATGCGCGCTCGCGCCCCGGCAAGCCCGCCGTCATCCTGGCGGACCGGGTCGCGACCTATGGCATGCTGGCGCAAGGCATGTTGCGCATCGAGGATCGGCTGCGCGCCCTCCGGGTTCGCCCAGGCGAGCTCGTCTGCGTCACGCTCGACAGCACGATACGGCACCTGATCGTCGCGGCGGCGTTGTTCCGTCTCGGCGCGCCGGTCGTATCCGCCACGAGCATGACGGTGATTTCCCGGCTGGGCCTGCCGATCAAGCTGTTTCTGCACGACGCCAAGGAGCCGATGATTCCCGGGCTGCGGCAGGTTCTCGTCGGCGAGGACTGGTTCGTCGGCGAGGATCGGCCGATCCCGGCGACCGGGACCGGCGGCTTCCCCGACGACCAGGCGATTTGCCGGGTCGACGTGACCTCCGGGGCCACCGGCCGGCCGAAGGCGGTCTCGACGACCGTCGACGCCCTCAACCAACGCCTGAACACCCACTTCCTTTCGATCAACGCAGGGGTGTGGAACCGGCTGCTGTGCCTGCCGGGCCTGAACGGCGTCTGGGGCTTCGTTCTCGCTACGCACGCGCTGCGGGCGGGCCGAACGCTGCTCGCCGCGGATTCGCCGCGCGACGCCCTGGATCTGATCGCCGTTTACGGCGTCGACGCTCTTGCGGCCTCGACGCAACAGTTGCGCGACCTCGTCGCCAGACACGAGAAGGCGCCGGTCCCCTGCCATTCCCTGCGCGCCGTGCTCGCCTCGGGCGGTCTCCTTCCCGCCGCTCTGCTCGCCGAGGCGCGCGCGCGCCTGTGCAGCCATATCATCAATCAGTACGGCTCGACCGAGATGGGCGTGACGGCCGTCGCCGCCGCCGACGCGGCGCCGGAGGTCGAAGGCGCGACGGGCTACGTCGTTCCCGGCGTCGAAGTGCAGGCAGTCGGCGAGCAGGGAGAGATTCTCGCCGCCGACGCGGAGGGCGTGTTGCGCATTCGCACGCCATGGGAAGGCCGGCCTTTCCCGTCGACGGGCGCAAACGCGCATCCCGATTTCCGCGACGGCTGGTTCTATCCCGGCGACCGCGGCCGGGTCACGTCGGAAGGGCTGCTCGTCCTCAGCGGGCGCGCTTCGGAGGTGATCAATTCGGGCGGCGTGAAGATCGCGCCGGAATTGATCGAGGAAGTCTTGCGTCAGCACGGCAGCGTCGCGGAGGCCGCCGCCTTCGGCGCCGCGGGCGCGAGCGGGATCGAGGAAATCAATGTCGCCATCGTGGTTCGCGCACCGGTCGCCGAACGCGCCATCATCGATTGGTGCGCCCAGCGCAGGATCGAGGTGGCGCGAGTCTTCATGGTCGACGAGCTTCCGAAGACGTCGGTGGGCAAAATCCGCCGCAACGATCTCAAGCAGCGGCTCGTCGGGTGATCGAACCCGTCCTCGCTCGATCGGCTCGGCCGCCCCGGCGCGACTTTGGCAAGTCCGTCTGAGCGGGAGGGCGTGAGCGGCGTGCCGGCTTCCCCGCTCCTCTCCGCCTCGCCGCCGGGATCGGCGAGCGTCGCGCAACTGATCGACGAGCGCCCGATCGGCCGCTTGCAGATGCGCGTCTTCCTGTTGTGCGGCCTCGCCGTGTTCGCCGAAGGCTACGACACGCAGGCGATCGCCTATGTCGCGCCGGTCGTCGCAGGGGAGTGGCGCCTCGCGCCCGGAGCGCTCGGCCCGACGTTCGCGGCCGGCGCCGCCGGGCTCGCGCTCGGCGCGCTTCTCGTCGCGCCTCTCGCCGACCGATACGGACGCCGCCCGATACTCCTGCTGTCGACTCTGGCCTTCGGCCTATTGACGCTGGCGACGGCGTTCGCGTCCGGCCTGACGTCGCTGCTCGCGCTGCGCCTGCTGACCGGATTCGGGCTCGGCGGCGCGATGGCCAACGCCATCGGCCTGACCGCCGAATACAGCCCCGCGAGGCGGCGCGGGGCCGCCGTCGCCATCATGTTCTGCGGTTTCGGCCTCGGCGCGGCGACGGCGGGCGCGCTCGCCGCCTGGCTCATCGGCGTGGGCGGCTGGCGCTCGGTGTTCGCCACCGGGGGCGCCGGCACGCTGCTGCTCGCCGGCGCGCTGGCGCTCTGGCTGCCCGAATCGCTGCGCTTCCTGGCGCTGCGCGGCAGGCACGCCGAGGCGGCGCGGCTGGCGCCGGAGTTCGCTTCGACCGCGCCGGCGACGGCGGCGGCCGAGCGCCCGGAGCCTGGGCTCGGCGCGCTGTTCCGGCACGGCCGCACCAGCATGACGCTGCTCGTCTGGGGCGTCTTTTTCGCCAGCCTGCTCGACCTCTATCTCCTCAACAACTGGCTGCCGACGACGATCAACGCCGCCGGGCTTTCGGTGCGCCTCGCCATCGTCGCGGCGACGTTGCTGCAACTCGGCGGCATCTTCGGCGCGCTGACCCTCGGCCCGCTGATGGACCGCTTCGGCCCGTTCACGGTGCTGCCGCTGGCGTGCCTCGTCGCCGCAGTCTGCATCGTGGGAATCGGTCTGGCGGGAACGTCGGCGCCATTGACGCTAGCGAGCGTATTCGGCGCCGGGGTGGGCGTCATCGGCGGCCAGAACTGCAATCATGCGCTGGTCGCGGGCCTCTATCCCACGACGATGCGCGCGCGCGGCATCGGCGCGGCGCAAGCGGTCGGCCGTCTCGGCTCGATCCTCGGCCCGCTGGTCGGCGGCGCGATGCTGAGCCTCCACATGGACATCCGCCTGCTGATCGTCTCCAGCGCGGCGCCGATGCTGATCGCGGCCGCGTGCATGACGGGACTCGGCGTCGTGATTCGCAACGCAGGCCGGAGCGAAACGGCGCGCGATTAGGGCGCCGGCAGGTCGCGAGGCAGGCGTCAGCGGGACCGCCGCACTTTCACCAGCGTCGCGGCCATGAGGGGGCCGCCATACCAGAAACGCCAACCAAGGCGGCGGCGCTCCACCTCGGCGCCGGGCTGCGCGGAGAAATATTTCTGGTAGTCGGGCGTATGGAGGATGTCGACGATCATCGCCGTCCCGTCTCTTTTCAGCACCCGCAGAATCTCCGAGAGCGCCTGTTCGCGGCCCGGCGCGCTGTCGACGTTGTGAATCGCAAGACTGCTGGCGACCACTTCGAAACTCTCGTCGGGGAACGGCAATCGCCTCATGTCCGCCGTGTGCGCTTCGACACGCTCCCGAACGCCCTCAATCTCGGCATTGCGTAGCGTCACCCGCTCGCTGTTGCCCGATTGATCGACGCTCGACCAGATATCGACGCCGATCGCGCGGCCCGCAGGCAGGCGCTTGGCGGCCAGGACGAGAACCGTTCCGCGACCGCATCCCACGTCGAGAAGGCGTTCGTCGCCCTTCAAGGCGAGGGCGTCCAGCAACTCGGCCCAGACCATGAACTTGCCGCGTCTCGTCGTCCAAACGAAGCTTACGGCCGAAAGGGAAAATACGAGGCCGATGACGAAGCTCAGGCCCGCCGCCCACAAGAAAGAGTTGGCGAAGAGAATGATGGAGGCCCCGAAGGCGAGAACGGCCACGATCGCAACGCCGATGGCGAAGTGGGGAGCGTCGAAGCCGTAATCGGCGCGGGCCTTCGTCATTGCGCATCCTCGTTCTTGCCCGAACGCCGAGGCAACGTTCGCACACCCGCTTGCGCAAGCGCCAGCGGATCACACATTTGGCGAGCCCGCGGCCGATCGCCCCGAACCCGCCTCACCCCCGCCCCGAGCGCCGCATCCATTCCTCTTCGTCGATCGTCTCGACGCCGAGTTCGCGCGCCTTGTTGAGCTTCGAGCCGGCGCCGGGGCCGGCGACGACGAGGTCGGTCTTGGCGGATATCGAGCCGGAGACTTTGGCGCCCAGGCGCTCGGCGAAGGCCTTGGCCTCGTCGCGGGTCATGCGCTCGAGCGAGCCGGTGAAGACGATGGTCTTGCCGGCGAGCGGGTGGCCGGCGGCGATCGCCTCCATCGGCTCGATGCGCACCTCAGCCAGCAGCGCGTCGATCACTTTCTCGTTGTGCGGCTCGGCGAAGAAATCGACCACGGATTCGGCGACCACCGGCCCGACGCCTTCGATGCCGTTGAAGGCCTCGGCTGCGTCGGGTTCTCGCGCCGCCGCGCGCAACGCGTCGAAATCGCCGAAATGGCGGGCGAGCCGGCGCGCGTTGGTCTCGCCGACGTGGCGCACGCCCAGCGCGTAGAGGAAGCGGTTCAGCGCAATGCGTCGCCGCGCCTCGATCGCGGCGAAGAGATTGCGCGCGGACACTTCGCCGAAGCCCTCCCATTCGCTTAAACGGGGCCGGCCGCGGCCGTCGCGCGCTTGCAGCGTGAAGATGTCGGCCGCCGTCTTGATCACCCCCTCGTTGAAGAACAGCTCGATCTGCTTGTCGCCGAGCCCCTCGATGTCGAAGGCGTTGCGCGAGCAGAAATGCTTGAGGCCCTCCACCGCTTGCGCGGCGCAGACGAGGCGCCCGGTGCAGCGGCGCACGACGTCGGCCTCGCCGGTCTTCTCGTCGATTTCGCGCAGCGCCGCCGAGCCGCACACCGGGCAGACGTGGGGAAAGGCGAAGGGCTTGGCGCCGTGCGGGCGCTTCTCGATGACGACCTGCAATATCTGCGGAATGACGTCGCCGGCGCGCTGCACTTCGACCGTGTCGCCGATGCGCACGTCGAGCCGCGCGATCTCGTCCTCGTTGTGCAGCGTCGCGTTGGAGACGACGACGCCGCCGACGGTGACCGGATGCAGCCTCGCCACCGGGGTCAGCGCGCCGGTGCGCCCGACCTGGATCTCGATTCCCTCGACGACCGTCGTTGCGCGCTCGGCCGGGAACTTGTGGGCGGTCGCCCAGCGCGGGCTGCGCGAGACGAAGCCGAGCCGCTGCTGCAGCGCGAGGTCGTCGACCTTGTAGACGACGCCGTCGATGTCGTAGCCGAGAGTGGCGCGACGCGCCTCGATGGCGCGATAATGCGCCAGCATCTCGCCCGCCGACCGGCACAGTTTCGTCAGCGGATTGACCGGCAGGCCGAACCGGCCGAAGGCGGCGATGGCGCCCATCTGCGTCTCGGCGATCGGCTCGCTGATCTCGCCCCAGGCGTAGGCGAAGAATTTGAGCGGCCGCTCGGCGGTGACGCGCGCGTCGAGCTGACGCAGCGACCCGGCCGCCGCATTGCGCGGGTTGGCGAAGGCCGGCTTGCCCGCCGCCTGCTGGCGCGCGTTGAGGGCGGCAAAATCGTGATGCGCCATGTAGACTTCGCCGCGCGCCTCGAGCACGTGCGGCGCGCCGTGCAGCGTCTTGGGGATGGCGGCGACGGTCAGCGCATTGGCGGTGACGTCCTCGCCCTCGTAGCCGTCGCCGCGCGTCGCCGCCTGGACGAGCTCGCCGTGTTCGTAGCGCAGCGAGCAGGAGAGGCCGTCGATTTTCGGCTCGGCGGTCACCTCTAACGGCGCGTCGTCGCTCAAGGCCAGGAAGCGGCGCACCCGCGCGCAGAATTCCTCGACTTCGGCGTCCTCGAAGATGTTGCCGAGCGACAGCATCGGCACGGCGTGGCGCACCTTGGCGAATTTCTCCGCCGGCGCCGCTCGTAGTCGGCGTCGGAAATGATCGGCGCGTCTTCGCCGTAGTAGTGCCGGTCGTGCTCGGCGATCTCGGCGCCGAGGCGCGCATGTTCGGCGCGGGCGGCGGCAAGCGAGAGCTTTTCGGTCGGCGTTGTCTTGGCGGGCATGGCAAAAGTCTATCGCAGCGGCCGTGTCGGCGGAAGCCGATGGCTTGGCTCGGGACATATGAGACCCGCGGACGAAAACCATGCCTCGTCATGGCCGGGCTTGTCCCGGCCATCACAAGGCGATTGCGAAGCAATCGTCCGCACGCCGTCGGGCCGCCGCTTCGCGACAGCAGAAAGCCGCGCATTCTCAGCGTCTTCTTTAGGAATGGACGGCAGCTTCACCGCGTGGATGGCCGGGACAAGCCCGGCCATGACGGCGATCGGCGTCTTCGGCGATCGCTGTGAGACCGGCGGACGAATGCGGATTTCTCCATTGTTTGCTTGGCGGAGCGGAGCGCGAGAGGAATTCGAAGTCAAGGATGCGCCATAGGGTTTACGGGTTTACGGTAGCAGCTTACTCAACCCCCTAATGGCCCGGCATCGACTGGCGAGCGAATCGCTCGCCGTGCGGCGAGGCGGCGGAAAATCGTCACGCAAACTATTGAAAACAAACCATCGCGCCGGAAAGTGGCGGCGCCGGCGTCGGCGTCCGCGAACGGCCGCTGTCCACCCTAGGCGGACCTGCGTTGTGGCTATCAAGCGTTTGATTTTATCCGCTAGCTCAGCGCGAGCGCCCTCGCCCCCGCCGCTTCCGCCCCCTCCGGCGCGACCCAGGCGAAGTCCGGCATCTGGTGGCGCGCCCAGGTGAATTGGCGCTTGGCGTAGCGGCGGGTGTCGCGCACGGCGAACTCGGCGGCCTCGGCGAGCGACAGCTCGCCGCGTAAGTGGGCCATCAAATGCGGCGCGCCGTGCGCGCGCATGACGGGGAGCGCCGGATCGAGCCCGCGCCGCATCAGCGCGGCGACCTCGTCGAGCGCGCCTTCGCGCAACATCGAAGCGAAGCGCGCCTCGATGCGCGCGTTCAGCGCCTCGCGCTCGGGGGCGAGGAACAGGCCGGCCCATTCGCCCGCCGCCAACGGGGGTGCCTCGCGGGCGCCTTGAAATTCGGCGAGCGGGCGCCCGGTCGCGGCGACGACTTCGAGCGCGCGCAGCACGCGCTGCCGGTCGCTCGGGCGCAGCCGCGCCGCGGTGAGCGGATCGCGTGCGGCGAGCTTGGCGTGCAGGTCGGGAGTCGAGACGCCCTCGGCTTCGGCGCGGATCGCGGCGCGCACCGCTTCGGGCACGCGCGGAATGTCGGAGAGGCCTTGCGTCAGCGCGCGAAAATAGAGCCCGGTGCCGCCGACGAACAGCAGCGGCGCGGACCGGGCGGCGGTCTCCGCCAGGATTTCCTTGGCGCGGGCCAGCCAAAGCGCGACCGAGAAATTCTCCGCCGCGTCGATTACGCCGAACAATCGATGCGGCGCCTGCCGCTCCTCGGCCTCGCTCGGGCGCGCCGTGAGGACGCTGAGATCGCGGTAGACCTGCATCGAATCGGCGTTGACGATAACGGCGCCGAACCGCTTGGCGAGCGCCAGCGCGACGGCCGACTTGCCGCTCGCCGTCGGGCCGGCGATGAGGAGCGCGCGAATCATCGCCCCCACCGCCGCGCTCCCATCGAACAGCGTTCGCATTGCAAGCGAGGCGAGCGACAAATCCGAGCAAACAGCGCTAGCGCATTTTGCATTTGGGCGTCCGCGACGATCTCCTCTCCCCGCGCGCGGGGATATGGCATTCACACCTCTTGGCGACAGCGCGGAAACTCACCCGGCCCCTCACCCTGCCTCTCCCCGCGAAGCGCGGGGAGAGGGGAAGAAGGGCGCCGCGCGCTCCTCTCCCCGCTCGCGCCCGACAAACGCTTCGCGTTTGCGGCGGAGAGGCAGGGTGAGGGGCCGGGCGATTGGCCGCAGGCTTCGCAAATGTGTGAATCCGATAAGCGCGCGAGGAGAGGGGGTCGCTCCGCGCTAAGAATCAATCCAGCATGTGGCTGACCAGGCCGTCGGCGAGCTTGGGTTCGAACCAGGTCGATTTCGGCGGCATGATCGCGCCGGCGTCGGCGACCGCCATGAGATCGCGCATCTCGGTCGGATAGAGCGCGAAAGCGACGGCAAAAGCGCCGGAGGAAACGAGCCGCTCCAGCTCGCTTAAGCCCCGGCCGCCGCCGACGAAGTCGATGCGCTTGTCGCGACGCGGATCGGTAATGCCGAAAACCGGCTCGATGACGTTCTTGGCGAGCAGCGTGATCGGCAGCCGCGCCACCGGGTCGCCGCTTTGCGCGGCCTCGGCTGCGATCTCGGGCCGCAGCGCGAGACGATACCAGCGCCCGGCCAGAACCATGCCGACCTCGTTCGCGCGCGCCGGCCGCACGGGCTGATCGCTCGGTTCGATCCCGTAGCGGCGTCCGATTTCTTGCAAGACCGCCTCGGGCGTCAGCCCGTTCAAATCGCGCAGCACGCGGTTGTAGTCGAGAATCGTCATTTGCTGCTGCGGCAACAGCACCGCAAGAAAATAGCCGTCCTTTAGCCCGCGCGCCTGCGCGACGCGCAAGGCCGCGGCCGAGCGGTGATGGCCGTCGGCGATATAGAGCGCGGGCAGAGCGTCGACGGCGCGCGTCAGCGCCGCGATCGTCGCCTCGTCGTCGATCACCCAGAGCTG
>JBEKLU010000043.1:0-36577 GCA_050010035.1 Roseiarcus sp.
CCCCTTCCCCCCTCGCGGGGGAAGGTGTCGCGCGAAGCGCGACGGATGAGGGGGGTCGCGCGAAGCGCGACGCCGTGGGCCGGCTCCGCTGACCGCGCCATCAAACCTATCCCGGGCGCGCTCGGCGAAACCCCGCCGAGCCATCGCGCTTCCGCGCGATCCCCCTCATCCGTCGTCGCTGACGCGACGACACCTTCCCCCGCGAGGGGGGAAGGCGGCGCCCGCCGCGATTTTCCCAACCGGACGCGCCGATGAAACGCGCCGGACGCCGGTTCGCCGCCGCTTTCGCCGCGCTCGCCGCTTGCCTCGCCGCGACCGCAGCGCTCGCCCATCCCCACGTCTGGGTGACGGTGCGCTCTCAGATCGCCTTTTCTCGCGACGGCAAGGTCGCTTCGGTGGCGCACGACTGGGTTTTCGACGAAATGTACTCGTCGTTCGCCACGCAGGGCCTCGCCGAGCCCGGCCAGCTCGTCACGCGCGACATCTTCGCGCCGCTCGCCCAGGAGAACGCCGGCAACCTCGCCCAGATCGGCTATTTCACCACCCTCAAGATCAACGGCAAGTCGGTGGATTTCGGTCCCGTCACCGACTATTGGATGGAGGAGCGGCCCGACCATCTCGTGACGTTCCACGTCGTCCTGCCGCTGAAGTCGCCCGTGGCGCCGGGCCGTTATTTCTCGCTGCTGGTGGCCGATCCCGAATATTTCATCGATTTCGAGTTCGACGACACGGACCCGATCGCGCTCGTTTCGGCGCCGGCCGGCTGCTCGGCCTCCATCGCCAAACCCAAGCCGCTGGAGGGCGAAGACCCGAAGACCCTCAGCGAGTCGTTTTTCACCGGGCTCGCGCCGGGAATGAATTTCGGCTTCAAGATGGCCAGCCGCGTGATTGTCGCCTGCCCGTGACCCGTCCTTCGCTCATCCGCCGCCTGAGCTTCGGCCTGGCTTCCGCCCTTTTCGCGCTGATGGCCGCTGCGCCCGCCTTGGCGCAGTTCGCGCGGCGGCCCTTCGAGGTCGGCGGCGGCGAGGGCGGCGGCGGCGCGTCGGGCGGCCTCACCGGCTGGCTTCTCGCCGAGCAGTCGCAACTCACCCATGTCATGGTCGCGCAGGTCAAGGCGCTGCACGGCGATCCCGCGGCGCTGTGGGGACTCGTCGGGCTCGGTTTCGCCTACGGCGTCTTCCACGCGGCGGGGCCGGGGCACGGCAAGGCGGTGATCGCCTCCTACATGATGGCCAACGACCGCGCGCTGAGGCGCGGCGTCGTCCTCGCCTTTCTCGCGGCGATGCTGCAGGGGCTGGCGGCCGTCGCCCTGGTCGGCGGCGCCGCGCTGATCTTCAACGCCACCGCGGCGCAAATGAACCGCGCCGCCGACCTGATGGCGCTGGCGAGCTACCTCGGCATCATCGCGATCGGCGCCTGGCTGGCGTGGACCAAGGGGCGCGCGCTCGTCGCGGCGCTCAGGGCCCTGCGGAGGCGGCGCGCCGCGATCGCCGGCGGGACGCTCTACGAGGGAGCGCCCTGGCGGGCGGCGCCGGCCGCCAACGGCGCAACCGCATTCCGCGCCCACGCGCCGGGCGAAGAGGCGATTGATCCCGCCGACTGCGGCCATGCGCACGCGGTCGACGCCGCCGCGCTCGGCCAAGGGTTTTCCTGGCGCGCCGCCGCCGCGACCGTCGTCGCGGCGGGGTCGCGGCCCTGTTCGGGGGCGATTCTCATGCTGGTCTTCGCCTTCGCGCAGGGGCTGTTCGCCGCCGGCGTCGCCGCGACCTTCGCCATGTCGCTGGGCACGGCGGTGACGACCGGCGCGCTCGCCTGGGCCGCCGTCTTCGCCAAGGCGCTCGCCATGCGTTTCGCCGCGGGCGAGGATTCGCGCGTCGCGCTCGCCGCGCGCGGCGTCGAATTCGCCGCCGCGCTGCTGGTGCTCGCCTTCGGGTTGGCGCTGCTCATGGGCGCGCAGGGCGCGGCGTGAGGGGCGCGCGCCTTGCCGCGCCGCGCCGCCGCCGTTACAAGCGCTGCGACAGATTTCCCGAGCCGCCCGCGCATGCCCGCTGCCTCCGACGACCTCATCGCCTATCTCGACTCGCTCGGCATCGCCACGGCGACGGTCGAGCACCCGCCGCTGCACACGGTCGAGGAGTCGCAGGCGCTGCGCGGCGACATCCCCGGCGGGCACGTCAAGAACCTGTTCGTCAAGGATAAGAAGAGCCGGCTGTTCCTCCTGGTGCTCGGCGAGGAGACGCCGGTCGACCTGAAGCGGGTGCACGAAAGAATCGGCGCCCAGGGGCGTGTCTCCTTTGGCTCTGCCGAGCTCCTGGAGGAGGTCTGGGGCGTCAAGCCGGGGGCGGTGACGCCGTTCGGCGCGATCAACGACGCCTCGGGCCGCGTCACCGTCGTGCTCGACGCGACGATGATGCGCGGCGCGCGGCTCAATTTTCACCCCCTCGTCAACACCCGCACGACGGGCCTCGCCAGCGCCGACCTGATAAAGTTCCTGCGGGCGACCGGTCACGAGCCGATGGTCGTCGAACTCGGCCGAGAGGGCGTCGGCGTTGAATAATGGCGCCCGCGGCGCCATTTAGGCGGCGGGAAGCCCCTCGGGGCGCTTTGGAGGCAGGAACAATGGCGAGCGGCAATGGCGCGGGAGCGCCCGCGAACCCGGTGAAGGACGTCACCACGGCTTCGTTCAAGGCGGACGTGATCGCCGCCTCGGCGCGCCAGCCGGTGCTCGTCGACTTCTGGGCGCCGTGGTGCGGCCCGTGCAAGCAGTTGGGGCCGGTGCTGGAAAAGGCCGTCGCCGACGCCAAGGGCAAGGTGGCGCTGGTCAAGATGAACATCGACGATCACCCGCAGATCCCCGGTCAGCTCGGCATCCAATCCATCCCCGCGGTGATCGCCTTCGACAAGGGCCAGCCGATCGACGGCTTCATGGGCGCGCTTCCCGAGAGCCAGGTGCGCGGCTTCATCGAGCGTCTGGTCGGGCCGCTCAGCGCCGCCGCGGACGAACTGCTGGCGCAGGCCGAGGCGGCTACGGCCAAGGGCGACGCGGCGGGGGCGGCCTCGCTCTACGCGCGCGTGCTGACCGAGGACGAAACCAACCCCAAGGCGATCGCCGGCCTCGCCAAGCTGCACGTCGAAGCGGGCGACCTCGATCAGGCCAAGGCGGTGCTGTCGATGGCCGCGCCGCCGCCGGCCGGCAAGGATCAGGACCCGGCCCTCGCCGCGGCCTGGGCGGCCGTTCACGTCGCCGAGCAGGCCGCCGCGGTCGGCGATCTCGCGCCGCTGGAAAAGGCGCTCGCCGAAAATCCCGACGATCACCAGGCCCGTTTCGACCTCGCCCTGGCGCTCAACGCCAAGGGTCGGCGCGACGAGGCCGCCGATAGTCTGCTGGCGATCATCAAGCGCGACCGCAAATGGAACGAGGAGGCGGCGCGCAAGCAGCTTCTGCAATTCTTCGAGGCGTGGGGCCTGATGGACCCGGCGGCGGTGACGGCGCGGCGCAAATTGTCGGCGATCCTGTTCTGATCGGCGTTTGAAAAACGCGCCGCATTCGAGTCGAGGTCCATGAAGCTCAACAGGAATTATCGCCGGCCGAAGGAAATGCCGCGCTTGATGCCGGTGTTTCCGCTGGCCGGCGCGCTGCTGCTGCCGCGCCGGCCGATCCAGCTCACCATCTTCGAGCCGCGCTATCTCGCCATGCTCGACGACGCCCTCACCGGCGAGCGCCTGATCGGCATGATCCAGCCGAGCGCCGGCGACGAGGCCGAGGAGCCGGCGCCCGAGCTCTATCCCATCGGCTGCGCCGGCCGCATCGTGCAATACGCCGAAATCGGCGACGACCGCTGCTTCCTCACCTTGATGGGCGTGGCGCGCTTCCGCGTCGCCAAGGAGCAGACGACGCCGACGCCGTATCGACTGGTGCGCCCCGACTTTTCCGACTTCGCCGACGATTTTCGCGAGGGTCTGGGCGAAGGCGCGGTCGACCGGAACGGCCTCATCGAGGCCTTGCGGGCGTTCGCCGAGGCCAACCGGATCAAGATCGACTGGGAGGACGTCGACAAGGCCTCGAACGAAACCCTGGTCAACGGCCTGGCGATGCTCAGCCCCTACGGCGCCAAGGAGAAACAGGCGCTGCTGGAAGCAGCGGACCTCAAGTCGCGCGCCGATATCCTGGTGGCGATTTCGCAGATGGAGCTGGCGCGCAGCGCCGACGCGTCGATTCAGTTGCATTGAGACGCGCGACCAATTTCCGGAACTCGTCATCGCCGGGCTCGTCCCGGCCAAGACGGCGGTTGGTGTTTCGGGGCGCTCGGGTATGAACCGCCCTACCGGCCCATCGGCAGGCGGATGACGAACTCGGCGCCGCCCTCCGGCCGGTTCGTCGCGGCGATCGCGCCGCCGTATTCGCGGACGATGGAAAAGCTGATCCACAGGCCGAGGCCGGTGCCCTCGCCGACCGCCTTGGTGGTGAAGAAGGGCTCGAATATCTTGTCGATGTCCTTCTCCGCGATCCCCACGCCGTTGTCGGCGACGACGATCTCGGCGGCGCCGTCCTTCTTTTTCAGCGAGACGACGATGCGGCCGTCGGCGCGGTCTTTCACCGCGTAGAGCGCGTTGTCGATCAGATTGACGATCACCTGGTGGATCTGACCCTCGTGCGCGACGATGGTCGTCTCCGGCGTAGAGTCGATCGCGATATCGGCCTTCGAGGCCTTGCTGCGCGCGGTGAGCGAGACCGCGGCGCGCAGCACCATGTCGAGATCGAACCGCTGCCTGTCGCTGGTCTTGGAGAAGGAGAGGCGGCGCAGATTCTTGACGATCTCGGTGACGCGCGTCGCCCCTTCCATCGTGCCTTCGAGCAGCGGCTTGTAGTCGGCGACGATCGAATCGATCTTCAGGCCGGCGCGCAGCGACTCCCTCGTCGCCGCCGGCGCATCGGCGTGAATGGCGTCGAGATAGGCGATGAGGCTCTTCTGGTAGCGCTCGAGCGCGAAAATGTTGGCGTAGATGAAGCTGATGGGATTGTTGAGTTCGTGGGCGACGCCCGCCACCAGCCGGCCCAGGCTCGCCATCTTCTCCTGCTCGATCAGCCGGTTCTGCGCCTGCTGCAGATCGACGTGCGCTTCGTGCAGCGCCTGATAGGCGCGGCGCAATTCGCTGATCGGCCGGCCCGACAGCACCGCCCCGATGCGGCGCCGATCGGCGGTGAACTGCGCCGAGCAGCGCACCGCCAGGGACTCCTCCTCGCCGTCGGCGGCGCGAAACCGCAAATCGACTTCCTGCACCTTGCCCTCGCGGCCCGAGGCGAGAAGCTGGGCGAGCCTGCCCTGATCGGCCTCGACCACGAATTCGCCGATCCGCACGCCCACGAGTTCGCTCTCGCCGCGCCCGACCAGGCGCATGAAGGCCGCGTTCACCTGGCGAATGACCGCCTTCTCGCTGACGACGATCAGGATGTCGGAAACGGAGGCGATGACGCTGGAAATGAACGCCTGCGCCTCCTCGAGCTCGGCGTTCTTGCGCTCCAGGTCCGCTTCGTTGCGCAGCAGTTCGGAATAGACTTCGTCCATGCGGCGGATGACGTCGATCCACATGGATTCGCGCACGCCGTCGAACGAAAGATCGCTTCCTCCCGTCACTCTCGCGATCAGGCCGGGATGGGTCGGTTCATTCCTCGAGGTCATGAACGTCGCGCCTGAGATTGTAGCGCTCGATCTTGCTCCTCAATCCCACCCGCGACAAGCCGAGCTCGTCGGCCGCGCGGCTGATATTGTCGCGGTGGCGCTTCAGCGCGGCCTCGATGGCGGCGCGTTCGAGATCGGCCACCTGGTCGCGCAGCGGGCGCGCCTGCGCGCTTCCCGGCCTCGAAGCGGCGGGCGGGCGCGGGCTTTCCGCGATCGAAAGAAGGCTCGCCGGCAGCGGCCCGTCGCTCGGCGCGAGCACCACCATGCGCTGAATTTCGTTGTGCAGCTCGCGCACGTTGCCCGGCCAGCGATACGCCATCATCTTGGCGATCGCCTGCGGCGCGAATCCGGGGATCTGCCGCCCGAACGCCTGGTTGACCTGCAGCAGGATGCGCGCCGCGATGGCGGGAATGTCCTGCGCGCGCTCGGCCAGCGGCGGCATGTGGATGGGAAAGGTGGCGATGCGGTAATAGAGATCACGGCGGAACCGCCCCGCCGCCACCTCCTCGGTCAGATCGCGATTGGTGGCGGAGATCACGCGCACGTCGACCTTGCGCGGACGCTGGGCGCCGAGCGGGCGAATTTCGCCCTCTTGCAGCACGCGCAGCAGCTTCACCTGGAAGGCGGCGGAGGTCTCGCCGATTTCGTCGAGGAAGATCGTGCCGCCGTCGGCGAGCTCGAACAGCCCGACCCGATCCTGATAGGCGCCGGTGAAGGCGCCCTTCTTGCAGCCGAACAATTCGCTTTCCAGGAGCTCGTCGGGAAGCGCGCCGCAATTCTCGACCACGAAGGCCTTTTCGGCGCGCGAGGAGCTGTAGTGGATGGCGCGCGCCAAGAGTTCCTTGCCGGTGCCCGAGGCGCCGGTGATCAGCACCGAGATATCGTATTTGGACGCCTGCCGGCCGAGCGAGATCGGCTCGCTCATCGGGCTCCCCGGCAGGTGGACGATGCGGTCGAACTCGTAGAGGCGGCCCTCGTTCCGCCGCCGGTCGCTGACGACGCGGCGCAGCCGCTCGCCTGTCGGCTTCGCCTCGACCGGCACGTCGACCGCCTCGCGCTGCAGGCGCGACAGCCGCGCCGCCTCGCGCACCGTCTCCAACAGCTTCTCGGGATGCCAGGGCTTGGTGACGTATTGATAGATGCCGGCGATGTTGACGCCGGCGATGACGTCCTCCGAATCGACGTAGCCGGAAATGATGATGCGGATGGTGTCGGGCCAGCGGTCGCGAACGCGCTTGAGGAACTCGACGCCGGACTCGCCGGGCATGCGCTGATCGCAAAGGATGATCTGCACCATTTCGCCGGCGAGAACCGCCTCGGCCTCGGCGGCGTCGCGCGCGCCGATGACCTCGAATTCGTCGGCGAGCACGCGGCGCAGCGCCTCGATCGAGCGGACTTCGTCGTCGACGACGAGGACGGTGGCGAGGGCGTTCATGCCGGGCTCGAAACGGGTTCGCCCGGCGCGCGAAACGCGCTGGAGCGGTGCACGGCCAAGGTCAATGGCGTGCGCGACTTGGCTATTCTGCGGATGAAATTGTAGCGCGCGACGTGATAGCTCGGATCGAAACCGTAGAAGTTTCGCTTCATCCGCGCCAGCTCTTCTTCCCGATAGGCGGCGAGCGGCTTGAGCGCTTCGTCGTGTGCGCGCCGGCGCCGCTTGGCTTCGATGCTGCGCGTCAGGTCCTCAGCGTCCGCCGCGATCGCCCGCGCGCGGAGGCGAATCTCTTCGTCGGCGCGAACCGGATCGGCGGGAAGGCGCAGGCTCGCCAGCCCGAGCCGCATCGCTTCGTCGATTCCCATCGGCAGACGCGCCTGAGCGATGCCGCGCGCCCGCGCTTCGCCGACGCGCTTGGGCAAGAGATAGGTCCAATATTCCGAGCCGTAGAGATTGCCCATGTCCTTGTAGTGCGGATTGAGGACGACGTTGGCGCCCATCCACACTTCGTCGGCGGCGAGGGAAATAAACACGCCGCCCGCGCCCGCATTGCCGCGCATCGCCGAGACGACCCAGACGCCGTCGGCGCGCGCGATGCGCTCCACCACATCATCCATTGCGTTGATGTTGCGCCAGGACTCGTCGGCGGGCGACTCGCTCGCCTCGATGACGCCGAGGTGCATCCCGTTCGACCAACAATCCTTGCCCCCGAGCAGGACGAGGACGCGGGGGCCGCGCGCGAGGACGCGGTCGAGCTCCGCCGACAGCGCCTCGCAATCGGCGGTCGCAAAGGCGCCGTTGTAGACGTCGAAGCCGAGGAAGCCGACGCCGTCGTCCTCCTCGTAGCGCAGCGGCGAGGGACTCTCGGCGAACGCGAGGCCGTCGAGATGAGCGGCCATCGCCTGGGCCGCCGGCAGCTTGATCTGGTGCGCGCCCGGCCGTTTGGCCTGGCCGATCCACAGCGCGCCGTCGCGTAAGCCCACCGCCACCGCCGCGCGCGAACGCGCGAGCGCCGCCCCCGGCGCGCCGGCGAGCCCCTCGGCGCGCGAGGCGTCGAATGCGCGCCAGTCCTGCCCGAAGAGAGGAATGAGAGCGCCCGGCGAGCCGTCGCTCGCGCGCACGATGCGCAGAGCGTCCTCGACCCCGTGCCGGCCGAAGTCGATGCGCCGCTCTTCCGCGCCGCAGGCGGCGCGCGCGCGTCCGGCGCCGCGATTGACCGCCATCGGCGCGCTCGTCTCGCCCGATTGCAGCCGCGCGAGAGTCTCGAACACGCACTCGAGGGCGCCTTGCGCGACCTCGCGACGATAGAGGCTCGCCTTCGTCGCCGCGCGCATCGCAAATTCGCGCCACGCCCACACCGGCCCGCCGTCCATTTCGCCCCGCGCCTCGATCAAGGTGACGCCCCAGCGCTTCTCGCCCTCCAGGATCGCCCAGTCCAGCGCCGAAGGCCCCTTGTCGCCGCGAACCCCGGGGTGAACGATGAGACAGCGCACGCTGCTCCAGACATCGCTCGCGACGGCGCGCTTGAGGAACGGCGCGATCACAAGGTCCGGACGATAGAGCGTCACGGCCTCGCGCGTCACCGCATCGTTGACGTCGAGTTCGACCGAGACCTCGTGCCCCGCCTCGCGCAGCGCGACGTGCAGGCGCTGGGCGAGGGAATTGAAGCTGTGGCAGATGAGCAGGATGCGCATCACGGCTCAACAGATCCGCGGCAGTTGCTCGCCCGAAAGCCAGTCGACGATGCGGCCGCCGCCGAACGAAGTGCGCATTTCGACGAAGAAGTTGGGGTCCTCGACGACGCGGCCGATCACCGCGGCGCCGGCGCCGAGCGGATGGGCCTTCATCGCCGCCAGCGTCGCCTCGACGACATCAGGCGAAAGAATCGCGACGAGCTTGCCTTCATTGGCGACGTTGAGCGGATCGAGCCCGAGAAATTCGCAAGCCGCGGCGACCTCGGGGCGCACCGGAATCGCCTCCTCCTCGATGGCGAAACCGACGCGGGACTGGTGCGCGAACTCGTTGAGCGTCGCGGCGAGCCCGCCGCGGGTGGGATCGCGCATGACGCGAATGCCGGCGCCGCCCGCCTCGACCATCGCCGCGACGAGGCCGTGCAGCGCCGCCGAATCGGAAAGGATCTGCGTCTCGAATTCGAGATTTTCGCGCTTCGACATCACCGCGACGCCGTGATCGCCGATCGTTCCCGAAAGCACGACGAAATCGCCAGGACGCGCCGCGTCGCTGGAAAGCCTGAGGCCGGGCGGCGCGACGCCGACGCCCGCGGTCGAGATGAAAACGCCGTCCGCCTTGCCGCGCTCGACGACCTTGGTGTCGCCGGTGATGATCGGCACGCCCGCCGCGCGCGAGGCCTCGCCCATGCTCGCGGCGATGCGCTCGAGATCGGCGAGAGGGAAGCCCTCCTCGATGATGAAGCTCGCGGAAAGGTACAGCGGACGCGCGCCCGCCATCGCGATGTCGTTGATGGTGCCGTGCACGGCGAGCGAGCCGATGTCGCCGCCGGGAAAGAAGATCGGCGAGACGACATAACCGTCGGTGGTCATCACCATGCGCCCGGCCTCGACGTCGAAGGCCGACTGGTCGTTGCCCGCGCGCAGCCAGTCGTTGTCGAAGGCGGCGTGGAAAATGTCCTCGATCAATTGCCCCATCGCGCGCCCACCGGCGCCGTGAGAAAGATCGACGCGGCCGTTCTTGACGTCGAGCTTGCGGCGGATCGGCTGTTGCACGCTCACGCGACGCTCCTGCGTTGCGGCGCGGCCTTCGTCGCCTCGCGGAAGCGCCCATAGGTCCAATGCGCCGAGCAGGCGCCTTCGGGCGAGACCATGCACGAGCCCATCGGCGTATCGGGCGTGCAGGCCGTGCCGAACAACTTGCAGTCGCGCGGCTTCTTGACGCCGCGCAGGATCGCGCCGCACTCGCAGGCGGGATTGTCCTCGGCCGGCTTTGCTTCGAGGCCGAAGCGCTTTTCCGCGTCAAAACGTTGGTACGCAGGCCGCAGGCGAAGCGCGCCGTAGGGCACCTGGCCGAGACCCCGCCACTCGAAGCTCTCGCGCAATTCGAACACTTCCGCGACTTCGGCCTGCGCCTTCTCGTTGCCGAATTCGGTCACCGCGCGGACGTATTGATTCTCGACCTCGTGCCGGCCTTCGTTGATCTGGCGCGCCAGCATCAGGATCGCCTGCATGACGTCGAGCGGCTCGAAGCCGGCGACGACGACGGGCTTTTCGAACTCCTCGGCGAAGAACCGATAGGGTTGCAGGCCGATGACGGTGCTGACGTGCGCGGGGCCGATGAAGCCGTCGATGCGCACGCTGCCGAGCTCCCTCACCTCCGGGCTCTGCAAGATGCTCTGGATCGCCGCGGGCGTCAGCACGTGATTGCAGAGGACCGAGAAGTTCGCGAGGCTTTTCTTGTGAGCGGCGCGAACGGCGAGCGCGGTCGGCGGCGTCGTCGTCTCGAAGCCGATGGCGAAGAACACCACTTCGCGCTCCGGCTCCTTTTCGGCGATGCGGATCGCGTCGAGCGTCGAATAGATCATGCGGATGTCGGCGCCCGCCGCCTTGGCCTTGAGCAGGCTCGAGCCGCGCGAACCGGGCACGCGCATCAGATCGCCATAGGTGCACAGCGTGACGTTCGGCCGCTGCGCGCATTCGATCGCCATCTCGAGGCGGGCGATCGGCAGCACGCAGACCGGGCAACCCGGCCCGTGAATCATGCGCAGGTTCTCGGGCAGCAGGTCTTCGAGGCCGTAGCGCGAGATCGCATGGGTGTGGCCGCCGCAGAACTCCATGAAATGATAAAGGCGGGCAGGATCGGCTTCGCGCGCGATCGTCGCCGCGATCCCTCGAGCGAGCTTGCCGTCGCGATATTCGTCGACGTACTTCATTGCAACGCCGCTCCCGCCGAAGCGAGCAGTTCGAGCGTGCGCTGCGCCTCTTCCGGATCGATCTTGGCGAGGGCGTAGCCGACGTGCAGCACGACGTAGTCGCCCACATGCAAGTCCTCGACCAGCGCCGTCGAGACGATCTTGGCGACGCCGTCGAGGCTGACCTTGGCCATGTCGTCGGGCAGGATTTCGCTGACCTGCACGGGGATGGCGAGGCACATGGGCTAGTCCTCCTCTAGGGAAGCGCCGGCGCGGATGCGCGTCAGGGCGAAAGCCGCCTGACCGAGCGAAACGCCGCCGTCATTGGCGGGAACCGCGCGAGGCAAATAGGGCTTCAGGCCGCGGGCGCGCAGGCGCGCGCACAGGCCGTCGGCGAGAACCTTGTTCATCAGACAGCCGCCGCCGAGCGCGATTTGCGCGAGCCCGCGCGCCGCGGCGGCGGCGCCGATCCATTCGTCGAGCGCGCCGATCAGCGCGCCGTGAAACAACTCGGCCGCCTCGCGGCCGCGCAAGCCCGCCTCGATCATCGCCGCCATCAGCGGCGCCATGTCGAGCCGCCCCGCCTCGATGCGCCACAGCTTTTCGCCCGCGCGCGGCGTCGCCACCAGCGCCTCGAACTCCATCGCCGCCTGGCCTTCGTAGCGCTGCTCGAGACAGACGCCCGAAAGCGCCGCCGCGGCGTCGAACAGGCGGCCGAGGCTGGTGGTCATGGGAAAGCGCGCGCCGCGCGCAAAACTTTGCGCGAGCCGCGCCGCGTTGGGCGCGTCGGGAAAGAAGCGCTCGACCGCACCGAGCCGTCCCAGCCGGTCGAGCATCGCCACGCCCATGCGCCAGGGTTCGCGCGCGGCGCGGTCGCCGCCCGGCAGCGCCAGCGCTTCGAGATGGCCGATGCGCTCCCAGTCGGCGCCGTCGAGCACAATGAGTTCGCCGCCCCACGGCGCGCCGTCCGTCCCACAACCCTGGCCGTCGAGCGCGACGCCGAGGATCGGCCCGCGCAAGGCGTGCTCGGCGGCGACCGCCGCGACATGGGCGAGGTGATGCTGCACGCGCGCGCACGGCAGCCCCGAACCTTCGGCCGAGCGCGTCGACTGAAAATCGGGATGCAGGTCGCAGGCGACGAATTCCGGTTCTACCGCCAGGATCGAGCGCAAATGCGCGATCGTCTCGTTGCGGAAGCGGATCGTCTCGCGGTCGTCGAGGTCGCCGATGTGTTGCGAGACGAACGCCTCGCGCCCGCGCGTCAGCGTCACCGTGTTCTTGAGGTCGGCGCCGGCGGCGAGCACGCTCGGGCCGTCGACGCCGAGGTCGATCGGCTCGGGGACGAAGCCGCGTGCGCGGCGCAGATAAGCGGGCGCGCCGTCGATGACGCGCATCACCGAATCGTCGGCGCGCACGACGATGGCGCGCCCATGGGTGACGACGAGGTCGGCGATCGGACCCAAGCGTCGGCGCGCGTCGTCGTCGGCGGCGACCAGCGGTTCGCCGCCGAGATTGGCGCTGGTGGCGACCAGCGCGACTTCGTTGGCGGCGTGCCGCCAGCCGGCGAAGTCGGGCGCGCCCGCCAGCGCGTGCAGCACCAGCCAATGTAGCGGCGTATAGGCGAGCATCACGCCGACGTCGGCGAGGTTCGGCGCGACGCTGGGCGCGAGGGCGCCGCGGCTCTTGGCGAGGACGATCGGCCGCGCGCGCGATTCCATCAGCGCGACTTCCGCGTCGCCGAGTTCGGCCAGCAGCGCCACGCTCGCCGTATTGGCGACCATCACCGCGAAGGGTTTGGCCTCGCGCGCCTTGCGGCGGCGCAGCTTCGCCACCGTCTCCTCGTTGCGCGCGTCGCAAACGAGGTGAAAGCCGCCGAGCCCCTTGAGCGCGACGACGCCGCCCTCGCGGATGCAGTCGGCGATTTGCTCGATCTCGACGTTGAGCTTCGGGCCGCAGCGCAGGCAGGCGATCGGCTCGGCGTGGAAGCGGCGATTGCTCGGGTCGGTGTAGTCGCGCGCGCAATCCTCGCACATCGGGAACGGCGCCATCGAGGTCTGCGCGCGGTCGTAGGGCAGCGCGCGCGTCAGGGTGTAGCGCGGCCCGCAATGGGTGCAGTTGACGAGGGGATAGGAAAAGAAGCGGCTCGCCGGGTCGAACAGCTCGGTCAGGCACTCCTCGCAGATCGCGGCGTCGGCGCCGATGCGCGTCGTCGCCGGGCCGCCCGCGGTGGCGTGAATCGCGAAGCCGTCGCCGGCGGCGAGCGGCAGATCGGCGACGTCGATCGAATCGATGCGCGCGAGCGGCGGCGGCGCGAGACGCAAGGCATGGAGAAATTGCTCAGCGCCGGCGCCCTCCACTTCGATCAGCACGCCCTCGGCGTCGTTCAGCACAAAGCCGCTGAGCGAGAGGCGCGAGGCGAGGCCGTAGGCGAAAGGTCGGAAGCCCACGCCCTGCACGGCGCCGCGCACGCGCAGGCGCAAGCGCCTCGCTTCTCGCGCGTCGACGGAGAGGAGCGCCGACATCGCCTATCCCTTCGCCATGTCGGCCGCGCGGCGCGCGGCGGAGGCCTCGATCCAGGCGACGAACGCGGCCAGGCCTTCGCCGGTCTTGGCCGAGACGATCAGCGTCTGCAGCCGCGGATTGACGCGCAGCGCGTTCCCCAAACACTTGCCCACGTCGAAATCGAGATGCGGCAGCAGGTCGGACTTGTTGAGCAGCAGGAGGTCGGCCGCCGCGAACATGTCGGGATACTTGAGCGGCTTGTCCTCGCCCTCGGTGACGGAGAGCACCACCACTTTGTGCGCTTCGCCGAGGTCGAACGCGGCCGGACAGACGAGGTTGCCGACGTTCTCGATGAACAGCGCCGAGCCGGGCGGCGGGGCGAGCGTCTCCAAGGCGTGCCCGACCATGTGCGCGTCGAGATGGCAGCCCTTGCCGGTGTTGATCTGCACGGCGGGAGCGCCGGTGGCGCGGATGCGCTCGGCGTCGTTGGAGGTCTGCTGATCGCCCTCGATCACCGTGACCGCGATGCGGTCTTTCAGCGCCTCGATCGTCTTGACCAAGAGGCTGGTCTTGCCCGAGCCGGGGCTGGAGACGAAGTTCAGCGCGAACACCCGCTTCGCCGCGAAGGCGCGCCGGTTGTCGCGCGCGTAGGCGTCGTTCTTGGAGAGAATATCGCGCTCGATGCGGACGATGCGCTCCTGGCTCAGGCCGGGCACATGCGCGCCGCCGATTCCCCCGCCGTAGTCGATCGCGCCGTCCTCGCGATGATGATGGCGATCATCGTGGTCGTGGTCATGATCGTGGGGATGGTCGTGGTCGTGGGGATGGTCGTGCAGGCCGTGCGCGTGCGCGCCGCCGACCGCATCCTTGTCGAGGACGATCTGCGCCTCGCCGCATCCGCACACGCTGCACATCAGTCGATCTCCATCTCGCGAATCTTCATTTCGTCTCCGGCCGTCATCTGCACGCGCCAGCATCCGCACTGCGGGCAGGCGCCGAAGCGCTCGGCGAGCGGCACGCTCTTCTCGCAATCGAGGCACCAGCCGGCGCCGGGGACGCGCGCGATTTCCAGCGTCGCCCCCTCGGCGACGGTGCCGGAGGCGACGGCGGAAAAGCAGAACTCGAGCGCCTCGGGCTCGATCGGGCTCAAGGCGCCGACGTCGAGGAATACGCGCGTCACCCGGCGCGCGCCTTGCTTCAGCGCCTCCTCGAGCGCGATTTCGACGATGCTTTCGCTCAACGCCATCTCATGCACGGGCCGATTCCTTCAACGTCACGTCGAAGGCGACGCAAGGGCTGAACAGCGCCGCCAGCCGCGTCACGGCGAGGCGCGCGCCCTCGCCGTGACCGACGCGGGCGCCGAGCAGCCCGGCGACGAAGGGCCCCGCGGGGTGAAAGTTCCACTCGGTCGGCGCCAGGATGGCGTAGGCGACGATGCGTTCGTCGGGTCCCATCTCGGCCCAATGGTACAGGCGTCCACGCGCGCTTTCCACCGCGCCGAAGCCTGCGTTCGCGCCGGCCGGGCCGGCCGCGAGGACATCGTCGAATTCCATCTCGCCCGATTGTAGCCCCTGCCCTGCCGCGGTCAACGCCAAACGAATATCGACAAGGCGCGCGGCGAACCGCGCTGCGAGGATGCCGCGCCGCGACGGCGAGCGGCGCCAAAGCCGGGCGTAGGCGCCCGTTTCGAGGCGTCGTCCCGCCAGGCGCGGGCGAGCGGCGAAACCCTGCGGATCGCCGCGCAGCGCGGCGACGACCGCTGCGTCGTCGTCGCGCGTCAGGCTGTCGGGCGGCAGGCAAGCGAACGCCTCGTCGCGCTCGCATTGGTCGAAGATCGCGCCGAACGGCGTGTCGGCGGGCGGCTCGGCGTCGGGGCTCGAGGGAACGCCGAGCGCCGCGGCGGCGTCGGCCAGACGCGCGTGCGGCGCCTCGAGCGCCTCGCGCCGCGAACGCTCCAGCCCCGAAGCGGCGCCCTCGAGAAGGGCGCGCGCGGCGAGCGCGGCCTCCTTCAGCGCGCCGCCGGCGCGCCGGACCACGGCGTCGGCGCCTGGCGTCCACGGCCAGCCGGCGACGCAGGCGCGCATCGTTTCGAAGATCCGTTCGTAGAGAACCCTCAGCGCGTCGGCCGAGCGCGCGCTCTCCTCGACCGCGCGACCGCTCGCGAACGCGACCGCGCCACTTGCCGCCGCGCCCTGCGCCTGCGCGCAGAGCGTATAGACGCGCCGCGCCAGCGCCGGCGTTTCCGAGCGGGAGCGGCCGACGAAGAGGCGGGTGAGCCCGAGGGGCCGGCTCGAGCGGATCGCGACCGAGCGGACGCGTCCGCCCGCGACGTCGACCTCGATCGCGATGACGCCGCCCTCGACCCCTGAATTCATCGCGCCCCCTGTGCGCTCGCCGCGAGGCGCCGGCGGCGAGCGGCGATCGCCTCAGCGCGCATCGGCGAGCCGCGCGAACCCGGCCGCCGACGCTTCGCCTCGGCCCTGGCCCTCGAACGCCCTCATCGGAAATAGGCCTCCTCGATTTCCCCGAGGCGCGCGGCGGAATCGGCGAAGTCCTCGTCCGCCGCCTGGACGACCGCGGGCGCGTCGCCGATCTCCAGCGTGTCGAGGGTCACCGTGTCCATCGCATCGGCGAATTGCACCGACCAGACGCTGCGCGCCGAAGTGGCGGCGACGCGGCACAAGCCGTGGCCGCGCCAGACGAGACGGACCGACCCGACGCCCAACGTCGCCCGCAGAAAGTCCATGTCCGCCGGCGTCATCGGCAGCCGCGAGAGGGCGATCACGTGCGCGGGATCGCCCGGGCGACGGCGCGCCATGCGGTCACGGATTTCGGCGAGAACCGGCATGACGTTCATCGCCTCGCGCGGAGCTTCGCCGACGACGAGGTCGCTCGACGCTCCGGCGCAGGCCGCGCGCACGGCCTCGGGGATCGCGCCGACCTCGATGTAGTCGCCGCGACGCGCCCCCGACGCGTCGGCGAAGTGCACGCGCCAGAGGCCCGCCATCGCCGCTTCCTGGATCTGCGCGGCGAGGCCGCCCGCGAGCGTCGCGACGCCCGCCACTTCGCCTTCGCCGAGCACGTCGTCGACGAGCGCGCGATCGTCCGCGCCGAAATCGGTGACGTCGAACATCCGGTTGCTCGCCGCCGCTTTCTGCCGCGCCAACGCGCCGATCAGTTTTGGGAGCAGCGCCGCGGTCCGCTCGCAGCGCCGGATCGTCTCCTCGGCGGCGCCGGCGAGCGGGACGAACTTTTTCACCCGCTCCGACGGCTCGACCGCGATCGGCGTCACGGCCAAGGCGGCGTCCTCGCCCTCGGGGGCGACCCAGAATCCCGCCTTCACGAAACCCCCCTCTGTCCGGAGAATTGGAACTCGGCGTCCGGCGCCTCGATCTTGGCCGGATCCGCCGCCCAGTCCTTGATCTCGGGCAAAATCGCGAGGCCGCACCGCCTGCTCGACGCGCGTGCTAGGGCCGAGAGCATGGGTCTCCTCCACGGTTGGTTCGTTTGCGCGGATCGGGGCAAGCGACGTGCCAGGACGCCTGGCGTCGCGATGACCTTGACGTCTAAGCGGAATTTCCGCTTGACGGCGGCTGGGAGGCGACGACGGGTAGAAAACGAGTTTCCAAAGTGAAAAGCTACTATCCATCGCGAAGGCGCGCCGGCCCGAGCGCGGCGGCTCGCGCTTCTGCTCGGGAACGTCTCCGGAGCCGACCTCCCCGCTCGAAAATGCGGCGCGAAGCGCCAGCGCCGGATTTCGGGCGGCGGATACGGAACTCGCCGCCATCGGCGAGAGCCGCGAAGCGCCGGCGCCGCCCGCGTCGGCCTGAGCTACAAGTTCTGATTTGGCCGCACGCGGTCCGCGGCTGGCTCGGCCGACCTCGTAGGCCGGCGCGATCGGCCATGCCCGCCATTGAGCCCGGCGAACCGGCGCGCCGCGCCCCAGTTCCCGCCGCGTCCAGGACGAAATTTCCGCCATGACGCGCGAAACCCCGCCTCGGCCGGAACGAACCGGCCGGCGAGGACGTTGAATTTGAAACAATTCCTATTTGGGCCCGGTCGTATTGCCTTCGAACCTTTCGTCGGCGAACTAGACGCGTCTCCCCGCTGTTCGAACCCCGGGATTATCGAATGTCCACAGTCGCGGTCGCTCCTCTTGCCTTCAACTGGCGCAGGTTCCTCGTCGTCGCCGGACCCGGCATCGTCGTCATGCTGGCCGATACCGACGCCGGCAGCGTCATCACCGCGGCGCAGAGCGGCGCGCAATGGGGCTACAGCCTGCTGCTGTTGCAGTTCATCCTCATCCCGATCCTCTATATCGTCCAGGAATTGACGGTGCGGCTCGGCGCGGTGACCGGCAAGGGCCACGCGGAACTGATCAAACAGCATTTCGGACGAATTTGGGCCTGGGTCTCGGTGGCGACGCTGATCCTGACCTGCCTCGGCGCGCTGCTCACCGAGCTTTCCGGCCTGGCGGGCGTCGGCAGTATGATGGGCGTTCCGATCCCGGCGACGATGGCGCTGGTGGTGACGGCGCTGCTGGCGATGGCCTTCACCCACAGCTACATGACCGTCGAGCGCATAGCGATTGTGGTCGGCGGTTTTGAGCTGGTGTTTCTGCTGGTGGCTTGGCTGGCTCATCCGGACGCCGGCGAAATGGGCTCCGGCGCGCTGACGATCCCGCTCGCCGACCCCAAGTATCTCTATCTCGCCTCGGCCAACATCGGCGCGGTGATCATGCCCTGGATGGTGTTCTTCCAGCAGTCCTCGGTGGTGGAAAAAGGGCTGACCCCCGCCGATATTCGCCCTGCCCGGGTCGACACCGCCATCGGCGCCGTCGTGACCCAGGTCATCATGGCCGCCGTGCTCGTCGCGGTCGCCGCGACGCTCGGCAAGGCGGGCGGCGACCATGCCCTCGACACGGTCGAGGAGATCGTCGGCGCGATCACGCCGTTTCTCGGCGGGTTTGCCGGCAAGCTGCTGTTTGGTCTGGGCATGAGCGGCGCCGCCTTGGTCGCCGCGATCGTGGTCACCCTGACCGCCGCGCGCACGCTCGCGGAAGTTCTCGGCGCCAAGCACAAGCTGGAGGACGAGCCGCGCGAGGCGCCGTGGTTTTACGGCTTTTACGCCGTCGCGCTCATCGCCTGCGCGATCGTCGTCGCCTCGAACGTCAATCTCGTCGCCTTGAGCGTCGGCGTCCAGGTGATGAACGCGCTCCTGCTGCCGATCGTGCTTGGTTTCTTGTTTCTGCTTGCGCGACGGTTGCCGGGCCCATACCGGCTCCAGGGTGGTTATGCGGCCTTTTCAGGCCTCGTGATTTTGGCGACCGTCATTTTCGGCGTCTATTCCGGCATCGCGGGGCTATGGGGATAGGCCGACCGCGGCCGAAGCGGCGACGGCGCGACGCGTCGCTCAGGAGGATTTGAGGCGGACGATGATGTCGATCGCCTCGATCCGCGTGCCTTCGGGCGCGGCAATGTCGAGCTTGGGCAGAAGCTCGTCCGGGATATCGGACAATTCCTCGGTGTCCTCGCGGTAGAAATGAAAATGCGGCCCGACCTTGGTGTCGAACCAAACCTTCGCGTCGTAAATGGCGATCTGCCGCAGCAAGCCGCAGCGCGCGAATTCATTTAAAGTATTATAGATCGTGCCGAGCGACGGCGGATAACGCATCGCCAGAGCTTCGCCATAAATCATTTCGGCGGTGAAGTGCCGGTCGCCCGACTGGAGAATCAGCCGGCCGAGATCGAGCCTCTGGCGCGTCGGGCGCACCCCCGCGGCGACGAGCTTGTCGCGAACGAGCTTCGTGTCCGCATGGCCGCCCGGTGCGCTTTTCGGCCGCATCTTCGTCCGCTTTCTTGATCAGATGACCGGAACGGCGCCTTTAGCCATTCTAAACTGAGTTGAACGGGCGGACACTAGCCGCTTGCGCCGCGGTCCGCAATGGTTTGAAAGCGCCGTTTGAAAGCGCCGCATGAAGGAGCCATGGCGCGCGCCGCGCCGCCCGGTTCGTTCCAGCCCCGGGCAACCTTGGCGCCGCAATTTCGCGCCCGCTTTCCATCCGCGAGGCCCGAGTTGACCGTCATTTCGTTCCCCGACCCCTGTGCGCTCGAACGGCCGCCGGTCTTTGCCGAGCCGACGCGGCGCCCCGGCGCGACGCTGGATCATTTCTCCATGCGCCGGCGCTCGGCGGCGATCGGCGAGCAATTCTGGAACGTCGTCGCAAGGCAATGGCCGGGCTTCAATCCCATCGAGCGGACGCGATGGGCGCGACTGTTCTGCCGCTTCCGGTCCTATTGGACGCCGGACTTCTTCTCGCCCGAGGATCGCGCGTTCTACGACACGCTGCCGGACGAATTCACCGCCTATCGCGGGCAGAACGGCGTCGAACTGGCCGCCGCCGGCTCCTTCACGCTGTCGAAGGACGTCGCACGCGGCTACGCGCTGGGGCGTCGCGCCATCAGCTATTCCGATCCGACGGTTCTCGCGTTGCGGGTCGCCAAGACCGACGTGGCGCTCGCCATCGCGGCGCGCGAGGAAGAGGAAATCGTCTTGTTTCCGGCCCTGCGCGGCCATGCGCGTCTGGAGGCCCTCTATCGCGCGCGCATCACCCACTGAACGGGAAATCGCCGCCGCGCGCCGGGGGCCTTGCGCGCGAAAGCCGTCCCGACCATATTAGGCGCCTAGCGCGGCGCCCCGGCCCGGGGCCGGACATCTGACGCCGCGGCTGAAACGACGAGGTTTTCGATGTCCGATTACGATCGCTTCGCCAGCGCCCGTCATGGCGCGGGCCTCGCCCGGCCCAGCGCCGGCGCGATCGATCAGGGCCTGCGCGCCTACATGATCGGCGTGTACAATTACATGACGCTCGGTCTCGGCCTGACCGGCGTCATCGCTTATGTCGCCTATAAGCTCGGCGCGATCGAATCGGCGAGCGGCCATATCATCGGGCTGACGCCGTTCGGCCAGGCGATCTACGTCTCGCCGCTTCGCTGGGTGGTGATCTTCGCCCCGCTCGCGCTGGTGTTCGCGATCTCGGCGGGCCGCAACACGATGTCCGTGAGCGCGACGCGCGCGGTGTTCATCGCCTTCGCCGCGCTGATCGGGCTTTCCCTTTCGACGATCTTCGTGGTGTTCACGCAGGCCTCGATCGCGCGCGTGTTCTTCGAGACCGCGGCCGCTTTCGGCGCGCTCAGCCTCTACGGCTATACGACGCGTCGCAGCCTTTCGGCGATGGGCTCGTTCATGGTGATGGGCCTGTTCGGGTTGATCATCGCCAGCGTGGTGAACATCTTCCTGCAGAGCAGCGGCCTGCAATGGGCGCTGTCGATCGTCGGCATCGGCGTCTTCGCCGGCCTGACCGCCTGGGACACGCAGGCGATCAAGGAGAATTATTTCGCCGGCGACGCCTATGAGGCCTCGGAGAAGAAGTCGATCTATGGAGCGTTGAAGCTCTATCTCGACTTCATCAACATGTTCCAGATGCTGCTCATGCTCGCCGGCGATCGCCGAGGCTGAGCCTTCGGGCGAAGAAACGAGCCCCGGCCCGCGCAGCGGACCGGGGCTTTTTTTGTGCGCTGACCGCGTTCCAGCGCTCTTGAGGATGTCGCAAAACGAGGCGCTTCACGCCGGATGACCGCGAAACTCGATTCTGAGCGCGCGACGATAGCCGCGTCGCGGGGACGAGCGGGGCTTGTCGCGCTGAGCGACCACTACCGGCTCGCTGACGATTGGCGCAAGTCTTGAGGGTCGACAAAGGCAGACGCATTAGCTACCTTTAGTTAGCTAATGAGGAGGCCATGGAAACTGTCACCATTCACGCCGCGAAGACGCGTTTGTCGCAGTTGCTCGCCCGCGTCGAAGCGGGCGAGGAGATCGTTCTGGCGCGCGGCAAGCATCCGATTGCCAAACTCGTGCCGTTCGTCCCGGCGCCGGCGAAGCGGCGTTTCGGAGCGCTGCGCGGAACGCTGACCGTCGGGCCGGAATTCTTCGAGCCGCTGCCCGCCGAGGAACTGGCTGCGTGGGAGTAGCGGCGTGCGCCTGCTGCTCGACACCTACGCCTTTCTCTGGTGGCTTGCCGGCGACGACGCTCTTTCCGACGCGGCGCGAAGGGCGATGGCGGACGAGGCCAACGACATTTTCGTCAGCGCCGCCTCGGCTTGGGAAATCGCGACCAAGCATCGCATCGGGAAATTGCCCGGCGCCGCCGGCATTGTGGCCGATATTGACGCCGTGATCGCCGGCCAAGGCTTCGTCGGCCTGCCAATTGGCATTCGTCACGGTCAAGTCGCGGGCGCGCTGCCCGGACCTCACCGCGACCCGTTCGACCGGATGCTGATCGCGCAGGCCATGTTGGAAAATCTCGTGCTCGTTTCCAACGAGCAGACTCTTGACGTTTACGGCGCGACGCGATTGTGGTGACGCGGGGCGCCCGGTCGCGTCGCGCGGCCCTTCAGCCGCCCGAAATCCCGAGCACGTCGGCCATCGAATAGAGGCCCGGCTTGCGCTCGCGCGCCCACAGCGCCGCCTTGAGGGCGCCGCGGGCGAACAGGGCGCGGTCCTCGGCGTGGTGCGAGAGAACGATGCGCTCGCCGTCGCCGGCGAAGATCACGCTGTGATCGCCGATCACCGTGCCGCCACGCAACGAGGCGAAGCCGATGGCGCCCGGCTTGCGCGCGCCGGTCAGGCCGTCGCGCCCGCGCTCGGAATGCTCGCTCAAGGCAATGCCGCGCCCTTCGGCGGCGGCCTCGCCGAGCAGCAACGCGGTGCCCGACGGCGCGTCGACCTTCATGCGGTGATGCATTTCGACGATCTCGATGTCGAACTCCCGCCCCAGCGCGCGCGCCGCGTCGCGCACCAGCCGCGCGAGAAGATTGACGCCGAGGCTCATGTTGCCCGAGCGCACGATCGCCGCGTGGCGCGCCGCCGCGCCGAGGCTGTTCAGATCGTCCTCGGAAAGGCCGGTCGTGCCGACGACGTGGGCGATGCGCGCCTGGGCGGCGAGCGCGGCGATCTCGACCGTCGCCGCCGGAGCGGAAAAGTCGACGACGCCGTCGGCGGCGAGCATGGCGGCGAGCGGATCGTCCGCGATCCTCACCCCGAGAGCGCCGGCGCTGGCCAGAAGCCCCGCGTCCTGACCCAGAGCGGGCGCGCCCGCCCGCTCGAGCGCCGCGCTCAAGACGACGCCCGGCGTTTCCGCGATCGTCTTGATCACCATCCGGCCCATGCGCCCGGCGGCGCCTGTCACGACCAGCCGCATATCGGCCATGGCGTTCCTCGTCGTTGTGATTCAGCTCGGTTGCGGCCCGTCATATCCCTCGACGACGACGCAGTCGACTTGCGACACCGGTTCGCGCAACGCCCGCGCGCGGGCGTACTCCTCCGATTCGTAACAAGCCAGCGCCGTCGCATAGTCCTTGAATTCGATGACGACGTGCCGGGAGCGCAACGCGCCCTCCTTCACTTCGCCTCGGCCCGCGCGCACCAGAAACCGCGCGCCGTACTTGGCGAAGGCGACCGCGTTGGCGTTGCGATAGGCCTGGTAGGCCTCCGCGTCGGCGACGTCGACATGGGCGATCCAGTATCCCTTCGCCACGATCAGGCGCCTTCGACCAGGACCAGCTCGATCTCGGCCGCGCCTTCGCGCAGCTTTCGCGCGGCCTGATATTGCTCGGAATGGAAATAGCGCCGCGCCGCGTCGTAGCTTTCGAATTCCAGCACGACGTTGCGCGCGCGCGCCGGTCCTTCCAGCGCTTCGTGGCGTCCGCCGCGCGCCAGCGCGCGTCCGCCATGATCCGCGATCGCCTTGGTCGCGGCGGCGGCGTAGCGCGCATAGGCCTCGGGATCGGTCACGTCGACGCGCGCGATGACATAGCCTTTGGGCATGGGAGGCTCCGTTGTTGGCGCGCGAGCCTAGCGGCTGCGCTCGAGATGGCAAGTCACAGCGCGGCGGCGATCTCGGCGACGATTTGCTGCGCCACGGCGCCGGGATCGGAGGCCTGCGTCACCGGGCGCCCGACGACGAGGTAGTCGACGCCGTCGGCGATCGCCTGGGTCGGCGTCGCGACGCGCTTCTGGTCGCCGATCGCCGCGCCGGCGGGGCGAATGCCCGGCGTGACGAGAAGCAGCGAATCGCCGATCGCCGCGCGCAGCATCGCCGCCTCCGAAGCGCTGGCGACGAGGCCGTCGACGCCCGCGTCTCGCGCCTGCGCGGCGCGGCGCGCCACCAGCGCGCTGACGCCGAAGGCGTAACCGGCTTCGGCGAGATCGGCGTCGTCGCAGGAGGTGAGAACCGTGACCGCCAGCAGCTTCAGCCCCGAGCCCCTGGCGCCGGCGGTCGCCGCGCGCATCGTCTGGGGATAGGCGTGGACGGTGAGAAAATAAGCGCCGAGCCGGGCGATTTGCGCGGTGGCGCGCTCGACCGTGTTGGGGATGTCGTGCAACTTCAGGTCGACGAAGACCTTCTTGCCCGCGCGCGCGAGCTTCGACGCCAGAGGCAGACCGCCGCCGTAGGCGAGCTCCATGCCGATCTTATAGAATCGCACGACGTCGCCGAGTTCGGCGACCAGCCGCTCGGCCTCGGCCGGGTCGGGCGCGTCGAGCGCGACGATCAGCCGCTCGCTCGCGTCGATGAGGCTGGCGCGCCGGGCCGATGCGGTCATGGGCGCCCCTCGCTCATTCGACGGACGCACGGCCGCGGCGCATCAGGCGGACGGCGCCTCGGCGGATTCGCGCCAACACGGGTTCGGCGAACGCGGCGTTCGGATCGGCGCGATAGGTCCACACCCGCGCCGGCGGTAGGTTGCGCCAGATCGGCGCGCTGCAATGGGCGGAAAACCTCCCCGAGCAGGTCTCGCGCGGGATCGGCGAAGCGAGGCCATAAGTGAACTGGACGAAAACGCCGCCCTCGCCCATCAGCGCGAACGCGTCCGCGATCAGCTTGGCGCGCATGGCGGGCGGCTGGTTGAGCAACGGCAGACTCGAAACGACGGCGACGATCGGCCGATCCAACAGTCCCGCCAGCGTGCGCGGCAGATCGTAGGCGTCGCCCCGCACCACGCGAACCGGCGCGAACCGTTGCGCGAGGAGCTGACAGAAGCCGTCGTCGTATTCGACCAGCACGAGGCGCTCGCGGGCGACGCCGCGTTCGATCAGCGCCCGGGTCACCGGCCCCGTTCCCGGGCCGAGCTCCACGACGAGGCCTTCGCCGCCGGGATCGACGGCCCGCGCCATCGCCCGCGCCAGGAACCGCCCCGAGGGCGCCACGGCGCCGGTCAGGCGCGGGCGCTCGAACAGAGTCTTGAGAAAATGCGTCTCGTCGCCGAACAGCCGCCCTTGGCGCCGGCCCGTGCGTTCGGAAGAGATTTTCGGCGAAGAATGACCCATTGTCGCCCCGCGACGCATCGAGCGCCCGCCCGTCCGCGCCGCGGCCGGCGCGCCGGCCGAGCTAGCTCAAACCTTCGAAGAATTCTTTCATCTTGGCGAAGAAGCCCGAACTCTCGGGCTGTGTCTTGTGCGACGATTCGGCCTCGAATTCGCTTAGCAATTCGCGCTGGCGCCGCGTCAGATTCTGCGGCGTTTCGACGTTGGCCTGGATGTAGAGATCGCCGAAATCGCGCGAGCGCAGGACCGGCATGCCCTTGCCGCGCAGGCGCATCTGATGTCCCGATTGCGCGCCCTCGGGGATGCGCACGCTGGCGTCGCCGCCGTCGAGCGTGCGCACCGAGAATTCCCCGCCGAGCGCCGCCTGCACCATCGAGATCGGCACGCGGCAATAGAGGTCGGCGCCGTCGCGTTGGAAGAAGGGATGCGGCTTGATCGACAGGAAGATGTAGAGATCGCCGGCGGCCCCGCCGCGCAAGCCCGCTTCGCCCTCGCCCGATAGGCGGATGCGCGTGCCGTCTTCGACCCCCGCCGGCATGTTGACCGAAAGCGTGCGTTCGCGGGTGACGCGGCCGGAGCCGCCGCACTTTTCGCAGGGGTTGTCGATCGTCTGGCCGCGGCCGCCGCAACTCGGGCAGGTCCGTTCGATGGCGAAAAATCCCTGCTGGGCGCGAATGCGTCCGTGCCCGGCGCAGGTCTTGCACATCGCCGGCTTCGAGCCCGCCTTCGCGCCGGCGCCGGCGCAGCCTTCGCACGTCACCGAGGTCGGCAGCTTAATCGTCGCGGTCTTGCCGTGATAGGCTTCCTCCAACGTGACTTCGAGATTGTAGCGAAGGTCCGCGCCGCGCTCCTTGCCGGAGCCGCCGCGACCGCCGCGGCGCCCCATGATGTCGCCGAAGAGATCGTCGAAAATGTCCGACATGGAAGAGGCGAAGCCCTCGTTCATGCCCCCGCCCTGTTCGAACGCCGCGTGACCGTATCGATCGTAGGCGGCGCGCTTCTGGCCGTCGGACAGGTGTTGATAGGCCTCGTTGAGTTCCTTGAACCGCGATTCGGCCTGTTTGTCGCCGGGATGGCGGTCGGGATGGCATTGCATCGCCGCCTTGCGGAAAGCCGCCTTCAGCTCCGCGTCCGTCGCGGTCCGGGCGACCCCCAGGGTTTCATAGAAATCGCGTTTGGCCACGTCTTCAGCAACCCGGTCTTTCTTGGCGGCGCCCGACTCGATTACTTATGAATAGCGCGGGCCGCCCCGTCAATCGCCCTCGAAGTTCTCGGCGAAGCCCGCGCCCCGTGGCGTCCGCCGGAGAAACCCTCTCCCCGCGACCTCTGCGTCGCCGGTCCTTCAAATTCGAGCGCGCCCCTGCCGCCGGTCGAGCGCAGGGGCGCGAGCGAACCTCGAGATACTCACGCGGATTTCTTCTTGTCGTCGTCGACTTCCCGGAACTCGGCGTCGATGACGTCGTCCTTGGGCTGGGCGGCGCCGCTCTCCCCGCCTTCGGCGCCGGGGCCGGCCGCTTGCTGCGCCTTGTACATGGCTTCGCCGAGCTTCATCTGCGCCTGCATGAGGTCGTTCGACCTGGCTTTGATCGCCTCGATGTCCTCGCCCTGCAGGGACGCCCGCAACGCCGCGACCGCCGCCTCGACCGCGCTGCGATCGGACTGGGCGACCTTGTCGCCGTATTCCTTGAGCGCCTTCTCCGCGTCGTGCGCGAGCGATTCGCCGTGGTTCTTGGCGTCGACCGCCTCGCGCCGCTTCTTGTCCTCGGCGGCGTGAGCCTCGGCGTCCTTCACCATCTTGTTGATGTCGGCGTCGCTGAGGCCGCCCGAGGCCTGGATGCGGATCTGCTGTTCCTTGTTGGTGGCCTTGTCCTTGGCGGTGACGTTGACGATGCCGTTGGCGTCGATGTCGAACGTCACCTCGATCTGCGGCACGCCGCGCGGAGCGGAGGGAATGCCGACGAGGTCGAACTGGCCGAGCGCCTTGTTGTCGGCGGCCATCTCGCGCTCGCCCTGGAAGACGCGGATGGTCACGGCGGTCTGATTGTCTTCGGCCGTCGAGAAGACCTGGCTCTTCTTGGTGGGGATCGTCGTATTGCGCTCGATGAGACGCGTGAACACGCCGCCGAGCGTCTCGATGCCGAGCGACAGCGGCGTCACGTCGAGCAGCAGCACGTCCTTGACGTCGCCTTGCAGAACGCCGGCCTGGACCGCCGCGCCGATCGCGACCACTTCGTCCGGGTTGACGCCCTTGTGCGGCTCCTTACCGAAGAACTGCTTGACGACCTCCTGCACCTTGGGCATGCGCGTCATGCCGCCGACGAGCACGACCTCGTCGATCTGGCCCGCCGAAAGCCCGGCGTCCTTGAGCGCCTTGCGGCAAGGCTCGACCGTGCGCTGAATGAGGTCGTCGACCAGCGCCTCGTACTTGGCGCGCGTCAGCTTCAGCGCGAGATGCTTGGGCCCGCTCGCGTCGGCGGTGATGTAGGGCAGGTTGATGTCGGTCTGCACCGCCGAGGACAGCTCGATCTTGGCCTTTTCGGCCGCCTCTTTCAGACGTTGCAGCGCCAGCTTGTCCTTGGTCAGGTCGATGCCCTGCTCTTTCTTGAATTCGCCGGCCAGATATTCGACCAGGCGCATGTCGAAGTCTTCGCCGCCCAGGAACGTGTCGCCGTTGGTCGACTTCACTTCGAAGACGCCGTCGCCGATCTCGAGGATCGAAATGTCGAACGTGCCGCCGCCGAGGTCGTAGACGGCGATCGTGCCCGCCTTCTTCTTGTCGAGGCCGTAGGCGAGCGCGGCCGCCGTCGGCTCGTTGATGATGCGCAGCACTTCGAGGCCGGCGATCTTGCCGGCGTCCTTGGTCGCCTGACGCTGGGCGTCGTTGAAATAAGCGGGAACCGTGATGACGGCCTGGGTCACCGACGAGCCGAGATGCGCCTCGGCGGTCTCCTTCATCTTCTGCAGGACGAAGGCGGAAATCTGCGACGGCGAATATTGTTTGCCGTCCGCGGTCACCCAGGCGTCGCCGTTGGCGGCCTTGATGATCTTATAAGGCACGAGACCCATGTCCTTCTTGGTCATCGGGTCGTCGAAGGATCGGCCGATCAGGCGCTTGATCGCGAAAAAAGTGCGCTCGGGGTTGGTGACGCCTTGCCGCTTGGCGGGCTGGCCGACCAGGCGCTCGCCGTCGTCGGTGAAGGCGACGATCGACGGCGTCGTGCGCGCGCCCTCGGAATTCTCGATGACTTTCGGGGTCGCTCCCTCCATGACCGCGACGCAGGAGTTGGTGGTCCCGAGGTCGATGCCGATAACTTTAGCCATTGTCCCATTCCTCACTGTTTCGCAAGACCGCGAGGCCCCGAAGCGGCCCGACCTTGGAAATGCTCGGCCCCCTCCAGGAACTGGCTGGCGCTCCGCATTTCGGTCCCCGATGCACGGTTTCAAATTCCGCAGGCGAGACGTGTCCGCCCCAACGCTGCCTAGGTGGCGCGTATATAAGTGGGGCCCCACACCGGCGCAAGGCGCTGAACCGTCCCTCGACGGCGAGAAATCTCGAGCCTTGCTCCGTGACTTGGCGCCCTCGCGCGCTCGGCGCTTTCCATTTCTCCCGTCCGAATCTAAGCTGCGCCGATGACGCGATTCTCGATTGCCGTTCTGGGCGTTTCGATGGGCGCGCTAGGCGTCTTGGCGGCGAGCTGCGGCTCCGCCGGCGCGCAGATCGTCTTGCCCGGGGCCGCCGCTCCGGCGGGCTCGGGCGAGCCCGCGGACGCGCGTCCGGCGCGAAAGCCGGACAAGCCGGAGAAGTCCGCGGCCGATTTTTCCGTCGGCGTCGCGGCCGTCGTCGGCCGGCCGCTTCGGCTCGACGGAAAACGGGGTCGATTGCTGCTTTCGGGCCATGGCAAGCTCGTGCGCATCGACAAGTTCAGCCTGCCCGGCGAAGTGATTTCCGACCCTTCGCAAAAGTGCCTGATCGACATCGTCGGCGAAGCGCCGATCGAGGCCAAGAATTTGGGACGGCCCGACGGATTGGCGCGCTACCAGGCGGAAATTCCGGCCTGCCCGTTTTCGTTCGATCTGCTCGACGGCGCCGTGCTGGTTCCCGCGCAAAGCCAAGCGTGCGTCTTCCAGGCGGCCGATTGTCAGGCGAGCCCCAGCGGTCTTTGGGGACCCGACGCGGCCAATCTGGAAGCGGACGCCAAATCGATCGAACGCGAGCGCGCACGCGCCGACGCGGCGGCGACGCACAGCCTTCGCACCCTCCAGGAGCGACTCAAAGGTCGGCCCGAAGCCGACGATCTGGCGCGCGACGAGAGCGATTTCGCCTCGCGACGGGACGACGTTTGCCGCGATTACGAGAAGGAGGCCGTGCATGGCTATTGCGCCTCCCGAATGGCGCAGGCGCGCGCCGCGCTGTTGAGGGCGCGGCTCATCGCGCTCGAGCGACGCCCCGCCGCCCAGGACTGACGGGGCCCCACGCGGGCGTCGGCGCCGACGGCTTTATCTCCGCCTTCGCTTCGGCTAGCGTGGCGGCGCCATTTTCCGGGAGGGATGAATGCTGAAAGAATTCAAAGACTTCGCCATGAGGGGCAACGTCATCGACCTCGCGGTGGCGGTGGTCATCGGCGCGGCGTTCAACAAGATCGTCGGCTCGCTGGTCGACGGAATCATCATGCCGATCATCGGCATTTTCGGGAAGGCCGATTTCTCCAACTATTTCCTCCCCCTTTCCAGCGCCGTGACCGCCACCAACCTCGCCGACGCGAGGAAGCAGGGCGGCGTCCTCGCCTATGGCGATTTCATCACCAACCTCATCCAGTTCCTCATCGTCGCCGCGGCGCTGTTCCTCGTCATCAAGGCGATGAACGCGATGAAGCAGCCCGCTCCGGAGGCTCCGGCCGCGCCGCCGCCGCCGAGCGACGAGGTCGTGCTGCTGACCCAGATTCGCGACGCGCTGGCCAAGCGCTGAGCGCGGGCGGGAACGGTCGAGGGCCTCGCCCTCGACCTCACGATGATTTTTTTGCGCCCGCCCCTTGCGGTCTCTCGCCGCTGCGTTCATGAGGCCGCGATGGACCTCTCGTTTTCGCAAATCCCGCCGCCGACGCCCGACTGGCTCGGCGAAATTCAGCCGGCCATGCGCGCGGTGGCGCAGAGCGGCATCGTCGAAGTCTTCAATTACGGGCGCGGCCGCCAGGGTTTGATTCCGCTCTGGGTCGGCGAGGGCGATTTGACGACCCCGCCGTTCATCGCCGAAGCGGCCAAAGCCTCGCTCGATCGCGGCGAGACCTTCTACACCCACCAGCGCGGCATCCCCGAATTGCGCGCTTCGATCGCGCGTTACATGACGCGCGTCTACGGCGCGGCGCCGGGCGGCGGGGACTTCTCCCCCGAAAGCTTCTTCGTCACCATCGGCGGCATGCACGCGCTCGACATCGCCACGCGCCTGACGGTCGGGCCGGGCGAGGAAGCGCTGATTCCTTCGCCGGCGTGGCCGAATTTCGCCGGCGCCCTGGCGCTGTCGGGCGCGCGCGCGGTGTTCGTGCCGCTCGAGCGCGCCGAGCGCTGGCGCCTCGATCCGGAGCGCCTCGCGAGAGCGGTCACGCCGGCGACGCGCGCCATTTTCCTCAATTCGCCGGCCAATCCGACCGGCTTCGTCGCCACCCGCGAAGAGCTCGAAGCCATTCTGGCGCTGGCGCGCGAGCGCGGCCTGTGGATCGTCGCCGACGAGATCTACGGGCGGCTGACCTTTGAGGGCGGCAGGACGCCGTCCTTTCACGACGTGATGGCGCCCAGCGACAAGATTCTGTTCGTGCAGACGCTGTCGAAGAACTGGGCGATGACGGGCTGGCGGGTCGGCTGGCTGGAGGCGCCGCAAGCGCTCGGCGCGACGATCGAGAATCTCGTGCAGTTCACCACGTCGGGCGTTCCCGTCTTCACCCAGCGGGCCGCCGTCGCCGCGCTCGACCATGGCGAGCCGTTCATCGCCGGTCAGATCGCGCGGATGCGCGAGGCGCGCGACGTCATCGTGCGCGGCCTCGGCGCTACGGGGCGGGTGCGCTTCGCGACGCCGCAAGCGGCGTTTTATCTCTTTTGCTCGATCGACGGCGAGGCCGATTCGCGCGCGCTGGCGCTGCGCCTGATCGACGAGGCGGGCATCGGGGCGGCGCCGGGCTCCGCTTTCGGCCCCGGCGGCGAGGGCTATCTCAGGCTTTGCTTCGCGCGCGCGCCCGAAGAGATCGCCGAAGCGACGCGCCGATTCGCGCGCTGGCTGGCGAGATAGCGCCGCCTTGACCCGCAAGAGCCCGGCCGGCTCGGCCCCCTGGCGCGCGCTTGGCCAGGCCGGCGTCTTGGCGGCGGCGCTCGCCGGCGGCGGCGCGCTCGCCTTCCTCGGCGTTCCCGCCGGCTGGCTCTCGGGCTCGATGATCGCGGTCGCGGCGCTCGCCGCGGTCGGCCGCGCCGCGCCGCTCGTCTTCGGACTGAGAGAGCTCGCGATCCTGCTGGCCGGCGTCGGCATGGGCTCGGGGCTGACGCCGGCGACGCTGGGCACGCTCGGCCGTTATCCGCTGTCCCTCGCCTTGATGGTGGCGGCGATCGCAGCGATGACCGCCGCGTCCTATCTCGTGCTCGTGCGCGCGCGTGGTTTCTCGCGACGGACGGCGTTCTACAGCGCCATCCCCGGCGCGCTTTCCTACGTCTTCATCGTCGCTGAGCCCACCGGCGCGGATATGGCGCGGCTCGCGGTCATTCAGGTGTTCCGCATCTTCGTCCTGATGGCGCTGGCGCCGATCGTGGCGCGCGCCGGCTTCGGCGGCTCGGTCGCCGTTTTCCCGTATGACCCGCTCGCGACCACCGCGGCGCTGACCCTCGCCGCCGGCCTCGCCGGCCTCGCGCTGGAGCGGCTGGGGGTCGCCAGCGGTTCGCTCTATGCGGCGATCGTCGTTTCGGCGCTCGCCCATGGCCTCGGCTGGGCGCCCGGACGCCTGGCCCCGCCGGTCCAGATCGGCGCGCAGACGCTGATCGGCGCCTGGATCGGCACGCGTTTCATCGGCTTCGACTGGGAGCTGTTGCATCGCACGCTGATCGCCGCGGCGACCTCGTTCCTCGCGGCCTTCGCGGCGGCGGCGGGGTTCGCCTATCTCGCGACCCTAGCGGTCGGCGCGCCGTTCCCCGAGGCGCTGGTCGCCTTCGCGCCGGGAGGCCTGGAGGCGATGACGATGATGGCTTTCGCGCTCGGCCTCGATCCGCTGTTCGTCGGCGCCCATCACCTCGCGCGGTTCGTCGCCATCAGCGCGCTTCTGCCGTTCGCGGCCGATTGGCTCGAGCGGCGCTCGCGCCTTGGCCTTAAGTCTTAGGACGCGGCGCGATTCATGCCCCTGGCGCGAGTGCGCCGCACAATTTAAGTAGGGACGGTCGTCAGGAGTTTGTCATGGTCGCTCGTCCGCGCCGCAGCGTGCTCTACATGCCCGGCTCCAACGCCAAGGCGCTGGCGAAGGCGCGCAGCTTAGCCGCCGACGCGATCATCATCGATCTCGAGGACTCGGTGGCGCCCGACTCGAAGCCGGCGGCGCGGGCCCTGGCCGTCGAAGCCGTGCGCGCGGGCGGGTTCGGCGGCCGCGAAGTGGTGATCCGCGTCAACGGCGCCCATACGCCGTGGGGTCGCGACGATCTGGCCGCAGCGATCGCCGCGGCGCCCGATGCGATCCTGCTGCCCAAGGTCGACGGGCCGGGCGCGATCATGGTCGCCGCGCGCGTGATGCGCGAGGCCGGCGCGCCGACGACGACGCGCCTGTGGGCGATGATGGAGACGCCGATGGCGATCTTGAGCGCCGGCTCGATCGCGGCGACCGCGGCCGATCCGGACTCGCGCCTCGAGACCCTGGTGATGGGCCTCAACGATCTGGCCAAGGAGACGCGAGCGCGTCTGACCCCGGGGCGCGGCGCGATGACCGCCTGGCTCGCGCTTTGCGTCGCCGCCGCGCGCGCGCACGGCTGCGACATCATCGACGGCGTCTACAACGATCTTGCCGATCTCGCCGGCTTCAAGGCGGAGTGCGAACAGGGCCGGGACATGGGCCTCGACGGCAAGACGCTGATCCATCCCAATCAGATCGACGTCTGCAACGCGGCCTTCGCGCCGACCGCGGCGGAAATCGCAGCGGCGCGCGCGATCATCGCCGCCTTCGCTCTGCCCGAGAACGCCGGCAAGGGCGCCATCCAGCTCGACGGCAAGATGGTCGAATTGCTGCACGAACAGATGGCGCGCCGAACGCTGGCGGTCGCCGAAGGGATCGAGGCGCTCGCCTCCGCCGCGACCTGAAGTCGCGCCGCCTCGCGCGGCGGTTGGAACGGTCCGCGCGAAAGGCTAAGTCTCCCCCCGTCCCTCGTAAGCCATCGGAGCGACGCCCCATGAGCCAGGCCTATCACGCTCTCTTTCAACTCGGCGCCGACGCGACGCCTTACCGAAAGCTGAGCTCCGAGGGAGTCCGCGTCGAGCGCGCGCTCGGGCGCGACATTCTCGTCGTCGAGCGCGAAGCGCTGCGCGCCTTGAGCGAGCAGGCGCTGATCGACATCAACCATCTCCTGCGCCCCGGCCATCTCGCCCAGCTCGCCAAGATCCTCGACGACCCCGAGGCCTCCGCCAACGACAAGTTCGTCGCCTACGATCTGCTCAAGAACGCCAATATCGCGGCGGGCGGCGTGCTGCCGATGTGCCAGGACACCGGCACCGCGATCGTTTCGGCCAAGAAGGGCCGCCTGGTGTGGACCGACGGCGACGACGAAGCGGCGATCGCCGAAGGGATCCGCGACGCCTACCGCATCAAGAACCTGCGCTACAGCCAGGTCGCGCCGCTTTCGATGTTCGAGGAGAAGAACACCGGCGACAATCTGCCCGCCCAGATCGAAATCGCAGCCGAAGGCGAGGATTCCTACAAGTTCCTGTTCATGGCCAAGGGCGGCGGCTCCGCCAACAAGAGCTTCTTCTATCAGGCGACGCCGTCGATCCTGACGCACGAGCGGATGATCGCCTTCCTCAAGGAGAAGATTCTCACCCTCGGCACGGCCGCCTGCCCGCCCTATCACCTCGCCGTCGTCGTCGGCGGCACGAGCGCCGAGCTGACGATGAAGACGGTCAAGCTCGCCTCGGCGCGCTATCTCGATGCGCTGCCGACGAGCGGCGGACCGGACGGCCACGCCTTCCGCGATCTGGCGATGGAGCAGGAGCTTCAGAAGCTGACCGAACAGCTCGGCGTCGGCGCGCAGTTCGGCGGCAAGTATTTCTGCCACGACGTGCGCGTCGTGCGCCTGCCGCGCCACGGCGCGTCGCTGCCGATCGGCCTCGGCGTCTCCTGTTCGGCCGATCGCCAGGCGCTCGGCAAGATCACCAAGGACGGCGTGTTCCTCGAGGAGCTCGAACACGATCCCGCCCGCTTCCTGCCCGCGGTCGACGAGGCGAGCCTCGGCGGGCCGGTGGTGAAAATCGACCTGAAGCGGCCGATGAAGGACATCCTCGCGGAATTGTCGAAGCATCCGATCCGCACCCGCCTGGCGCTGACGGGAACGATGATCGTGGCGCGCGATCTGGCGCACGCCAAGATTCGCGAGCGGCTCGAGCGCGGCGAGCCGATGCCCGACTATTTCAGGAACCATCCCGTCTACTACGCCGGCCCCGCCAAGACGCCGGTCGGCTACGCCTCCGGCTCGTTCGGGCCGACCACCGCCGGGCGGATGGACTCGTTCGTCGACCAGTTCCAGGCGGCGGGCGGCTCGCTGGTGATGCTCGCCAAGGGCAACCGGTCGCGCGCGGTGCGCGAGGCCTGCGCCCGCCACGGCGGCTTCTATCTCGGCTCGATCGGCGGCCCCGCCGCGCGCCTGGCGCAAGACTGCATTCGCAAGGTCGAAGTGCTGGAATACCCCGAACTCGGCATGGAGGCGATCTGGCGCATCGAGGTCGAGGATTTTCCGGCGTTCATCGTCGTCGACGACAAGGGCAACGATTTCTTCAAGGAGCTGAATTTGGGGTGATGAAGAGGGGCCTCCTCAAGCCGCCCGCATCTCTTCGATCGCCGCGATTTCCTCCCTCATGGCGTGCGACTGCGCTGTCAAATCAAACGCGGTCTGCAAATTCATCCAGAACTCCGGCGACGTCGCGAAGAACTTGCCGAGCCGCAGCGCCGTGTCCGGCGTCATCGCCGTCGTCTCCGCGACGAGGCGCTCGATGCGGGTGCGCGGCACGTTGAGACGCTTGGCGAGCGCGCCCGCGCTCATGCCGAGCGGCGCGAGAAACTCCTCGCGCAGAATCTCGCCGGGATGGACCGATGGGTTTATCGAGCGCGCCATGTCAAAGCTCCTCTCGCCAAGCGCCGCTGGCGCCGCGCGACAACTAACCTTATCCTGCTGCCAGCCTTATCGGCGCGTCAATCCAGGAGCCTTTGATGCCCATCACCGGCGGCTGTCTGTGCAAGAAGGTGCGCTACGAAATCGCCGCCGACAAGCCGCTCGGCGTACGGCAGTGCTGGTGCCGCGTCTGCCAGTACCTCAGCGCCGGCGGCGGCACGGTCAACGCGATTTTCCGCAAGGAGGCGGTGACCGTCACGGGCGAGACGGCGGTCTATGCGTCGGTCGCCGACAGCGGCTCGGTGATGCATCGCACCTTCTGCCCCGCTTGCGGCACGCCTTTGTTCAGCGAGGCCGAGCCGCGCCCGCATCAGCTCATCGTGCGCGTCGGCACGCTCGACGATCCCGAAGTCGGCAAGCCCGGCGGCGTGATCTGGGCGCGCTCGGCGCCCAAATGGGCGTGCTTCGACCCGGCGCTGCCGCGAACCGAGGGACAGCCGGCGCCGACGAAGTAGCGATCGAGGCCGGGCCGGCGCGCTTCGCTCAGATCGCCGCCGCGCCGAGCTTTTCGCGCCAGAAGGCGGTCCGCTCCTTCAACGCCGACTGGCGCGCGAAATCGAGCGCTTCCTCGTCCAGCCGCTCCAAGGGCTCGAAAGCGAAAGCCGCGGCGCCGTGCGCGTTCCAGGCGGCTTGCAGCGCGCGATGCGGATTGGCGCCGCCGCGCAGCGAGAAGACTGTGCGGTTCCAAGCCTTTTCCAGGTCGGGTGTCTGGCCGACCCAGACCTCGCCGCTCGGCGCGCAGCGCAGGGCGTAGACGCCGGCGACCGCCTTGCGCTCCTTGTAGGCGGCGCGCGCCGCCCGCCGATCGCCGTCCTGCATCGCCGAAACTCGCTCTGTCCGTCGTCGGGGAATATATCCGGGTGTTATTGACGATGCAATAACATCCGGGTAAAATTACCTCTGTTTGTAAACCACGGCGCAAATTGACGGGGTCGCCAGCGATGTCATTCCCGCGAAAGCGCTAGGGCATGCACACATCTGAAATTCCCTTTGTACGTCAGATCGATACGCCTCATGAAGGCGCGCCCCCTTCCCCCCTTGCGGGCGAAGGTGACCCGACGAAGTCGGGTCGGATGAGGGGGCGCGCCGCAAGGCGCGTTGCTTTGGCGTGGCGGGATTTCGCTGATTTATACAATATAAATCGTCGCGAAGCGTGGCTATACTGACAAGCGCGCCTTGCGGCGGTGGCTTATCCCGTTGTCCCAGGCTCGTCTATATGTAGTGGATGCACTGGTTTGATGGGTTGATTTTGGTCGGTGCCGAGCGCTGGCGGCGCACCATCCTGTCGCATTCCGGTGGCCG
>JBEKLU010000044.1:0-40609 GCA_050010035.1 Roseiarcus sp.
GCCGCTGGAGCCGAAGCACCAACTCGATCAATTGCTCCTTGCTGAGCTGCTGCAAATCAACCCGATCCATCCCGCCATGGATTCAGAGATCGCAGCCCATGGCAAGGGGGTGGGTAATTACAAGCGAGGGGAGATATTTCAATCATGCCGCAAGCATTCAGCATTAGCGATCAGATCGACGAGGTTCTCTCGTTGCTCAACGCCGTATGGACCCTCGCCGGAGGGGATGAGGGGGACGACGGCCTCCTTGCTGTCCTTCTCGTGGTAGACGAGAAGCTCGGCGCTATCAGGAGGGGCTTTAAAGGCGCGACCCTGAAAGCAGCGCTTAGCGCCGACTAGGGCAAATTCAACAATCATCGATACGGAACGGCCGCCGGCAGTCATGTCGGCGGCCGTTTCGTTTTCAGCTACTCCACACGAAAGGCACCACCCTATGAACACCGAGTTTTTGCTCATGGCGCAGTACGACGGCCGGGCCGTCATTCCGGTCGATGTTGTTTGCCGCGATTATTTCCCCCATCTGACGCCGCAGAAGTTTCTGCGAAAGCACTCGGCGGGCGACATCGAAATCCCGCTATTGCGAATCGAGACCAGTCAGAAAAGCGCGCGAGGAATCCATCTTGCGGACCTCGCGGCCTACGTCGACAAGCGGCGTGACGCGGCATTGCGCGAGCATCGGGCGCTTCATTCTTGACCGTTTGCGCCCGTTTCGTCGGCGCGAAAAATTGGACCGACCAGCGGTTTTTCCCTACAACATTTCGCAACATCAACTCAGAGCGCCGCCTAAGGCTTTGTTATCATCGCCTTTTATTTCTCGCGCCGTCCAATCCATCATAGGGGCGACGCTGAAGCGCCAGTTCGTCGTATCGTTCAGTTCAGCCACGGCGAGAATGGGCTCGAAGCGCGGGCGCGGCGCGCCGGAGGGCCGCCTCGCGGCCCCACATAAGCCGTGAGCCGTCCGGCCTTCAGCTGCGCAGGTCTCGGCGCTTCGAATGCGGGGACCGCTATGTCGGAATGACGGCGGTCGCCTCGATCTCGACTTTCGCGCCGGCTTCGACGAGCCCGGCCACCTGCACCAGCGACATCGCGGGATAGACGGCGCCGATCACCCGCTTGTAGGCGGCGCCGATCTCGGTCAGGCGGTCGAGATACTCGCTCTTGTCGACGACCCACCACGTCATTCGCACGAGATGTTCGCTCCGCGCGCCCGCTTCGGCCAGCACGGCGACGATGTTGGCGAGCGCGGCTTCGGTCTGCGCGACGAAGTCGTCGCTCTCGAAGACCTCCTTCGCGTTCCAACCGACCTGCCCGGCGACGTAGACGGTCTTGCCCTGCGCGACGACGCCGTTGGAATAGCCCTTCGGGCGCGGCCAGCCTTTTGGTTGGACTGTCTGATGCATGCGAAGCCCTCATTGCTTGGCGCGTGAACGCAGGACGAAGCGCTGAATCTTGCCGGTCGCGGTCTTCGGCAGCGCGTCCACGAATTCGACGGACCGCGGATACTTGTACGGTGCGAGCGTCGCCTTGACGTGATCCTGCAAACGCTTGGCGGTCCGAGCGTCGGCGACGACGCCCGGCCTCAACACCACATACGCCAGGACGATTTCGCCGCGCTCGACATCGGGCGCTCCCACGACGGCGCATTCGCCGACATCGGGGTGAGCCAGCAGCGCCGTCTCGACCTCCGGCCCCGCGATGTTGTAGCCGGCCGAGACGATCATGTCGTCGGCACGGGCGACGAAGTGAAACACGCCGTCGGCGTCGCGCAGGAAAGAATCGCCGGTCAGGTTCCAGCCGTCGCGCACGTAGGCGCTCTGCCGTTCGTCGGCGAGATAGCGACACCCCGTCGGGCCGCGGACGGCGAGCCTGCCGACGACGCCTTCGGGCGCGTCCGTCATGTCGTCGTCGACGACGCGCGCCTGGTAGCCCGCCGTCGGGCGTCCGGTCGCGCCGGCCCGAGAATCGGCTTGGCGATTGGAAATGAAGATGTGCAGCAACTCGGTCGATCCGATGCCGTCGAGGATGGGCACGCCGGTGCTGCGGATCCAATCCTCGTAGACCGGCTTCGGCAACGTTTCGCCGGCGGACTCCGCAAGACGCAAAGAGGAGAGATCGGCGCCCTCCTCCTTGGCCGCCAGCATCGCGCGATAGGCGGTCGGCGCGGTGAAGATCAGCGTGGCCCGGAAAGTCTCGACGTATTTGACCATGTTCGAGGGCGTGGCGTTTTCGAGCAACGTCGCGGTCGCGCCGAAGCGAAGCGGGAAGATCGCCAGTCCGCCGAGGCCGAAGGTGAAGGCGAGCGGCGGCGATCCGACGAACACGTCGTCCGGAGTGACGCCGAGAACTTCGCGCGCATAGCCGTCGGCCACGATCAAGAGATCGCGATGAAAGTGCATCGTCGCCTTCGGCTGGCCGGTCGTGCCGGAAGTGAAAGCGAACAGCGCCACATCGTCGCGTCCTGTCTTGACCGCATCGAAAACGACCGGCTTGTCGAGCGCCGCGCGGTCGAGTTCGGCGTCGTGATTGGCGGCGCCGTCGAAACAGACGACGCGTTTCAGGAACCGGCTCGTCGACGCCGCCTTGTCGATCTCTTCGCGGAGGCGGCTGTCGGTCAGAGCCAGGCCGATCTCGGCCTTGTCGATGATTTGCGTCAGCTCCACGGCGCGCAACAGCGGCATGGTGTTGACCACCACCGCGCCCGCCTTGGTGGCGGCGAGCCAGGCCGCCAGCATCGCCGGATTGTTGCCCGACCGGACCAGGATGCGGTCGCCGGGCCGAACGCCGTAGTCTTCGACGAGGGCGCGGGCGAGCCGGCTCGTCCAGTCGGCCAGCTCCTTGTACGTGCGCCGCCGGCCGTCGCCGATCAGCGCGATCCGATCGCCGAAGCCTCGCTCGACCATGCGGTCGGTCAGTTCAACTCCGACGTTGATATAATCGGGATAGCAGAACTCGGGCCGGTCGAGCAGGAAGTCCGGCCAGAGCTCGCGTGGCGGCAGGTTGTCGCGGGCGAAGGAATCGACGTGCCCCGTCGGGCCCAAGTCGCGCCACGACGGACGCCCCTTTCCCGGCGATGCGGCATCGGTGAAATTGGCCGCCTGCCCGCTTGCGCCGATCGGCGATGGTTCATTGGGCATCGGACGCTCCGTCCTCGATCTCGAGAGCCCTAAGTCGGCTCGGCTCGAGCGATCACACTTTCGACGATGACGCCACTCGATATCCCCACTCTTTCTGGAAATACGCATTATATGGCATCGTGTGTGATATAATGCAAACACAGCGGCCATAAGGAAAGGGGCACCGTCCGCGCGGCCTCCGCGCCAGGCCGGAATTGCCGGCGACAGTCGCGAAGGCACGCCGGCGTTTCCCCGCAAAGCGTCGGCCGAAATAGGGCCCGCAGGCGCGCGTAGCGCGCCTTACGCGACGCCGAGCTCGCGCACCGCCCGCAGCACGTCTTGGGTGCTCTCCTCGATCGACTTTCCCACCGTCTCGATCATGATTTCGGCCTTGACGTAGAGCGCTTCGCGGCTCGTCAGAATCGAGGTGAGTTCCTCCATCGCCTTGGGATTGCCAGCCATCGGGCGCTCGTCGCCCTGCTCGACGACTCGCTTCATGTGCACTTCGGGCGGCGCTTTCAACCAGATGGCGTGAAAATTGTCGAGCAGGAAGGCGAACGTCTCGGGCTCGGCGACGATGCCGCCGGCCACCGCCAGGACCACCGTGTCGGTTGTCGCCACCACCCGTTCCAGCGCTTGCCGCTCCAGCCGGCGATAGCCCTCTTGTCCGTAGAGCGCGATGACGTCGGCCACCGGCATGCCGCTCTGTTCCTCGATGTCGCGGTTGATCTCGACGAAGGGAAACGACAACGCCGCTCCCAGCCGTCGCCCCAGCGTGGACTTGCCGGCGCCGCGCAGGCCGATGAGACAGATGCGGCGGCGTCGCAACTGCGCGGGCTGGGCGGCGACGAGCACGTCCATGGCCTTGCGGCGCAGATCGCTCGAAGCGGCGCGATAGAGCTCCGCGAATTTGGCGCCTTCCGATCCCCATGGATCGTCCGCGCCCACCAGCCATTCGATGCGGTGATCCAGCGCTTGCGCCACCCTGTAGAGGAGCGCGATGGAAATATTGCCGCGGCCGTTTTCCAGTTGCGCGAGATAGCGTTGGGAAACGCCGGACAATTCCGACAGCACCCGCCGCGCCATGCCTTTGCGCTGGCGCGCCTTGCGCACGCGCTCGCCGACGGCGGCGATGAAGGCGTCGACCTCGTCCGACCGGCCGGAGACGGATTCGCCGGAAACGACCTCGCCGCGGAAATTGGTGATCTCGTTCATCGCGCCGACCCGATAGGAATCATATTTCCTATTTACCTGCTCATGACGGTGAGGTGCAATATATTTCTATCTTCGGGCAGCCGGCCGCGGACTCGGCGCTTACGCGACCGACGCCAATCGCGCGCGCGCCGCAAATCTCGGTTCTTCCCGATCCACGGCGCGGCCCGATCGGCGGCCTCACACGCCCAGGTGCAAGCGCATCATCTCCGGATCGGCCCGCAGCGCCAGCGACGAGCCTTCGAAGGCGACCTGACCTTTGACCAGGATCACGACGCGATCGGCGACGGACGTCAGCTCGGAAACCGTCTTGTCGACGACGATCGTCGCGACGCCGCTGTCGCGCACGAGCCGGACGGTTCGCCAGATTTCGGCGCGGATCAGCGGGGCGAGCCCTTCGGTCGCTTCGTCCAGGATGAGCACGCGCGGATTGGTGAGGAGCGCGCGGGCGACGGCCAGCATCTGCTGCTCGCCGCCCGAGAGCTGATCGCCGCGGTGGCTGCGGCGTTCGCTCAGCCGCGGAAACAGCTCCAGCGCGCGCTCGAGGGTCCATCGCGCGCCGCCGTCGACGCCATTGCGCTCGGCGATCGCCAAATTCTCGAGAACCGATAGGGAGGCGAAAATCCCACGCCCTTCGGGCACGTAGGCCAGTCCCAGCCGCGCGATGCGGAACGACGCCTCGCCGGTCACGTCGCGTCCGGCGACCTCGATCGTTCCCGATCGCGGGCGAACCAGGCCCATGATCGAGCGGATCAGCGTGGTCTTTCCCATGCCGTTGCGGCCCATCAGGCCGAGCGTTTCGCCCGGGTTCAAGGTGAGCGAAAGATCGCGCAGCACGTGGCTGTCGTCGTAGTACGTGTTGAGGCCGGAAACGGCGATGAGCGGCGCGCTCGTCATGCCTGCGCCCCGAGGTAGGCCGTCTGCACGGCCTTGTTGGCGCGCACTTCGGCCGGGCTGCCGGTCGCCAGCGCGGCGCCCTCGACCAGCACCGTCATCTGGTCGGCGACCTTGAACACGAAATCCATGTCGTGCTCGATCAGCAGCACGGCGTGCTCGCGCGCCAGAGATTTCAACAGCGCCGCCATGCGCTCGCTCTCCTCCGGCCCCATGCCGGCCAGCGGCTCGTCGAGCAGCAGGACTTTGGGCTCGGTGGCGAGCGTCATCGCGATTTCGAGCTGACGCTGCGCGCCGTGGCTCAGCGCGCCCGCGACGCGTTGCTCGGCGTCCGCGAGGCCGACGCGCTCGAGCGCGCGCCGCGCCGCCTCGATCAGCGCTGTCTGGCGAGGCGGCGTCGAAAGCAGGCGCGCGATCGGCAGCCGCACGGCTTGCGCGGCGAGGCGCACGTTCTCCAGGACGCTCAGCGGCTTGAAGATGTTGGTGCGCTGGAACGAGCGCGCCACGCCGAGACGCGCCATGCGCCACGCCGGCGCGCCCGACACGTCGCGGCCTTCGAGCAGGACGCGGCCCTGGCTGGGGCGGAGCCGACCCGACAGGAGATCGACGAAGGTCGATTTGCCGGCGCCGTTGGGGCCGATCACGGCGTGCAACGCGTTGACGCGCAGCGCGAGCGTGACGTCGCGCACGGCGGCGAGCCGGCCGAAATACTTCGTTAGGCCCTCTGTGGCGAGGACGGCCGCGGGCCCGCCGCGCGAGCCGGTCATCTGAGCGCGCTTTCCCGGCCGCCGCCTCGCGGCGACCGGGCGCGCCAAGGCGGCTTGAGGCCCATGAACCCGTCGCGCAGGAGCACGACGGCGGCCAGAATCGCCAGCCCCTCGACCAGAAGCTGACGCGAGGTGATCATCTGCGCGATCTCGCCGAGCGCGACGAACGCGAACGCTCCGACGACGGCGCCGACGAGCGCGCCGATGCCGCCCAGCAGGATCATCAGCAGCGCCTCGGCGGATTGGCGCCAGCCGACCACCTCCGGATTGACGAAGCCGGAATAGAGGCTCCACATGTGCCCCGCCGCGCCGGCGAGAACGCCGGCGATGACGAACGCGGCGAGCTTGTAGCGGCCGGTGTTGAAGCCCATCGCCTCCATGCGGCTCTCGTTGACCCGGATGCCTTCGAGGACGCTGCCGAACAGCGAGCGCAGCAGGAGGGCGAGCGCCAGATAGGTCGCCGTGAGCTGGACCAGAGCGATGTAGTAGACGGGCCAGCCGCGCTCGGCGCGCGGCAGGCTCAGCGGGTCGAGCGTAAATCCGAACATCGAGAGCAGCGGCTTGGCGAGATAGGCGCCGTCCGCGCCGCCGCCGAGTCTGGTGTCGTGGAAGATCGCGAAGATCATCTGCCCGCAGGCGAGCGTCACCATCAGGAAGAAGAAACCTTTGGTCCGCAGCGACAGGGCGCCGACGACGAGCGCGGCGAGGCCCGCGACCAGCATGGCGGCCGGCAGCGTCTGCCAGATCGGCCGAGGCGCGCCTTCGGGCGACATGAGGAAGACCGTGTAGGCGGCAAGACCGTAGAAGGCGCCGTGCCCGAGGCTGACGAGACCCGCGCCGCCGACGAGCAGATGCAGGCTCAGCGCCAGCATGGCGGCGATCATCGCCGTGGTGACGAGGCCCACGTAGTAGGCCGGCGCGAAGAGCGGCAGCAGCGCCAGCGCGACGGCGCCGGCCGCCAGCGCCGCCCAGCCGGCCGACGTCTGGGGCAGCAAGCGATTGCGTCCGATCACGACCGCCCCCCGAACAGCCCGGACGGGCGCAGGACGAGGACCAGGATCATCACCATGTAGATGGACATCGCGGGCAGCGCCGCGGCGAGGCCGCCGGCGGCGGCGCCGGAGAACGCCGAGCCGTATGCCTTGCCGAGCGTGTCGATCAGGCCGACCAACAGCGCGGCCCAGAACGCGCCGGACACCGAGCCGAAGCCGCCGATCACGACGACGACGAACGAGACGATGAGCAGCCCATCGCCCATGTTGGGATAGACGGAAGTGAGCGGCGCGGCGAGGCCGCCCGCGGCCAAGGCCAGCGCGGCGCCCACGGCGAACACCGTCATATGCACGCGACGCGCGTCGATGCCGAGCACGTCCACCATCTCCGGCTTCTCGGCCGCCGCGCGCACGATCGCGCCCATCTTGGTGCGCTCGATCCACCAGAACAGCGCCGCGGCCAGAGCGAGGCACACGCCGATCACCACGAGACGGTAGGCGGCGTAGCTGAAGCCCGCGGTGATCGGCACGGAGAAGTCGAGCGCCGCGGGGACAGGGACGGAGTGGAAATCGTTGCCCACCAGCAGCGACCTCAGCTCCTCGAAGATCAGGATGAGGGCGAAGGTCACGAGCACCTGGTCGAGGTGCTCGCGGTTGTAGAAATAGCGGAAGAGGAAGCGCTCGAGCAGGGCGCCGAGCGCCAGGCCGACGACAACGCAGGCGGGCAGCGCGAGCCAAAGCGAACCCGACGCCTTCACCACCAGAAAGGCGACGTAGGCGCCGATCATGAACAAGCTGCCGTGCGCCAGGTTGATGACGCCGAGCACGCCGAAGATGAGCGTCAGGCCGCTGGCGATCAGGAACAGCAGCAGGCCGTACTGCAGCCCGTTCAGGATCTGCGAAAGAAATATCGCGATGCTCATGGCGGGGCTTCCCGTCGCGAGGAGAGGATCGGCGTCGCCGGTCGCCGCGTAAGCGACGGGCCGGCGCCGCGCGCCTTACGCGTTCAGCCGAGCTTGCAGCCGGTGCCCGGATCGGCCAGCGCCTCGGCCGCGACGCCGACCACCTTGTTCTTGCCCCCTTCCACCTTGCGCAGGTAAATGTTCTGCACGACGTTCTGCGAGGCGGAGATGGAGATCGGTCCGCGCGGACTGTCGATCTTCGCGCCGCGCATCGCCGCGTAGAGCTTGGCTTCGTCGTCGATGGCGCCGCCGGCCGCCTCGAGCCCGATCGCCAGGAGCTGGGCGGCGTCGTAGCCGTGAACGGCGTAGACGTCGGCCTCGCGTCCCGCCTTGGCCTTGAATGCCTCGAGGAAGGCGATGTTCTTGGGGTTGTCGAGGCCGTCGCCGTAATGCAGCGCCGTCTCGATGCCGTCGGCGGCGGCGCCCTGCGCCCCGAGCGTGCCTTCGGTGAGGAACCCGGGCCCACACAACGGCGCCTTGATCTGCGCCGCGGCGTATTCCTTGACGAATTGGATCGCGCCGCCGCCGGCGAAGAACGCGCCGACGGCGTCCACGCCGAGGCTCGGAATCTGCGCCAGGATGGGCTGGAAATTCGTGTCGGGGAAACTGAGCGTCAGCAACTGGGCGAAGCGTCCGCCGCCTTTCTCCAAGCCTTCCTTGAACGCGGCGCCCATTTCCTGGCCGGCGGTGTAGTCCCAGGTCACGAACGCGGCCGTCTTGACGCCCTTCTTGGCGAGCGCCAGCCCCATGCTGTAGGCCGGCTGCCAGTTGGTGAAGGAGGTGCGGAACACGTTCTTCGCGCACAGCGAGCGCGTGATCTCGTTGTTGCCGGCGTTCGCCACGATGGTCAGCGTGCCGCTCTCCCGCACCACCTTGTGGATGCCCATTTGCACGCCGGAATGCACCGTCCCGATCAGGACGTCGACATTGTCGCGCTTGACCAGCCGCTCGGCGTTCTGTTGCGCGATTTCCGGCTTCGACTCGTCGTCGAGCTTGACGAATTCGATGGCGCGGCCGCCGAGCGTTCCCCCTTTTTCCGCGACGTGCAATTCGATCGCATAGGTGATGTTTTCGCCGAGCTTGGCGTAGGTGCCGGAGTAGGGCAGCATCAGGCCGACTTTCAGCGGCTTGGCCTGCGCGATCGCCCAGCGGCTCGGCACGGCGCTCGCCGTCAACGCCGCGGCGCCTCCGAGGGCGCTCGTCAACAGCGCGCGCCGCGTCACGAGCGATCGATTGTGCTTTTCCATGGATGTCCTCCCAGTCTTTCGTCTGTCGTTGCAATATGCGTCGTCGAATTCGCAGACTCGGGGCGAACTGCCGATCCGCCAAACGCCTTGTCAAGAAATACTTTCGCCCACCCGCCGTCACCATCCCTTCGAGCGCGACGCGCTCGGCGCTTCGGTTCGATCGGCGCCGCCCGCGCGCGCCGAGCGCCCTTCAAAGCACAATTCGGGGCTCGGCGTCGAACATGCGATGGGCGACGTCGACTTCGGCCCCCGACCGGCGCGATAGGACGCGCCTACGCGCCCCATGTCGAGCGCTCAATAGGTCTCCACATGATACCGTCCTTGGGCGCGCATCTCGGACTTGAGCGTGCTCCAGTCGCGACCGCGCATGCGGCACACGTCGGCGAGCGCTTCCTCGACGCCCCGCTCCATCGCGCGCAGGCCGCAGACGTAGACGTAGGCGTCCGCATCGGCGAGAAGCTCGCCGATCGCCTCGTGCTCGTCGCGCAGCTCGTCTTGCACGTAGCGCTTCGGTCGGCCTTCGGCGCGGCTGAAGACGAGGTGCTTCTTCAAGACCGCTTCGGGAACCTTGTTCAACGGCCCGAAATAGGGCAGCGAATCGGGCGTGCGCGCGCCGAACACCAGCGTCATGCTCGCCGACGGGTCGGCGCCGTTGCGCTGGCGGCGCATGGTGAAGGCGCGGAACGGCGCCGAACCCGTCCCGGTGCAGATCATCAGCAGGCGCGCCTTCGGATCGTTCGGCATCAGGAAGGTCGCGCCGAACGGGCCGGCGACGCGCACCTTGTCGCCCTTCTTCAGATCGCAGACGTAATTCGAGCAGAGGCCGCGCGGCTCGCGCTTCACCGTCAGGGCGAGATTGTTGAAGTTGGGCCGCTCGCCGTCGCGCGGGCTCGAAATGGAATAGAGGCGCGGCGCATGCGGCTTGCCGTCGGCGTCGAGGCCGGGCGGAACCACGCCGAGGCTCTGCCCCTCGAGCGCCGGAAAGCGCTGGCCCCCGAAGTCGAGGATGATGTGGCGCACGTCGCTGTCGGCGCCCGCGGCGGTCAGGCGGTAGTTGCCCTGCACGGTGGCCTCGGCGGGCTTCGCCAGCGTATAGAGATTGATCGTCGGCTTGCTCGCCGAGGGCGGCGCCTTCGCGGCGCCGCCGGCGCCGCCGTGGGCCTCCGCGAGCAGGCGGACGACGTCGTCGTCGATCGCCTCGATCGCGGCGTCGGCCTCCGAAGCGGCGTCGGCGAAGGCGACCTGCGCCGGCAGCTCCCGCCAACTGTATTGGTCGCTCAGCGAATAAGGCGCTTCGACGACCCGCCAGTTGTCGATCGATCCCGTCGGGCAGGGGGCGATGCAGTCCATGCAGAAGTTGCACTTCGTCACATCGACGACGACGTTGACGCCGTCATGCTCGATCGCATTGACGCTGCACGCCGCCTCGCAGGTGTAACAGCGGATGCAGATTTCCGGGTCGATCAGATGCTGCTTGATTGGCTGGCCCATCGCACGTTCGCCTGTGTTCTTCGTTTATTCCCGCGTGCACGCGTCTCGGCGAAGCTTGCGGCCAATCCCCAGGCCCCTCACCCTGCCTCTCCCCGCAAGCGGGGAGAGGAGAAGGACGGCGCCGCCGCGTCCCTCTCCCCGCACGGCGGGGAGAGGCAGGGTGAGGGGCGGGGGGAGTAGCCGCGCAATCGCCGAACTGTGCGCACCCCACTCGCTCCGGAAAAGGAGCCTCCTCACGCCATGTGCAGCTTCACGTATTCGAAATCGCCGGGCTTGTTGTCGATGCCGAGCCTGGGCGGCGCGATCCAGCCCGCGTATTTTCCCGGTTCGCTGCATGGCTTCATCAACGACTGGATGAACTCGCCGTCGGCCCTGCTGGGCAGCCAATCGGCTCGTCCTTCGTCCCATTGCGCGCCGCCGACGATCCTGCCTTCGGGGTCGATCGGCTTGCCCGCGAAAACGCCTATCTTGCGGTTGAAGCCTTCGTGCGGCAGCTTCAGCGCGAACTTGACGCCTTGACCTTCCAGGATCTTGTTCCAGCGCCCGACGCCGCCGGCGGCGTCGCGGGTGTAATCGTCGCGCAGGCGCATGTTGATCGCGGTCAGCGCCGGGACGTCGACGATCCTGATCCGCCCGTCGACGAACTGGGTGACCGGATAGGTGGCGGAGCCGAGCTTGTGGTCGTCCTCCAGACGATGCTCCCTATAGCGGCCCTTGACCCCCGCGTTGAACGCGTTCGCGGCGTTGGTGGAAACCTCCTGGCCGAACAGATCGAGCGAAAGCGTGTAGTGCAGGTTGAGCTTTTTCTGGATGGTCGGCAGATCGATGACGCCGAGCGCGCGGACCCGCTCGACGTCGCGGGGATCGTCGAGGCCGGCCTCTTTCATCGCTTCGCAGGTGCGCTGGATGGTGCGGCCGACCCCGGTCTCGCCGACGAACATATGATGGGCTTCTTCGGTCAGCATGAACCGGCAGGTGCGCGACAGCGGATCGAAGCCCGACTGCGCGAGGCTCTCGAGCTGCATCTTGCCGTCGCGATCGGTGAAGTAGGTGAACATGAAGAAGGACAGCCAATCCGGCGTCTCCTCGTTGAAGGCGCCGAGCATGCGCGGGGCCTCCTCGGAGCCCGAGCGGCGGCGCAGGAGATCGTCCGCCTCCTCGCGGCCGTCGGCGCCGAAATACTTGTGCAGGAGATAGACCATCGCCCAGAGATGGCGCCCCTCCTCGACGTTGACCTGGAACAGGTTGCGCATGTCGTAGAGCGATGGCGCGGTCTTGCCGAGGAAGCGTTGCTGCTCGACGGACGCGGGCTCCGTGTCGCCCTGAATGACGATCAGGCGACGCATCAACGCGCGATATTCGCCGGGAACGTCCTGCCAGGCCTTTTCGCCGAGGTGCTCGCCGCACGGGATGCGGCGATCCTCGACCTGCGGCGCGAGCAGAACGCCCCAGCGGTATTCCGGCATTTTCACGTAGTCGAACTTCGCCCAGCCCTTGGGATCGACGCTGACGGCGGTGCGCAGATAGACCATGCTCTTCTGGAACCGCTCCGGAATCAGATCGTTCCACCAGTTGATGTAGCCGGGATGCCACTTTTCCAGCGCCTTGAGCACGCGCTTGTCCAAGGACAGGCCGACGTTGTTCGGGATCAGCGTGTCGTAGCTGACATTGACGAGATCGGTCACCTTTTTAAGCTCCTGTTGAAAGTTCTTTTCAGACTCGACGCCGGTCGTAGTCGCCGCGCACGCCGCTGCCGTAGCGCTTGAGCGCGCCGTTCTCGCCCACCGCGTTCGGGCGTTGGAAAATCCAGTTCTGCCAGGCGGTCAGCCGGCCGAAGATGCGGGTCTCCATCGTCTCGGGCCCGGGGAAGCGCAGATTGGCCTCCATCCCCGTCATCGCGTCCGGCGAGAAGCTCGCGCGCTCTTCGAGGAAGATGCGGACCTCGTCGCCCCAGTCCACCTCGTCGAAGACGAAGGTGACGAGGCCGAGCGCGCTCGCCTCGGCCGCTTCGAGCGCCTTGCCCCTGACCTTGCCGGCCTCCTCGATCCTCGTGGGTTCGCCGAGAAAGCGCGTCTGCAGGCGCGTCAGATCGTTCGACATCGGGAACGGGCCGAAATTGGCGCTCGTCAGCGTGATCGAGGCGCCGGCGCGGTTGTCGCCTTCGAACGCGCCTTCCATCATGTAGGCGCGATCGCAGGCGAACGGGATCTCGGCGAGGAAGCCGGCGAAGCACGAGCCGTTTTCGATCAGGGCGACGAGCGAGCGCGAGGTGAGGTCGATGCGCTTGAACACCCGCTTCCAGTAGAGCTGGATTTCGCGCGCCAGCCAGTCGGTCGCGGCGTTGTCGGCCACGAGTTTTTCATGCGCGAGGACCATTTGGGGATCGCCGTGCGACTTGAAGACGATGACGCCGACTTCCGGCTCGTTCAGGCGCAGATGCAGGATCGCGTCGTCGAGCTCGCGCGCGAGCCGCAACATCCACGCCGAGGCGCCCTGCGCGTGCAGATCGGCGATCGACGTCGGCGCTTCGTCCTGCGGCCCGGCGATGACGATCGTCGCGACGCCCTTCGGCCGGTCGATGAGCGCTTCCACCAGGGAATAGCGCACAGAACCGTCATCGCCGAAAGCGCCCTGCAGCGGCGTCAGCGCGACGCCCTCGCCCGCGTTCGCGCGCTTGGCCTTGGCGGCGAATTCGCGCGCGCGGGCGGCGACCGTTTCGTCGAATTTCGAATTCGGCGCGACCTCGTCGACGAGGCGCCATTCGACGGCGCGCTTGCCCTTCACGCCTTCCTCGACGGTGCAGAACACGTCGGCCAGATCGCGGCGCACCTTGCGCTTGTCGGTCACGCGCGTCAGGCCGCCGGTGCCCGGCAGCACCGCGAGCAGCGGGACTTCGGGAAGCGCGACGGAGGAAGCGCCGTCGTCGGCGAGGATGATGTGGTCGCACGCCAGCGCCAGCTCGTAGCCGCCGCCCGCGCAGGCGCCCTTGACCGCGCAGAGGTAATGCTGGCCCGACTCGACGCCCGCCGCCTCGAAGGCGTTGCGCGTCTCGTTGGTGAACTTGCAGAAGTTCACCTTGTGGACGTGCGTCGCGCCGCCGAGCATGCGGATGTTGGCGCCGGCGCAGAAAACCCGGTCCTTGCCCGAGCGCAGGACGACCGCGCCGACTTCGGGGTGCTCGAAGCGCATGCGCTGGACGACGTCGGCGAGCTCGATGTCGACGCCCAGATCGTAGGAATTGAGCTTGAGCTGATAGCCCTCGAACAGACCGCCGTTTTCGTCCACGTCCATGAACAGCGTGGCGACCGGCCCGTCGTAGGCGAGGCGCCAGTGGCGATACCTCGAGGGCTCGGTCTGGAAATCGATGCGCTTGGTCACAGGGCTCTCTCTCGCTCATTTCAGGCTCGGCCGCATGCACAATAATGCCCAGTTTGAAAAACGCAAGCCCGTACCGATTTCGCCGCGATCTCCATAGTTGCTATGTCTTACCAGACGCCGAAAGCGCTGACCCCGTCATGGCCGGGCTTGTCCCGGCCATCCACGCGGTGAAGCCGATTGTACTTCTCGGGAATAGGTGAGAGCGCGTGGCTTCTCATCTTGAGAAGCGGCGGCCAGACGGCGTGGATGGCCGGGACAAGCCCGGCCATGACGAGCCATTGCTTTCGGCCGCTGCTATTTCATGTGGATATCCGAATTTCGCGTCGCCGTCGCGATATGTAATATAATGCATACGACAGCTTGGTCTTCGGACATTCGTCCCCGCCCGCCCGACCCGCGCCAGGGACACGACGACCCCCGGCTTCGCGTTTCATCCGATCCCGACCCCGGCGCCTTCGATCCGCTCCAGCCGGGCGCAGAAGTCGGCGACCGCGGCGAGGGTCTCGTTCGGCCGGTCGAGGTGCGGCGAGTGCTTGCATCCCGGCAGAATCGTTACGTCGACCGGCGAATAGGCACGGTCCTCGATTTCGCGAATTTGCGCCAGCGTGCCGTACTGGTCGTCCGCGCCCTGGATCGCCAGCGCGGGGACGCGCCAATAGCCGATCGCCTCGGCGATGTTCCACGCCTTGAAGGACGGGTCGAGCCAGGCGTCGCACCAGCCGCGAAAGGCGTTGTCGACGTCGGCGTGGTATTTGCGGAGTCTGCCGCGCAGATCGCCGCCCTCGTAGGCCTGCCGCGCCGCCGCGATCGAAGCGAGGCCGCTCTCCTCGGTGAAGAAGTGCGGCGCGAGCAGAACCAGCCCGCGAACGCGGAAATCCTCGACCGAGCCGGCGTAGATCGCCGCGATCGAGGCGCCGTCGCTGTGGCCGAGGAGGACGCCGCGCCGGAAGCCGATCGCGTCGAGCAGCGCGGGCAGCGTCTCCAGCGCCTCGCGCGTCATGTAGTCGAGCGGCCGCGGCAAGGCGACGGGGTCGGAGCGCCCGTAGCCGGCGCGCGAATAGGCGAGGACGCCGAAACCGGTCGCGGCCGCGAGCCGCACGGGAAAATCGCGCCACAGCGCGACGCAGCCGAGGCCCTCGTGCAGCATCACCAGGGTCGGCGCGCGATCGGGCGGCGGGCCGAGCGAGAGCGCTTCCAGCCGCTTGCCGCCGATCGTCACGACGCCCGCCGCGCCGTCGCCCCAGGCGAATGCGGCCACGCCTCACTCGCCCTTCAGCTTGAAGCGCTGGATCTTGCCGGTCGCGGTCTTGGGCAATTCGGAAATGATTTCGACCCAGCGCGGATATTTCCACTTGCCGACGCGATCCTTGACGTGCTCCTTCAACGCCGCGGCGAGATTTCCGACGTCGGCGCCGGGCTTCAGCACGACGAAGGCTTTTGGTTTTTCGAGGCCGTCGTCGTCGCGCGCCGGCACCACCGCCGCCTCGAGAACGCTGGGGTGGGTGATGAGCGCCTGCTCGACTTCGAACGGCGCGACCCAGATGCCGCTGACCTTGAACATGTCGTCGGTGCGGCCGCAGTAGACGAAGCGCCCGCCGGGCAATTTCTCGTACTTGTCGCCGGTGCGCGTCCAATGCCCCTCGAAGGTGGAACGGCTCTTGTCGCGCCGGTTCCAGTAGTCGGACGCGGCCGATCCGCCGCGCACCAGCAATTCGCCGATTTCGCCTTCCGCCACTTCGTGGTCGTGCTCGTCGACGAGCCGCATGTCGTAGCCGGGCACCGCGACGCCCGAGGTGCCGTAGACGACGTCGTCGCTGCGATTGGACAGGAAGATGTGCAGCAATTCGGTCGATCCGACGCCGTCGAGAATATCGACGCCGGTCAGGCGGCGCCATTTTTCGCCGATCTCCTTGGGCAGCGCCTCGCCCGCGGAAATGCAGCGGCGCAGCGGCGGCGCCGAGACATGGCCGCGTCCCGCCTCGAGCTGCGCGTCCAACGCGGCGTAGAGCGTCGGCACGCCGCAGAAAATCGTCGGCTTGCAGCGATCGAGAACGTCGAAGACGACATCCGGCGTCGGACGCCCGGCGCAGACGATGGTCGTCGCGCCGACCGACATCGGAAAGGTCATCGCGTTGCCGAGGCCGTAGGCGAAGAACATTTTCGCGGCGGAAAAGACGATGTCGTCGCGCTCGATCTTCAGCACCTGCGCGCCGTAGGTGTCGGCGGTGAACTTCAAGCTGGAGTGAACGTGGCGCACGCCCTTGGGCTGGCCGGTCGATCCGGACGAGTAGAGCCAGAACGCGCACTCGTCGGCGGACGCCGCGACCGGCGGACGGCTTTCGCAAGGAGCGAGCTCCTGCTCGAACGACAGCGCGCCCGCCGGCGCCTCGCCGCCAATGACGAAGACCTTGCGTAAGAATGGATGACCCTCGAGGATCGGCGCCACGACGGGCAGCAATTCGCGCGACACGAAAAGCGCGCGGGCGCGGCTGTCGCGCAAGATCGCGTCGTACACGTCCGTCGCCAGCAACGTATTGAGCGCGATCGGTATGACGCCGGCCTTCAGGCCTCCCCAGAAGATGACGGGAAATTCGATCTGGTCGAGGACGAGCATCGCCACACGATCTTCGCGATGCAATCCGTGCCGCTCGAACAGATGCGCGAGCCGCCCGGTTTCGTGGGCGAGCGCGGCGTAGGAGATCGACCGTTGCGCGCCGCTCGCCTCGCGGAAGGCGGCCTTGTCGCGATACGCGCCGTCCGCGTGGCGATCGACGAAATAGACCGCCGCGTTCTGCGTTACATCGCTCATCGTGCCTCCCCTGCGCGCCCCGTTCGGACGCGCGCGTCTACTCGATTTTCGTCAGCGCAAGGTCCTTAGCGCCGGCCCCGCGCCGTTCAGCGGCCGGTGAATTGAATGGCGCCGTCCGGCAGGAGATAGAGGACATATGCCTCACCGCCCGCGACGGTCGGCCAGTGGTCGGAGCCGGGCCCATAGACGTACCAACCCTCGTCGAAGGCGTCGAATTTCGGCGCGCCGGCAATAGCCATGACCGCGCCGATCTCGCCGGTGGTGTGAACGTGGTGCGGTCCCTTGACGTCCTTCATTCTTACGACGTCGACGCTGAATCGGCCAGCCTCGGCGCCCGGCTTGACGGCGCGGCCGAACTTGACCGCGCCGGCCTCGCGGCCGAGCAGCCAGCCGTCGCGCTCGCCTTCCGCGCACAGCGCCTTGAGATCGGCGAATGCTTTGCCGTTCTTAGGGAATTCAGCGTTCAGAAACGCCGCCAGCCGATCGTCGAGCGGCCGATCGCCGATCGCGCTCGCCACCGACGCGATCGTATCCAGGAACCGTTGCTTCGACATCTTCCGTTCCTCCGCCTGCCCGCAAGGACGAACGCTCCGAGACAGGAATATGTTTTATAATGCATCTACTTCGATAATATGCAAAATAGTGCGAGGCCCTCTCTAGCAATCCCTCGGCCGCGCCGTCAACTTGCTGGACGGCCCGTGGCGACTCGGTGAAAGTGAAACGGTTCTCGGTGGGTGTCCAGGCCGCCGACGTCTCGCCGAACGTTCGCGGCCGCAGTGCGGCGTACGATGCTGGCCCGGACGCCGCCCGACTTCGCCGTCGCGCAAGCGTCGCCCGAGGGCGCGGAGGCGCCGCGCGGCCGCGGGCGACAGGGGTGAGATCGGAGGTCTCGATGAGCAGCGCGAAGAAAGCCGTCAAGGGCGATCCTGCGCGAGACGTGAAAATTCGGCCGGCGAGCGCCGAGGACATCCCTTCGATCGTCGAACTCGACGAAGTGGCGACCGGGCACGCCAAACCTGAATATTGGCTGCAGCTCTTCGAACATTTTTCGCGCGAGCACGTCGAGCGTCACGCCTTCCTGGTGGCGACGATCGACGACCGGGTGGTCGGCTTCATCACCGGGGAAATCCGCCCCTTCGAATTCGGCGCGGAAGTCTGCGGCTGGGTGTTCGCGCTCAACGTCGATCCGCAGATGCGCGTCCACAACGTCGGCACGCGCCTGTTCGACGAGATCTGCAAGATTTTCGCGCGCGCCGGCGTCGCCAAGGTGCGCACCTTGATCGAGCGCGACAATCACCTCGTCATGGCCTTTTTCCGCAGTCAGGGCATGATGGTCGGCCGCTTCATCGGGATGGAGAAGGACATTGACTAGGCGCATCGGCCGAACCGCCGATCGGCTGCCGCAGACAAAGCAATTCCGATGAAGCTGCAAAAAGCGACAATGTGCGGGCTCTATGCCGTGCTCGAGCTTGCGGCGCACCCCGACCTGCAGATTTCGGCGGGCGAAATCGCCGAGAAATACGACATTTCGCTCAATCATCTGGCCAAGGTGCTGCGCTCGCTGGTGCGCGCGCGGCTCATCGAATCGGTGCGCGGGGCCGGCGGCGGCTATCGCTTTTGCGCCAATCCCAAGCGCGTGACGCTTCTCGACGTCATCGAATTGTTCGAGGACGTCGTCCCGAACCCCCAGCAGACGGCCTCGAGCGATCACTGGGAAAGCCGGACGCTGCACAAAGTGTTGGCCGACCTCGACGACATCGCGATCTCGACCTTGCGGGCGGTTTCGATCATGACGCTGCTGAAAGTCATGGAAAAGGAGCGCCGGAGCGTCGAGCGCGCCTCGGCGCGCGGCGGCGCGCATCCGGCGCCGGTCGAGGGGGATTGAACGCTGGCCCGTTTTGACGCGCGAGCGCGTCGCCCGCTTCATTCCGAATAGACAGGCGGGTCCGGATCCTCGTCCCACCCCGGCTCGTCGGCGGCGAATTTGGCCAGCCATTGATCGACCCAGGCCACGTGATTGCGCTCGTCCTGGGCCATTTCCGCGGCGAAGGCGGCGATCGCCGGGTCGATCGCCGCCGCGGCGACGGCTTCGTAATACTTCACCGCACGCTCCTCGTTGAAGCGCGCCAACCTGAGCGCCTGGCGCGGCGTCATGAGGTAGTGGAGTTGGCCGAAATCGGTCGCCTCCGGGCCGTCGGGGCCGGTCCAACTGAAGCTCGCCGGGCGGCCCTCGACGAGCGCGTCGCCGGCGCGGCGCGCGATTTCGTCGCGATGCTCGCCTTCGACCGACGCCATTCTCCTGAAGATCGCGGCGATCTCCTTGTTGTGGTGCGCCTCCATCTGGTCGGCGAGGAGGCCGTAGCGCTCGGCCGCCTCCTCTTCGATGGCGAGAGCCTGCGCGAAAAACTCCGCGACGCTGGCGAATTTCGGCGGCGCGCCGGGTCGCTCGGCCTCGCTCATACCGCGAACTCGGATTCGAGGTGGGACGGAGCGAAGCTGGCCAGGGGCTTGGGCTGATAGGGCTGGCGCTTGCCGCGATAGAGAACGCCGACGTTGAACCCGTCGTCGGTCATCAGGCGGCGGGCGGCGCGCGCCGGATCGTCCGTCTCGGGCACGATCGCCTCGTGGACCAAAGTTTTCCACGCCTTCTGCTGGTCCTTCCGGAAGGTGACGCAGGGGCTGAGGATCTGCACGAAGGAGAAGCCCGGCGTCTTGATCGCCTCGACGATCAGCCTGGCGCAGCCGCCGACGTCGCCGGAAAAGCCGCGCGCGATGAAATTGGCCCCCGAAGCGAGCGCGATCACCAGCGGATGGAACGGGCTCAAGCCCGTGCCGCCCGGCGCGATGGCGGTGTCCCAGTCCGGTTCCGTCGTCGGTGACGGCTGCCCCTTCGTCATGCCGTAGATGCGGTTGTCCATGACGACGTAGGTCAGATCGATATTGCGCCGGCAGGCGTGCAGGAAGTGGTTGCCGCCGATCGAAAAGCCGTCGCCGTCGCCGCTCGCCACCAGCACCGTCAGATCGGGACGGGCGACTTTCAGGCCGGAAGCGAGCGCCAGGGAGCGGCCGTGGACGCCGTGAAAACCGTAGCAGTTGGTGTAGGCGGGGATGCGTGACGAACAGCCGATCCCCGAGACCACCGCCACTTCCTCGGGCGGAAGAGCGAGCTCGGCGAGCGCCCGCTGGAAGGCGAGCAGCACCGAATGGTCGCCGCAGCCCGGGCACCAGACGGGTTTGACCGTGGACTTGTAGTCGGCGGGTTTGAAAGCCTTCTCGGCGGCGGGGATCATGTTCATGCTCGCGCCCCTTCCTGGATATGCGCAAAGGCCTCGCCCGGCCGGATCGGCAGCGGGCCGGGACAGCGGATCGGCACGACGTCGGCGGGCAGGTCGTAATTGGCGCGCAGGTAGCGCCAGAACTGCCCGGCGTGACTCTGTTCGACCACCAGAACGCGCTTGACGCCCGCCAACGCGGCGGCGAGGCGCGCCGGCTGGGCCGGCGCGATCAGGCGCAGCGCGATCCGTTTGACCTTGACGCCGCAGGCGCGCGCCTCGGCGATCGCCTCGCGCAACGGTTCGCTCGACGAGCCCCAGGTCAGGACGGCCAATTCGCCTTCGCCGTCGATTTCGGCCCAGCGCTCGCCGAAGTCGAAGGCGTCGAGCTTGCGCTGGCGTTTGTCGAGTTGGCCGACATGGTCGCTCGCCTGGCTCGAAGGCGCGCCGCGCGCATTGTGGGTGAGGCCGTCGGCCGTGTGCTGGCCGCCGGGGCAACCCGGAACGGCCATCGGCGAGACGCCCGATTCGGTCACGACGTAACGCTCGTAGCCCTCGACCGGGCCTTCGGGGACGAGGCGCTTGGTCGGGAAGACGACGTCGTCCGGCCTGTCGATGACCACTCTGGCCTGGCCGAGCGACTGGTCGGACAGCATGATGACCGGCGTCTGCAGCGACTCGGCCAGATGCACCGACCATTGCGCCGTCACGAGGCAGTCGGCGACGGAGAGGGGCGCCGTCACGACATGGGGCGCATCGCCGTGCAGCCCGTAGACGGCGATGTTGAGATCGCTCTGCTCGGACTTGGTGGCGATGCCGGTCGAGGGTCCCGAGCGCATGACGTCGACGACGACGAGGGGAATTTCGGCGGCGACGGCCAGGCCGAGGGATTCGATCATCAAGGATAGGCCGGGGCCGGCGGTGGCGGTCAGGGACGGCGCGCCGCCGTAGCTCGCGCCGATGATCATGTTGATCGAGGCGAGCTCGTCTTCGGCCTGCATCAAGACGCCGCCGCATTGCGGCAAGGCGTGCGCCATCCATTCCAGGATTTCGGTCGCCGGCGTGATCGGATAGCCGCCGACGAACTTGACGCCGCCTTTGAGCGCCCCGAACCCGGTCGCCTCGTTGCCGGTGATCGACCACCGGCGCTGCGAAGGCGCGCTGGGCTGAGCGAGCTTGGCGACGCTCACCTGCGGCGCCGCTTCGGCGCCGATCAGAACCGCCTTTTCGCTGGCCGCCAGCGCCTCGGGCTTCTTGCGGCCAATCGACGCAGCCACCGCAGCGACGATCGCCGATTCGGGCAGGCCGAGGAGCCGAGCGAGCACGCCCAGGGCGATCATCGAAACGCGCCCGCCGGGGACGCCCTTGGCGAGCTTGGCCATCGGCACGAGGCCGACGGCCGCGCCCGAATCCTTGAGAAAGCCCGGCATTTCGCCGGCCGCCGAATCGGCGACGATCAGGCTGGCCGAATCGAGAGGCAGCTCCGCGGCGAAACGCTGGATGTTCTCGAAATCCAGCGCGAGCAGGATGTCGAACCGATCGCCGGGCGACTGCACCGGCTTCGACGACAGCCGGATCATCGCCGCCGCCTCGCCGCCGCGAATCTGCGGACCGGTCGAGCGCGTCATCAGGCCATAGAACCCGCAACTCGCCGCCGCGTCGAGCAGGGTCTGCCCGGCGGTCATCACGCCGGCGCCGCCCGATCCGGTGAGCGCGATCGAAAGCGAGGTCGAGGGGATTGATCTTGTCATGACGATCGCCTCTGCATGGTTGCGCCCTCCGGTCTGGGCCCTCGCCGAGGGCGCGCGGGCAAGCCGGAAAAAAAGGCTTGCTCATTTGGTATTCCGATACTAATATACCATTAGAAACGCCGCACCGCAAGCAGGCGGTCGGGCCGGCGGCGGCAAGACGGGGAACGGGCATGCAGGAGGGCGTCGAGGCTTACCGGTGGGTGATGACGGCGCCGAATCGCCCGATGGCCCGCGAGGCGTTCGAGGCGACGCCCGCCGTCGGCGAGGTCGTCGTGGCGATCGCCGGTTGCGGCGTCTGTCATACCGATCTCGGCTATTTCTACGACGGCGTGCGCACCAACCATCCCCTGCCGCTGGCTCTCGGCCACGAGATTTCCGGGCGCGTCGTCGCCGCCGGCGCCGGCGCTGAAATCTGGCTCGGTCGCGCGACGATCATTCCCGCCGTTCTGCCCTGCGGCGAATGCGACGCGTGCAAACGGGGTCGGCCGAACATCTGCCGCAAGCAGAAGATGCCCGGCAACGACATCCACGGCGGCTTCGCCTCGCACATCGTCGTGCCGGCGCGCGGCCTCTGCCCGGTCGACGAAGCGCGGCTCGCCGCGCGCGGCCTGTCGCTCGCCGACGTGAGCGTCGTCGCCGACGCCGTGACGACGCCCTACCAGGCCGTGGTGCGCGCCGGCGTGACGCCGGGCTCGCTGGCGATCGTCGTCGGCGCGGGCGGCGTCGGCGGCTATTCGGCGCAGATCGCGAAAGCCTTCGGCGCCACGGTGATCGCCATCGACGTCGATCCGGCCAAGCTCGCCGCGATCGGTCGGCACGGGGCCGCCCTGACGCTCGACGCCCGCGAGCACGATCTCAAGAGCCTCAAGGCGAAAATCGGCGAATTCTGCAAGGCGAACGCTCTGCCCGCGAGCGAATGGACGATCTTCGAATGTTCAGGGACCGCCGCCGGTCAGACCACCGCCTTCGGCCTTCTGACCTTCGGCGCGACGCTGTGCGTCGTCGGCTTCACCATGGACCGGGTGGAGCTGCGCCTCTCCAATCTCATGGCGTTCGATGCGCGCGCGCTGGGCAATTGGGGCTGCCCGCCGGAACTCTATCCGGCCGCGCTCGCGCTCGCGCTCGACGGCAAGATCGATCTCGCCGATTTCGTCGAACAGCGCCCGCTCGACGACATCAACGCGGTCTTCGACGAGGCGCATGCGCACAAGCTCGCCCGCCGCGCCATTCTCGTTCCCCGTCAGTGACAGGATTTGTTCAGATGTCCCATCTCGTCGATCACGACATCGTCGCCTTCGAGCCGGTCCCCGGCGTCATCTATGAGAAGCGCCCGGCGCGCGGCCTCGACGGCAAGCCCGTTTCGGGGCTCTTCAACGCCTGGATCTGGCTCGACAACCCCAGCCAGTTCAACTCCTACACGACCGATATGGTGAAGGGCGTCATCCGCGCCTTCCGCGCCGCCTCGAACGCCCGCGACGTCGTCGCGGTGGTCTTCACCGGGGTGGGCGACAAGGCGTTCTGCACCGGCGGCAACACCAAGGAATACGCCGAATACTACGCCGGCAATCCGCAGGAATATCGCCAGTACATGCGCCTGTTCAACGACATGGTGTCGGCGATCCTGGCCTGCGACAAGCCGGTGGTCGCGCGCGTCAACGGCATGCGCATCGGCGGCGGCCAGGAAATCGGCATGGCCTGCGATTTCACCATCGCCCAGGACTTGGCGCGTTTCGGCCAGGCCGGCCCCAAGCACGGCTCGGCCGCCATCGGCGGGGCGACCGACTTCCTGCCGCTGATGATCGGCGCCGAACGCGCGATGGAGTCGGGAACCCTGTGCGAGCCGTGGTCGGCGCACAAGGCCTATCGTCTCGGCGTCGTCCTAGACATCGCCCCGGCGCTGAAGGTCGACGGCGCCTTCGTCGCCAATCCGCTGGTGGAGACGCAACGCTATCTCGACGAGTTCGGCCGCATCGTTCACGGCGAGCCGCTGACCGGCGCGGCGCTGGCCGCCGGCAAGGCGCTGATGGGGCGCGGCGTCGTCGATCTCTCCGCGCTCGACGCCAAGGTCGAGGCGATGTGCGCCAAGCTGCTGACGACCTTCCCCGAGTGCCTGACCAAGAGCTTCGAGGAATTGCGCAAGCCGAAGATCGACGCCTGGAACCACAACAAGGAAAACAGCCGGGCCTGGCTCGCGCTCAACATGCTGGCCGAGGCGCGCACCGGGTTCCGCGCCTTCAACGAAGGCCCGAAGAACGAACGCGAGATCGACTTCGTCGCCCTTCGCCAGCGCCTCGCCAAGGGCGAGGCGTGGAGCGAAAAGATGATCGAGGAGCTGATCCCCAAGGCGGAGGCGAGCAAGGCATGAGCGGCCCGCTGCAAGCCTGGCTCGACCGCGACGGGCGCCTGCTCCGTCTCAGGCTCGACCGCCCCAAGGCGAACATTCTCGACGCGGCGATGATCGGCGCGCTCGAAGAGGCCTTCGCCAAGCAGGGGAGCGCCGAGGCGCTGCGCGGCGTCCTGATCGACGCCGGCGGCGCGCATTTCAGCTTCGGCGCCTCGATCGAGGAGCATCTGCCCGAACAATGCGCGGCGATGCTCGCCGGCTTTCACCGGCTGCTTCTGCGACTCTTCGCCTCGCCCGTTCCGGTCCTCGTCGCGATCCGCGGCCAATGCCTCGGCGGCGGGCTCGAACTGGCGAGCGCCGGACATCTGCTGTTCGCCGCGCCCGACGCGAAATTCGGCCAGCCGGAGATTCAAATCGGCGTCTTCGCGCCGGCCGCGTCCTGCCTGCTGCCCGAGCGCGTCGCGCTCGCGGCGGCCGAGGACCTGCTCCTCTCCGGACGCTCGATCGGCGCCGAGGAGGCTTTCCGCATCGGCTTGGTGACGGAAATCGCCGACGATCCCGAAGCGGCGGCGCTCGGCTACTTCGATCGGCATCTGGCGATGAAGAGCGCCAAGTCGCTGCGCTTCGCCACGCGCGCGGCGCGGCAGGGAACGCTCGAACGCGTTTCGGCCAAGCTCGCCGCGGTCGAGACGCTCTATCTCGAGGAATTGATGGCGAGCGAGGACGCCGTCGAGGGGCTTCGCGCCTTCATCGAAAAGCGCCCGGCCCGTTGGAAGGATCGCTGACATGCTCGATATGCCGAAGTCTCCGACCGCCGGAATCGTTCAGCGCTGCGAGGACCTGTTCGCCGATCTGACGTTCGAATCGGCACGCGTCTGGAAGGCCGCGCGGCCGGGGCGCAAGGTGGTCGGCTACATGCCCTACTACGCGCCGCGCGAGATCATCCACGCCGCCGGCGCGCTGCCGCTCGGCATCCTCGGCGGCGGCGACCAGCTCGAAGTCATCCACGGCGACGCCTATTACCAGTCCTACATCTGCCGCATCCCGCGCTCGACCATCGAGCTCGGCGTGTCGGGCCGGCTCGATTTCGTCGACGGCATGCTGTTCCCCTCGATCTGCGACGTCATCCGCAATCTATCTGGCATGTGGAAACTGATGTTCCCCAAGCAGGAGGCGCGCTACGTCGACTTGCCGCAGAATTTCGAGGAGGACGTCGGCGGCGAGTTCTACCGCAGCGAGCTCAACGAGATTCGCGAATGGCTCGCGCGCATCACCGGCAAGCCGGTGACCGACGAAGCGGTGCGCGCCTCGATCGCGCTGTTCAACGAGAACCGCGCTCTGGTGCGCGAGGCCTATGCGCTCAGGGCGAAGGAGCCGTGGAACGTCCCCTCCTCCGAGCTCTATCTCCTGCTGCGCGCCGGACTCGTCCTGCCGGTGGAAGATCACAGTCAACTGATGCGCGACTATCTTGCTTCGGTGCGTGAGCAGCGTAGGGCGATCAAGGACAATTGCCGGGTCGTCCTCTCCGGCGTCTTCTGTGAACAACCCCCGCTCAACCTGATCAAGTCGATCGAGCTTTCCGGCTGCTACATCGTCGACGACGACTTCATGCTGATCACGCGCTGGGAAAAATCGGATGTCGCGATCGACGGCGACCCGATCGCCAATCTCGCGCACGCCTTTATCGCCGATTCGGTTTCGACGTCGCCGAAATACGAGCCCGATCAGGCCAAGAAGGGCCTGTACCTCGTCGACAGCGTTCGCCGCAACCGGGCCGAAGGCGTCATCTTCGCGATGCCGAGCTTCTGCGATCCGGCTCTGCTCGAGCGGCCGATGCTGCAAAGCGTGCTCAAAGCGCATGGCGTGCCCCAGATCGCCTTCAAATACGCCGAAAACTCCGGTCAGATGCAGCCCATTCGCGAGCAGGCCGGAACCTTCGCCGACTCGATCAAACTGTGGAGCGGAGCATGACCGTCATCACCCGGCCCAAAGCCAAGCCCGCCGAGGTCATCAAGGACGCTTCGATGACGAAGCAGAAGGAGATGATGAGCCGGCACTACGATCGTCTCTCCGACGCGCCGGAGCGGGGCGAGAAGGTCGCGGCGACCTTCGTGCCGGGAAACCTCAACGAATTGTTGATGTGCTTCGACTTCGTCAACAATCTGCCGGAGGTCAACGCAATCCAGAACGGCCTGCGCAAGACGAGCGGCAATTTCGTCATGGAAGCCGAAAAACTCGGCCACTCCGAGGACGTTTGCACCTACGTGAAATCCGACATCGGCATGATGGCCAAGGGCAATATCGGCCCCAACGGGCGCAAGCTGCCCGACCCGGACGTGCTGCTGCTCTCCTACACCGGCTGCTTCACCTTCATGAAGTGGTTCGAGCTGCTGCGCCAGCAATACAATTGCGAAACGATCATGCTCCAGACGCCCTATTTGGCGGACGGAAAAATCACCAAGGAGATGATCCGCTACATGGTCAAGCAGCTTGAGCAGGACGTCATTCCGAAACTCGAGAAGGTTTCCGGCGTCAAGTTCGACATCGACCGTCTGCGCGAATACTTACGCAAATCCGCCAAGGCCGAGGACGATCTGGTCTGGGTGCTGCAAAGCGCCAAGACCAAGCCCTCGCCGATCGACGCCTATTTCGGCGGCATCTATTACATCGGACCGATCTTCGGCGCCTTCCGCGGCACCGACGACGCGATCGATTACTATCGCTTCCTGCGCGAGGAGGTCGAGGAGCGCATCGCCGAGGGCAAGGGCCCGGTCACGCCGGACGGCGACATGGGCAAGGAGCGCTATCGCCTGGTCGTCGAAGGACCGCCGAACTACACGCATTTCCGCCAGTTCTGGAAGATGTTCTACGACGAGGGCGCGGTGGTCGTTGCCTCGAGCTACACCAAGGTCGGCGGCTGTTACGATTTCGGCTTCCGCCATGATCCCGCCAATCCGCTCGAGTCGCTCGCCGAATATTGCCTGAACGTCTACACCAACCGCAACCTGCCGATGCGCGTCGACATGCTGGAGAACTACGTCAACGAATATGAGGCGGACGGGCTGCTGATCAATTCGATCAAGAGCTGCAACAGCTTCTCGGCCGGCCAGTTGCTGATCATGCGCGAGGTCGAGAAGCGCACCGGCAAACCGGCGGCCTTCATCGAGACCGATCTCGTCGATCCCCGCTACTTCTCGGCGGCGAACATCAAGAACCGCCTGGAAAGCTATTTCCAGATGATCGAACAGAAGCGCGCCGGCCTGCGCGGCGCCGCCTAAAGGAAAAGACCATGCGCACGTTCATCGGCATCGACCTCGGTTCGACGACGACGAAGGCCGTCCTGCTCGACGACAACCAGGACGTCATCGGACGCGGCATCACCAATTCGCGTTCGAACTACGCCACCGCCGCGCGCGTCGCCAGCGAAGAGGCCCGCATCGACGGGCGCTTCACCCTGTTTCGACGCGCGCTGAGCTCGGGCGAGGCGAACGGCGAACGCGTCCAGGAGTTCCTCGGCGCGCTCGAGAGGAATTTCCGCCTCGTCCAGTTCCTCGAACAGCTCGGCGATCTCGAGGAAACCTGCATCGGACAATTGCAGACCGAGCGATTCGCCAAGGTGGCCACGCAGATGGGCGAGGCGCTCAAAGAGGTGTTCGACCGCCTGAAAGCCGAGGCGCCGGAACTCTACGCGCCAGGCGCCAAGCGCAAGTCGGACTTCTTTCGCGACATCGCCGGCTCGCGCTTTCACGTTCACGCGGAGGCGGTCGCCCGCGAGGCGAACGTGTCGCACGAGATCCTGCTCAACGCCTACGACAAGTCGATCATCGAGGTCGAAAACCGGCCGCCGGCGGGCGTCATGAGCGATAAGTTCCGTCGCGCCATGGCGCGCGTCCTCGAAATCGATCCGCATCTCGTCGACGGCTCGAACAACGTGCCCGGCACGATCGAGGGGGCGCTCGGCGTCGAGCTCGAGGAAACCTATCTCGTCGGCACAGGCTACGGGCGCGTCACCCTGCCCTTCTCCAAGGAGCATATCCGCTCGGAGATCCTCTGCCACGGGCTGGGCGCGCACATGATGTATCCGAAGACCCGCACGGTGCTCGACATCGGCGGGCAGGACACCAAGGGCATCCAGATCGACGGCGCCGGCATCGTCGCGAATTTCCAGATGAACGATCGCTGCGCGGCCGGTTGCGGACGCTATCTCGGCTACATCGCCGACGAGATGAACATGGGGCTGCACGAGCTCGGCCCGCTGGCGATGAAATCGAACCGGCCGGCGCGCATCAATTCGACCTGCACCGTGTTCGCCGGCGCGGAACTACGCGATCGGCTGTCCCTGGGAGAAAAGCGCGAAGACATCCTCGCCGGCCTGCATCGCGCCATCATCCTGCGCGCGATCTCGATCATCTCGCGCTCGGGCGGCGTCACCGACGAGTTCACCTTCACCGGCGGAGTCGCCAAGAACGACGCGGCGGTGCGCGAGCTGCGCAAGGTGGTCAAGGAGAATTACGGCGAGGTGACGATCAACATCAATCCGGACTCCATCTACACCGGCGCGCTCGGCGCCGCCGAATTCGCGCGCCGCGCGGCCGCTTCCTGAAGGAGAGAACTCATGCCGATCACAGCGGGGATCGATGTTGGAACCGGCGCCGTCAAGGTTGCCGTCTTCAATGTCGAGAGCGGCGCTGAAACCTGCCTCGTCAAGCGCGTCGATCGCATGCGCCAACGCGATCCGCTGGCGCTGGCGACGCAGATCTACGACGAGGTGCTGTCGTCGATCGGCCTCGAGCGCTCCGACATCGCCTATTGCGCGACGACCGGCGAGGGCGAGGCGCTGCCCTTCCACACCGGCCATTTCTATTCGATGACGACCCACGCCCGCGGCGCCATCTATCTCAGGCCCGATTGCCGCGCCGCGCTCGACACCGGCGCGCTGCACGGACGCGCCATCCGCATGGACGAACGCGGCAAGGTGCTCGCCTACAAGATGACCAGCCAATGCGCGTCCGGCTCCGGCCAATTCCTGGAGAACATCGCGCGTTATCTCGGCATCGCCCAGGACGAAATCGGCGCGCTGTCCAAACAGGCGGACAATCCCGAGAAGGTCTCGGGCATCTGCGCCGTGCTGGCGGAAACCGACGTGATCAACATGGTCTCGCGCGGCATCACCGCGCCGAACATTCTCAAGGGCATTCACCAGTCGATGGCCGATCGTCTGGCCAAGTTGTTGAAGACGATCGGCGGGCTCGACGGGGTCATTCAGATGACCGGCGGCCTGGCGCTCGACGCCGGTCTCGTCGAAGCGATGAAGGAGGCGATGGCGCGCGAGAAGGTCAACGCGCCGATCGAGAGCCATCCCGACGCGATTTACGCGGGCGCCATCGGCGCGGCGCTGTGGGGCGCGTTCCGACACGAGAAGCTGGCGCGCCTCGCCGAGCAGGCCGACGCAGCGTGAGAGCTCGAGAACAGGAGACCGCGATATGGCGCTGATGATCACCGAAGACTGCACCGCATGCGACGCGTGCGTCCCGGCCTGTCCGAACGAGGCGATCTCGCCGGGCCAGCCCATCTTCGTCATCGACGCGTTGCGCTGCACGGAATGCGTCGGGGCGGAGGACGAGCCGCAATGCAAGCTCGTCTGCCCGGCCGACTGCATCGTCGCCAACCCGGATTGGCCCGAGTCGCGCGAGGAATTGCAGGAGAAATACGAGCAGCTTCACGCCTGAGCCGGGCGCGCGGTTCGGCAAGCCCCCTTTGCGGCCGCCGCAGCGTTCTCTCCGCCCGCCGCCCTCGTTGGGAACGACGCCATGCAGAAGGTCCGTCCGCGCGTCTATTCGATCGACGGCGTGACGCCGGTCATCCACCCTTCCGCCTTCGTCCATCCCGAGGCGGTGCTGATCGGCGACGTCATCGTCGAGGAAGGCTGCTACATCGGCCCCTGCGCCTCGCTGCGCGGCGACTTCGGCCGCATCATCGTGCGCAAGGGGTCCAACGTGCAGGACAATTGCACGTTGCACAGCCTGCCGGGATTCGATTCGGTCATCGGGGTCGACGGCCACATCGGGCACGGCGCCATCGTTCACAGCGCCGAGCTCGGGCCCAACGTCCTCGTCGGCATGAACGCCGTGGTGATGGATCACGCGAAGATCGGCGAATCGGCGGTCATCGGAGCGATGAGCTTCGTCAAGGCGGGCGCGGAAATCCCCGCCCGGCATCTCGCGGCGGGCGTTCCCGCGCGGATCGTGCGCGAGCTTTCCGCCGATGAAATCGCGGCGAAGCGCGAGGGCACCAGGATATACCAGGAACTGGCGCGCCGCTGCCTGGCGTCGCTGCGCCCGGCCGAGCCGCTCACCCATTTCGACCCGGGCCGCCCGCGGGTCGACGCCAATATCGTCTTGCCGTCGCGCCGCCGGGCGAATACGGAAACACGCGGGACATGAGATATCGACGATGGGCGCGGCGCGACGTCGTCCAGGGATGACGGTGTTCAATCGCGATGGGATGGCGGATATGACGAATGCGACGGCGCGCGCCGGCTTTCTCTGGGACGATCCCTTTCTGCTCGAGGACCAGCTCGGCGAGGACGAGCGGCTGATCCGCGACACGGCGCGCGGCTACGCCGCGGACAAGCTGCTGCCGCGCGTGACGGAAGCCTATCTCCAGGAGAAGACCGATCCCGCGATCTTCCGCGAAATGGGCGCGCTCGGCCTGCTCGGCATGACGATCCCTGACAGTTACGGCGGGGCCGGGACGAACTACGTCTCCTACGGGCTGGTGGCGCGCGAGATCGAGCGCGTCGATTCGGGCTACCGCTCGATGATGAGCGTGCAGTCGTCGCTGGTGATGCATCCGATCTACGCCTACGGCGACGAGGCGCAGCGCAAGCACTATCTGCCCAAGCTCGCGACGGGAGAGTGGATCGGCTGTTTCGGCCTGACCGAGCCCGACGCCGGCTCCGATCCCGCGAGCATGAAGACGCGGGCGGAGAAGGTTTCGGACGGCTATCGCCTGACGGGAACGAAGATGTGGATCTCCAACGCGCCGATCGCCGACGTCTTCGTCGTCTGGGCGAAATCGGGGGCGCACGACGGCGCGATCCGCGGCTTCGTGCTGGAGAAGGGCATGAAGGGCCTTACGGCGCCGAAGATCGCCGGCAAGCTGTCGCTGCGCTCCTCGATCACCGGCGAGGTGGTGATGGACGGGGTGGTGGTTCCCGAGAGCGCGCTGTTGCCGGGCGTCTCCGGCCTGAAGGGGCCGTTCGGCTGCCTCAACCGCGCGCGCTACGGCATTTCCTGGGGCGTGATGGGCGCGGCGGAGGATTGCTGGCGCCGTTCGCGCCAATACGCGCTCGACCGCAAGCAGTTCGGCCGGCCGCTCGCGGCGACCCAGCTCGTGCAGAAGAAGCTCGCGGACATGCAGACCGAGATCGCGCTTGGGTTGCAGGCTTCGCTTCGGGTCGGCCGCTTGATGGACGAGGGGCGCGAGGCGCCGGAGATGATCTCGATCGTCAAACGCAACAATTGCGGCAAGGCGCTCGACATCGCCCGCCAGGCGCGCGACATCCACGGCGGCAACGGCATATCGGCCGAATACCACGTCATGCGCCACGCGCAGAACCTCGAGACCGTCAACACCTACGAGGGCGCGCACGACGTCCACGCGCTGATCCTCGGCCGCGCCATCACGGGATTGCAGGCGTTCTTCTGACGCCGGAGCGCCGCATCGCGGGCGCGCGTCGCGGGACCCGATGTTCGCGCGGGACCGGGGCGCGGCGGTTTCGTTTCACGCTGGGGGTAAGCGATGATCAATCCGATGAGCCTGGAAGGCGCGACGGTCGTGGTGACCGGCGCGGCGCAGGGCATAGGCTTGGCGGTCAGTCGACTCTGCCTTGAGCTCGGGGCCGCCGTCGTCATGGCGGACATGAACCGGGACGCGGTGTTCGCGGCGGCGCAAGCCCTCGATAGCGCCCGCACGCTGGCCCTCGACGGCAATGTCGCCGACCCCGCCTTCGCGGAGCGCATTTTCGACGGCGCGGCGAAGAAATTCGGAGCGGTTCACGGGCTCGTCAACAACGCCGGCATCATCCGGCCCGCCATGATCGAGAAGATGACGGACCAGCAGTGGTGCGAGGTCATCGATGTCAACCTCAGCGGCTGCTATTATTGTCTGCAGGCGTTCGGACGCCGCGCCCTCCCCCGCTGCAAGGCCGGCGAACAGACCTGGGGATCGATCGTCAACGTCTCCTCGATCGCCGGCCGCAAGGGGACGATCGGGCAAATCAACTACAGCGCGGCGAAGTCCGGCTTGTTCGGCCTCACCATGAGCGCCGCATTGGAGTGGGCGAAGTTCGGCATTCGAAGCAACGCCGTGTGCTTCGGGCTGGTCGAGACCCCGATGACGGAGGTCATCCGCGGCGATAAATTTCGCGACATGATGTTGGCGCGCATTCCCATGGGACGATGGACCACTCCGGAGGAGGCGGCCAACCCGATTTGCTTCCTGTTGTCGAACGCCGCGTCGTTCATCACCGGGCAAACCTTGTCGGTCGACGGCGGCGCGTTCATGAGCCCGTGATCGCCGCGCGCAGACGGCGCGGGCTGAGGCCGAGCGCCTTCTTTATGGTTCGCGAAAAATGGGAGCTGTCCTGGAACCCGCACTCGAGGGCGGTTTCCGTGACGGCGAGATCGGTGTGCTCGATCAGCCAGCGCGCGCGCTCGAGCCTGAGCTTTCGCCGACACTCGGCCGGGCCGAGCCCGATGTCTTTGTGAAATCGGCGCTCGAGCTGCCGGCGCCCCATGCCGAGCCGCTCGCACAGGTCTTCGATGCGCAGCGGCGATTTCAGCTCTTGTTCCAGCCACAGCATCGCCTTGCGCACGGTCGTGTCGCGCGAGCGCTCGGAGAGGACCGCTTCCGGCTGCAACGTTCTCGAGGGCAACGGCTGCTGTTCGATCATGATGCGCAAGGCCTTCAGCGCGCTGGCCCGGCCGATCGCCTTCTCGACGACATAGGCGGCGAGATGGACCACGCTGGTTCCCCCGGCGCAGGTCAGCCGGTCGCGATCGGCTGTCATGCCGCTGATCTTGCGTTCGGTGCTGCCGCTGCTGACGCCGGAGCAACGCACGCTCGAGGAGGCGTCGATGGACCTGGGCGCCGGGCCGTTCGCCACCTTCCGTCTCGTGATCGTGCCGCAAATCATCGGCGGTCTCGCCGGCGGCAGCGTCCTGGCGTTCATCTCGTCGTGGATCAACGTCGAGCTGAGCATCTACTCCACCACCGCCGAGCTGACGACCATTCCGGTCAAGCTCTTCAACTACGTCCAGTACACGGTGGACCCGACCATCGCGGCGGTGTCGGCGGTGACCATTCTCACGGCCGTGGTGTCCATCGCGGCGCTCGACCTTCTCGTCGGCCTCAACGTCCTGGCCGAGCGGCGTTGACCCGCCACACCCCAAAGGGAGCCTCGGCATGCGCAAGCAAGACGTCTTCGACGTGATCTACACCCATACGGAGGGCGAACCGCTGTGCATCATCCACAGCGGCATTCCCTATCCGGCGGGCAGCACGATCCTGGAGAAGCGCAGGTTCCTGGAAGCGAACTTCGATTGGCTGCGTTGCGCCCTGATGCGCGAGCCGCGCGGCCACAAGGACATGTACGGGGTCTTCCTCACGCCGCCGTCGAGCGCCGACTACGACGCGGGCCTGATCTACATCGACGGAACCGAGTACTCGCACATGTGCGGCCACGGCACCATCGCCGTGGCGATGGCGATGGTCGCTCTCGGCCTGACGCGGCGCGGGTCGGGGAAAAGCACCGTCATCCGCTTCGAAACCACCGCCGGTCCCGTCGTCGCCGAGGTCGGCAGCGACGGGGAGCGGGTCGAATGGACGCGCTTCGAGAACGTGCCCGCTTACGTCGCCGCCCAGGACGTGGCGATCGACCTGCCCGACCTCGGGCCATTGAAGGCCGACGTCGCGTGGGGCGGCAACTATTTCGGCATCGTCGACCTGTCGGCGACGCATCTACGCATCGGCGCCGACAACGGCATGGCGCTGTCGCGCCTCGGCGTGCTGGCGCGCGAGCAATTGCGCGCCAAGGTCGCCCTCCAGCACCCGCTCTCCCCCCACATCAACAATCTGAACTACGTCACCTTCTGGCATCAGCCGACCCTCGCGGGCGCGCTCTACAAATGCGTCCACGTCTTCAGCGCCGGTCAACTCGACCGCTCGCCCGGCGGGACAGGCACCAGCGCGATGATGGCGATGCTCGAGGCGCGCGGCCGGCTCGCGATGAACCAGCCGATCCGCTCCGAAGGGCTGCTCGGCTCCGGCACGTTCGAGGGTTGCCTGCTCGGCGAGAGCCGGCTCGGATCCGTGCGGGCGGTGCGCCCGACCATCAAGGGGACGGCCTCGATTCTCGGCACGGCCCGTTGGGTCATCGACCGCGACGATCCGGTCGGGGCGGGCTTTCTGGTGCGTTGACCGGCGCGACGGCAGCGCCGCAAGCGGACGCCGACGATGCGTTTGGGTCGACGCCGCCGCGCCGGCCGTGGCCTTCGAGGTTGTGGATCGTCGCCGTTCGTTCTTCACGCCGCGGTCAATTCCGGAGCGCGGCGCGCCAGGAGTGCAGCGGCTTCCCCCGCGATGCGCTCGACGAGCTCGCCGGCCGACGGAATGTCGTGGATCAACCCGGCCGCCTCGCCGAACCAGACGCCGGTCTGCTCCGGGTCTCCGTCGGCGAAAGCCTGCCGGTAGCGCGGCCCCTCGACGGCGACGTTGGCCGCCAGCGCCTCTTCTCTGTTGTGCCAACGTTGGGTAAATGCGTTGCGGCGGATACGCGCCGTAAATCCCCGCGGCCAGGCGACTTGGCGGGCGATATCGGCCACCGTCGTGCGGATCGTGCCGTCGCCGTCGGTCTCGAGAATCGCCTGGCGATGGCCTTCCTTCACCAGCGCCTCCCGCGAAGCCCAGAAGCGGGTGCCGACGAGCGCGCCGTCGGCGCCGAGCGTCAGGGCCGCCGCAAGGCCGCGTCCGTCGGCGATGCCGCCTGCCGCGACCAGCAGCGCCTTGGACCGCCGCGCCGCGAGCAGGTCCGAAACTTCCGGAACCAGCGTCAGGACCGCGCGCGACTGGCCATGCCCGCCGGCTTCCGCGCCCTGCGCCACGATGACGTCGGCGCCGACGTCGACGGCGTCTTCGACGTGGTCGAGGTTTTGGCACTGGCAGATCAACTGAGCTCCGGCGGCGCGGATTTCGTCGACGAAAGGCCGCGGGTCGCCGAACGACAGCATCACCGCCGCCGGCCTATGGGCCAGCGCCTGCGTAAGCAACGAGGGCGACTTCCGCAAAGACCAGGTGATGAAACCGCAACCGACGCGCTGATCGCCCGCCGCGGCGAACTGCTCTTCCAGCCAGGCCGGATCGCCATAGCCGCCGCCGATCAGGCCGAAGCCGCCGGCCGCCGTCACCGCCGCGGCCAAGGCTCCGCCGCCGGCGAAGGCCATCGGCGCGGAAAGGATCGGATGGCTGATCCCAAGCTGCTCGGTCAGGCGCGTCTTCAAGCGCATACGTCCCTCCTGCTTCGGGAAATCGGCGAAATCCGTGAACGACCACCGGCTAAAAGCCGGTGGCTTCAGGTTACGGCTTGAAGCCGGATTAGGTCGACCCCTTGGGTCGACTGCTACACAACCTTGAAATGGTCGTCTGGCGTCTCGGGCTTTTGATTTACGGATCCCCGATGAGGGACTCTAAATAGCCGTGAACCAAATCCGTGTGCGGCCGCGTGACGATTCAAATAGGGCATCCCATCCGCCGCCGCATCATCGTTGCAACCAGCACTAGCCGAACCACGCAAATCACGGGAGGCTGAGCCGATGCACGGAGTGATTCGCCCCGCGTCCGTTTACAACAATTCTGGCTACAGTGGCACACCTGTACCTCACCGGGCCACGCCGCCCTGTCGTCGGCAAGCGAATGGCAAGCCCGCGCGTCGGAAGCAATCAAAGCCATCGCGCTTCGCGCGACCCCCCTCATCCGTCACGCTTCGCGTGACACCTTCCCCCGCAAAGGGGGGAAGGGGCCCCCCTGTCAAATTCGCGTCCGCCGCCTTAGGTTGAGGCCCCGCCCGCGCGCCCTGGTCCTCCCTTGTCCGTTCTCACCGATCTGGCCTTCGAAGCGAGCGTCGCAGCGCGCTCGCTCGCCGACTATCTCTCTGGCGGAGGCCTCAGGCTCGGGGTGACCGGCTTGTCCCGCGCGGGCAAGACCGTCTTCATCACCGCGCTCGTCGACAACCTGATCGGCGGCGGCCGCTTGCCGGTGCTGCGCGCTTCCGCCGAGGGGCGCATCGCGCGCGCCCATCTCGAGCCGCAGCCGGACGACGCGGTGCCGCGCTTCGCCTACGAGGAGCATCTGGCCGCCTTGAGCGGCCCCGACCGGCATTGGCCGCAATCGACGCGGCGCATTTCGCAATTGCGCCTGACGATCGAATTCGAGCGCGCTTACCGCTGGGGCGCGAAGGCTTCCGAGCTGACGCTCGACATCGTCGATTATCCCGGCGAATGGCTGCTCGACCTGCCGCTGCTCGACAAGTCCTACGCCCAGTGGTCGCGCGAGACGATCGAGGCGAGCGAGACGACGGCGCGCGCGCCGCTCGCCGCGCCCTGGCGCGCCTTTCTTTCCGGCCTCGACCCTGACGCCAAGGCCGAAGAGGACGCCGCGCGCGCCGCGGCGGAGCTCTTCACCGCCTATTTGCGTAAGGCGCGCGACGACGTCTATGCGCTGTCGACCCTGCCGCCGGGCCGCTTCCTGATGCCCGGCGACCTCGAGGGCTCGCCGGCCCTGACCTTTGCGCCGCTGCCGCTCAATGAGGACGCCGCGATCGCCCAGCATTCGCTGGCGGCGATGATGGAGCGGCGCTACGAGGCCTACAAGACCCATGTGGCGCGGCCGTTCTTTCGCGACCACTTCGCCCGGCTCGACCGGCAGATCGTGCTGGTCGACGCGCTGGGCGCGCTCAATTCGGGCCCGGCCGCGCTACGCGATCTCGAAAACGCGCTCGACGGGGTGATGCGGGCGTTTCGGGTCGGGCGCGCTTCGTGGCTGGGCTCGGTCTTTCGCCCGCGCGTCGACCGCATCCTCTTCGCCGCGACCAAGGCCGACCATCTGCATCATGTCAGCCACGACCGGCTGGAGGCGATCCTGCGCGCGTTGACGACAAGAGCGATCGCCCGCGCCGAGGGCGTCGGCGCCGAAATCGACGTCATCGCGCTCGCCGCCGTGCGCGCGACGCGCGAAGCCGAGATCCGCCACGCCGGCGAAACGCTTGCCGCGATCGTCGGCGTGCCGGAAAAGGGCGAGCGGCTGGGCGGCCAGGTCTTCGACGGCGTCGCCGAGGCGGCGGTCTTTCCCGGCGAATTGCCCGAAGACCCGCAAGCGGTCTTCGCCGGCGAGGCCATCGCCTTGCCAGAAGCCGACAACGATTGGCGCTTCCTGCGCTTTCGTCCGCCGATTGCCGCACGCGGCGCGCCGGCGCCGCACATTCGCCTCGACCGCGCGCTGCAGTTCCTCATCGGAGACAAACTCGCATGAGCGAACATCGTCCGCGCCCACGCGCGTTCCGCCTCGACGACGAGCGCGTCGCCGTCGACGACGCCCCCGCGCCGGCGGCGCCGACCGCGACCATCCGCTCGCAAGGCGCCGCCATTCCCGAGCCGAGCGCGCCCGAGCCGATCGACGAGGCCGAGCGCGCCGTCGAAGCGGCGCAGAGCACGGGCATGCTGGCGCGCTGGCGCCCGAAGCTCGCGACGCTCGTCTGGGCTGGCCTGACCGGCCTCGTCTCGCTCGGCCTCGGCCTGTGGCTGAGCGCACTGATCGAGAACCTGTTCGCCCGCGCCCGCGCGCTGGGCGCGATCGGCGCCGCTTTCGCCGCGCTGTTTCTCGTCGGAATCGTCGGCCTCGCCATTCGCGAGATCGCCGCGCTCTGGCGCCAGAGCCGCATCGCCGAGCTGCACGCGGCGCTGGCGCGCGCGAGAGCGGGCGACGATCGCGTCGCGGCGCGCGCGCTGGTCGGCAAGCTCGCCGCGCTCTACGAAGGACGCGCCGAAACCGCGCGCGCGAGAGCCGAGGTGGCCGAAGCCCGCGGCGCCATCGTCGACGGGCGCGACCTCATCGACATCGCCGAACGCGCGCTGCTGCGCCCGCTCGACGTCAAGGCGCAAGCCGAGATCGCGGCGGCGGCGCGGCGCGTCTCGATGGTCACCGCGATCAGCCCGCGCGCCGTCCTCGACATGATCTTCGTCGTCGCGCAGATCGTCCGCCTGGTGCGCCGCATCGCCGAACTCTACGGCGGCCGGCCGGGCTTCTTCGGTTTCGTCAAGCTCGCGCGCTCGATCTTCGCCCATATCGCGATCACCGGCGGCATGGCGGTCGGCGACGGCCTGGTGCAGCAGCTCGTCGGCCACTCCATCGCCTCGCGCATCTCGGCGCGCATGGGCGAGGGCGTGCTCAACGGCCTGCTCACCGCCCGCGTCGGCCTCTCCGCGCTGGCGGTGTGCCGCCCCGCCCCGTTCGCCATCGACAAGCCGCCTGGAGTCGCCGACGTCGCGCCGTTCCTATTCGGCGCCGGCAAGGACCGCTGACGCCCTGCGCAGCCGCCAGTTGCGCGCGGCGTAGAGGACGAAGAAGGCGAGGCCGGCGAGCGCGACGAAATGGCTCGGCCGCGGCGACATGTCGGGATCGAAATTGGCGCTCAGGACTTCCCAGAAGTCGATGTGGCGCACCAGCGCGTACCAAGTCGCCTCGAGAAGCGCGGTCGCCGGCGGCGCGATGAGCGCCGAACCGGCGACGACGCCCCAGGCGGGCCAGCCGCGGCTGTGCAACAGGCGCGCCAGCATGAGGATGAAATACAGGCCCATCATCAGCGCCGGCTCGGAAACGTCGAGTTTCTTCTGGATATAGAAATGGAGGATCGCCAGCGCCGCGATCGCGTAGACGAGCTTGTGCAGACCGTTCCAGCGCGCCGCGCCCAGGCGCCGGATCATCGCGTCGGTCGAGGTGGCGCTCAGGGCGGCAAGGCCAAGCAACGCGGTGAAACCGATGGTGAGATAGAAGCGCCGCGCGATTTCCGAGCCGACGTGCAGAAGATCGAACTTCTGGTCGACGACGAAGAGGCCGAGATGCGCGAGCGCGTAGGCGAACGCCGCGACGCCGATCATTCGCCTCACCGCGATCAGCTTCGGCCATTGCGCGAAGCGGCGCAGCGGCGTCACCGCCAACGAAATGAGCAGGAGGCGCACCGCCCACTCGCCGGCGCGATGGATCATCTCGGTGACCGGCTTGGGAAAGAGCATCCCGGTCGCCGCCTCGAAGGCGATCCAGACGGCGGGCGCGAGCAGGAGGGCGAACACGATCGCCTTCAGCGGGGAAAAGCGCCCGTTGCGTTCTCTCCAGGGGGCTCTCAACCTCGGCATGGCGACGACCCTATCCTCCAGCGGCGGCTTGACAAGCCTGCCGCCGATACGCGCCCGAGGGCGGGTTTGTTTCACGCCGGCGGGGAAAATCGGAACCCGGCGCGCATGTGACGACGACATGGCGCTCACCAGGGGGTTGGGCAACCATCCCTGCGCAGTTTCTCGATCCTGCGCGCCGCCGCGCGAGCCGAGGCGGCGCCGGCGATCGGCGCAACGGCCGACCGCCCTCATGGCCGGTCTCGCGCCCCGAGGAGTCGAGATGAGGCGTATCCCCGTCACGCCCGGCCTTGCGCGGGCGTCCGCGCCGTGGCGCAGCGACCAGCCGCGAGGGTTTGGCGACGACGACGGGCGCCGACGATTGCTTCGCAATCGCCTTGCGATGGCCGGGACAAGCCGCCCGTGGCGGCTGTGAATATTTGCGGCTGTTGCTATGAGTCGTTCTTCAGACAGCTCTATCTAAATGAATTTCACCCCGACCCGATTGGCGCCCATACGTCTTACGACCAAACATTGTTGCAGTTTTCCAGGATCGTTGTCCACTTCCAGGTAAAATTCCCGCTCGTCCACGACTGAAACCGTGTCGATGAGCGCGCCGCCCACCGAAATATCGATCACTGTACAGCCGATGCTTTCTTTAATGCGCAAACCGTGCGAGACCAAAATCACTCTCCCCGCGGCGTTTAGCTCAACGCGCGGCAATCGACGTTGCTCAACGTACCAAGTGCTCATGGCGTCTATTCGCCCATCCAACGGTGTCGACGTTATCGTTGCCTAAGCGACTATCGAGTTCGTGGCTTATCCCGCTGTCCCAGGTGCCTCTAGATGTGGTATGCGGGCGTAGTTGAGTCGCCGTTCGAGGCGGCCGCGACGGGGCGCGCAATGGCCAAGGGTCGATCGCTTTCGCAGTTTC